>CAZPOY010000009.1:0-31760 GCA_964588345.1 uncultured Thermoplasmata archaeon
GGGGCGTCGTTCCCCCCCGCATGGAGCCCATGGCACCCTTGGTTATCGAGACCCAGTCGGGGTTTAGTTCCCTGAGCTTGTGAAGTTTTTCAAGAATGATGTCGGGGTCCTTTCCGTTCCGTGGCGGGAAAATCTCCACGGACAGAGAGAAATCGCCACCTTGGACGACGTCGGTAATCTTTCTTATTTCGACCACGGCACGTCAACGGAATTGCGATATTTAACCTAAACCCCAAGATTAAAATCTTGTAAGTTCGTATGCGATTTCATGAGAGAAGTGGGTTCAAGCTATCCAGGACTGAAGAAAGCATCCTTCTGGGAAAAGGTCGGCGAAAAGAAGGTCCGTTGTGACCTATGCGGGCATCACTGCGTCATGGATGCGGGTGAAAGGGGCTTGTGCGGCGTCAGGGAGAATCGGGACGGCACCCTTCATTCACTGGTATATGGCATGCACGCCTATGGTTGGTCTGTTGACCCCATCGAAAAGAAACCACTTTTCCACTTTCTTCCTGGTTCGCTGGGAACCGCAGGGTGCAACCTCCGATGCCTTCATTGCCAGAATTACGAGATGAGCAACGCGAAGCCACCGGTTCCCTGGTTGAAAAAGACCACAAAGGAAGAAGTGCTGGAAAAGGCAAGGGAATCGGGTTCGCAGGTCGTCGCTTGGACGTATAATGAACCCACGGTCTGGTACGAATTCACCCGGGACGCCTCCAAGTTTCTCAAGGAGAGGGGATTGGCAACCTGCTACGTTTCCAACGGATTCATTGAAGAAGACCCCCTCCGGGAACTGGCCCCCCATCTCGATGCCATGAACATCGACGTGAAGGGATTCACCGAGAAGTTCTATGAAAAGGTATGCAGTGCCCGGTTGAAAAAGGTTCTCGAGTCATGCGTTTTGGCAAGGGAACTGAACATTCATTTGGAGGTGACGTACTTGATAATCCCGCAATACAACGATTCCCCTTCGGAAATACGGGAGTTTTGCAAGTGGGTGGCGAACGAGCTTGGGGAGGATACGCCGCTGCACTTTTCCCGCTTTCATCCTGATTACAAGATGACCCAAGTCCCCTCCACGCCGAGAAAAACGCTGATGAAGGCCAGGGACATAGCCGACGAAGCCGGCGTGCGTCACGTTTACGTTGGAAACAGCCCGGACCTGGACATGGAAAACACCCTTTGCCCCAAATGCGGGTCGCTGATAATCCGCCGGAGAGGGTTCCTTGCTCAGGTCGTTGGCAAAAATGCGGACCGGTGTCCTGAATGCGGAGAGAAGGTGAACGTGGTCACCGAAATTTGAATCAGGTAATTATGTCCATCAACCTGTCTTTCTCAATGGCCCGTCTTATCTCCATGACCAGTCGTCTGCCCGATGACATGGGTTTCCGCCAAAGAGCATTCCCGTAGGGGTGTCCCACGGATAGATGCACGTTCGTGCCCCCGCCGATGCGTGGTGCGACGTCATATACGTAGAAATTGAGGTCTTTGTCCACGCACGTCTGCAGGCAGAATGGGCCGATTATGCCCTTGCCGTAATGCTCCTTGCTGGCCTTAATGAATTTCTCCGCCATGGGGAAAACTTTCTCCAGAAGCGATTCGCGAAGCGTTGCCGAGTTGTGCCCGCAGACGGTGTATTCCGGCGTCCTCTGCTGGTCAAGAAGGGTCATCTGCTGCGGGGCCGGAAGACGAACGTGCCCGTCCAGGGACGTTTCAAAGCGCCAGTCTATGCCCAGAAGCTCCAGGGGCTCCATCTCATCTTCGATGGGCGAATGAAAGAAATCGAAATTGAACACCGGGCCGATGATGTATTTTTCAACAACGGCATTTTTCAACCCCTCCTCGGTGATGACGTTATGCTTCAAGAGGGACTCGGCTTTTTTCTTGTATTCGTCGTATGAAGCCGCCGTGAAAAAACCCCTTTCGAGTTTCTTGACCTTGTGGGGTAGCTTGACCACGGCCAGGGAGTCAATGTCCTTTGGGTCGTGGATCCTTTCGGGGAAGGGGATGCCGGCTTTCTCCAGGAGCCAGTAGTAGTCCCTCTGTTCGCCCCGTTCTTCCGACCGGAGCATGTTTCTGGAACCCACCATTGGGACGTCGAAATCATCTTCTATCTCGCTTATGGGTGCATAAGACGTAAAGGAGCGGTTGGGGATGAATATCGTGTTCATGGCCTTGAGTTGTGACTTGTTTTCCTCCAAAAGCACGTCCTTGAACCTATCCAGAAGCATGACCTTGTCCACAAAGCCCCTTTCGCGTTTCCCCGATTCGCCCCATTGGGTCCTGAAGTAGTTCCGATAGGTCTTTTCGCGTCCTTTCTGGCAAACGGCCAAGGTCTTGAACCCCTCTTCGGCGGCTCCGTCGCACACGTCGAGCGCACTGTGCGAAGCGACCATTGCAACGGTAACATCATCAAGGTCATAGCCCTCAATCGTTTCTTTCAACACCGACCTGTCAATCATATTATCGCTACCTTCTAACGGAATGGGGGATTAAACCTTTGCCTTTGGTCGTCCCCACATGGACGATTATGCAATGCATGTACAACAACCTTTTTATTATTGATATCGGATTTTCCCTTATCACGGAGGAATACCATGAAAAGTGAAACGAAAGGGATATTGGCAGTGGCTTTGTTCTTGATGATGACCAGCGCAAGTTGCCTAGCCGCATTCACATTGGCAAAGGGACCGGTTTCCACCGAGCCCCAGGACGCAAGCGTCCAATGGTTGACGGTAGAACCAAAGTCAGCATCAAGGGAGAAAACCATACGCGTCGAATCGGAAATGCGTGTTCAGGGCAATGAGTGGCTATTTGACGCCGAATTCTTCGTAGTGCCCAACGGCGATACTCCAGGACCGGACGGAACGGGCATCACCATGACTTCCAATGACGAACTTTTCAACAAAACACGGCTGTTCTATGCGGAGTTCGTACCCCAAGACCTGGGGCTCAATCCCGGTCTCTATGAGATATTCGTTCACGGCAAATCAGTAACGACCCAGGGAGGCATGATTGAGACATGGGGTGACTATGAATCGACCTCATTCCAGGTATTGCAGGACGGACCCATCGTAACGGTGGGACCGCTTCTTGACCCGGAGACGGTTCATTTTTCTGACGTTTCCTTCTACCTAAACGCCACCATCTCCTCGGTGGGATTTTCCGGCGAGAACATCGTTTCTGCTGAATATTTCGTTGATGGCGTGGGCATTGCCGGCAATGGAGACAGCATGCTTTTCGTCAACGGAGGAGCCGATGAGACAACGGAAAACGTTACGCAAACATTCAGCGCCGAGGACTTCATCGGCGACTATGGTTCGGGCACCCACGAAATATTCGTTCACGGCAGGGACCTGAACAACAATTGGGGGCCTTTTGAAAGCGTTTACGTCAATGTAATCGACGACCTTGGACCCGCCGTGACCGGTCTAGGAGTGAATCCCGACCCGACCAACGGCGCTCCCGAAGTCATCCTCGAATGCGTAGCCGATGATTCGGATGCAGGAGGGTCTGACATCGCCCAAGTGGAATATTTCATAGACAACGTCGGTACGTACGGCGAGGGGGAATCTCTCTTCCCGCAGGACGGAAATCTCAACAGCGATTCGGAGGACATGAATGCTGTAATCGATGTAATGGGCTTCGACCTTGGGACCTACGTAGTTTATGTTCATGCACAGGACGAAGCGGGAAACTGGGGCGAGATGCAGAACGTTTCTTTCAATGTGACGGATGCGCAACCACCCGCGTTTTCCGGCATAGAAACCGTAGCCAACGTGGGAACGGGAGCGGACCTGGACCTCATGTGGCAGCCGGCGGAAGACCCTTCGACGCCCATCACTTACAACATATACATGGCAGCGGCATCCGGAGGGCAGAACTTCGCAACCGCATCATATTCTACCACGGACACTATGTTTAGAATTTCCGGATTGACGCAAGGACAAGCGTATTATTTCGTCGTGAGGGCGGAGGATGCAGCGGGAAATGAGGATGCCAACGACGTAGAGGAGTCGGGCACGCCTTTGCCTGATACCACGCCGCCAACCTTTGCCGGCGTCCAGAGCGTGACGGACAACGGAGAAGGCGGAAGTCTCGACGTCAGTTGGGACGCGGCCACGGACGATTCCGAACCGTGTTCTTACAACGTTTATCTTGGCCAGACCACGGGGGGACAGGACTTTTCAACGCCTCATGCCTCCACGGAGAATCTGAGCATCATGCTTACCGGGCTTACCAACGATGTGGAATATTTCGTTGTCGTCAGGGCCCAGGATTACCCGGGCAACGAGGATGCAAATACCGTTGAACTTTCCGCAACACCGACCTTCATTGACCTTGACGCACCCGTTTTCGACGGACTTGCCAACGTAACCGATGCAGGGACGGGAAATTCCATTCTTCTGGAGTGGAACGCAACAACGGACCCCTCGTCCCCGGTCACATACAACATTTACATGAGCCAGCAGGAGGACATCGGTTCCTTCAATTTCGGAACGGCATCGGCAACCACGCAGGATTCCTCATACGAGTATTCCGGCCTCACAACCGGCCTGACCTATTATTACGTCGTAAGAGCCGAGGATACGGCGGGAAACGAGGATGGCAACGAGGTGGTCAAGGGCGCAATGGTCCGTCAACCGGACACGACGCCCCCGTCCTTTGCCGGACTCGAAGAAGCAAGGCCTTTGGAAAGCGGCACGGAAGTTCAGCTTAACTGGACCTATGCCACAGACGACAACCCACCCATCGGCTACAACATTTATTATGCCAAGTCATCCGGCGGGCAGAACTTTTCCAATCCTGCTGTCACCACCCTCAAGAACACGACGATAATCAAGAACCTGGATGCAGGTACGACGTACTATTTCGTCGTAAGGGCCGAAGACAGCCGTGGCAATGAGGACACGAACACCGTCGAACGTTCAGCAACCCTGGGAGAAGCACCGGACAACACGCCTCCCAACTTTGGCGGATTGCAGAGCGTCATTGACACGCAGGAAGGGGGAGAATTGGCCCTGGGTTGGAACCCCGCCACGGACGACAGCGAGCCGATACGGTATCTGATATACATGTCCCAGGGAGGCATGTCCATCGATTTCAGCCAACCCTACCTCAACGTTTCGGAAACCACGGGCTACATCGTCGGAGGACTTCTCAACGACGAGCTTTACTCCTTTGCCGTTCGGGCACAAGATGCGCATTGGAACATAGATTCTAACACAAACACCATCTCCGCGGTACCCTCGGATACGACGCCTCCTTCCGTGGTTCCCGTTGACGTCGATGCCACCGACAGGACCGATGAACTCTATGTCTCGTGGGACGAACCCGCCGACAATTCGGGCATCGCCTATTATCACGTCTTCATCAGCGAAGAATCCGACGGTCAGGACCTAACCGGTTCTCCCGAGGTCAATACGACACAGACCTCTGCAACGCTTACGGGACTGGACGAAGGGAAGAAATACTACGTCAAAGTCGTTGCATATGACAACGAGGGGAATGCTCAGGATATGCTGGAGTCTTCGGGAACAACCGCGAGCGAGGAATCCACGTCCTTGCTTTGGGTCGTCTTTGCCTTGTGCGGACTGCTCCTTCTAATCGTGATAACCGTGGTCGCCATTCTCATCATTGCCAAGGGGAGGAAGGGTGAAGATGAAGACGAGGTAGAGATCGAGGAAGTTGCGACCCTGGACGATTACGAGGAACTATCGGACATCGAAGGCGAGGAAGAACCCCAGGAAGAACCCCAAGCCGAAGAGTCGGAAGCCCCTGCTGATGAAAAAGAGGAAGAGGTCTATTGAGCATTGGTCGGGCATTGAATTACGCAATTGGGAAAATGCTGAGTCGGTGCTTACTCGGGCCCAATGAATGCAGCGTGCAGGGTGACAGGACGTAGCTGAGAAAATCAACCGATGTAGCCGAGATGCTCGGTGCCTTCCTCTTTTGCCTCGTTGACCGCCTCAAGCTCCTTGAGTTTCTTTGTGAGGAGTTCGACCTCTTGGGCTTTTTCAACCAGTGAGGAGAAATCAATGTCAATTTCAAGGATTTTCATCAGTATCTCGAGGACGGCCTTGGCTCCGTTGGGGTCGCCGAAGTATCCGTAGGTTTCGCCCATGAGGCAGACGCCGGGTATGCCCATCATCTGGGAAAGTCCCAATATTATGCCCGAGGCCCCGACGATGCCGTTGCCCGGTTCGTTCTTTGAAAATTCCACGCCGACCTCCTTCATCTTCTCTACGTATTCGAGAGTCGTTGCGGCACCCAGTACCTTGGGCGTGTCAATCATCTTGCCGACGGAATAGCCGCCCAGGGTGTAAACGCCCTTCAATCCGTGTTCATTGAGGATGTCCAGCACCTCGTACGAGAGGTCGTATTGCCCATCGGGGTTCATGCCTTGATAATCTCCGGTGAGGATGACCAGGTCATTCCCCTCCGGGTGTTTGTAATAATGTAGTTTGTTGGATACCAGCCGGATGACCCCCTCTTCGTTGATGAGGACCTGGGGAGGAAGGTGCTTGGAATATATCGTTGCCAAGGGCTTGGCGCCCAACACGTCCACCATGTGGTCGGCTGCAAGTTTGCCTACGTTGCCAACGCCGGGAAGCCCTTCGATGAGTATCGGGTCATTGAGTTCGGGTTTTTCGTGAAATTTAACTATTATCTTTTCCATTGTCGTCATTCTCCGTTTGATTTTGAATAAGTTTTCTTCGATAAGATGCGTATCGGTCTTCCGGGGAGTATTTCGGCGGGTCAGGGCTCACCGTGGTGTTCCCGCATTTGCCGCATGTCTCCTTCAGGGTATATGTTTTGCAGGACGGGCATTTTCTGACGTTCTTCATCTACTCGTCCCTTACAAACTTCGCCGTTCCGCCGTTTTCCCTGAGAGCGTTGAGAACCGCTTCGACGGCTTCATGAAGCATCTTCTCCGCTTCCTTGTAATCCTCAGCCGTCACTTCCACGCGGTATCGCGGGGCTCCGAGGTAGTTGATGGAAACGTATTCATTGTCCTTTATGGCATCAAGGGCTTCCAGTATCGACTCCTTGATGATTTCGATGCCGTTGCCCGCCGTGTGGCTAAGTTCAAAAATGCCGGTGACATTCACTTGGGGAGGTGCGATGTTCGCTTTGGATACCTCGACAAAGGTTTCCACCCAATCACCTTCTATGCCGTCCTTGGCAAGTCGTTTTGCACCCATGGACCCCTTTTCGAAGGCGGCGTACAAACTGCCGTATTTCTCAACAAGGTCCGTTCCAAAATCACTGAAGACCTCGTCCAAGTCCTTTCCCAGTTCCTCTGCCAAAAGCGATAACAACTTGTCGGCCTTCTGTTCGTTCTTCCAAAGCTGTATCTTGTCCCGCTTCTGGTGTTCGTTGACCTGCTTGAGCGAGAGGTCGATGTGCCCCTTCTTTTTTTCCACGTTGAGGACCTTGCAGACGACCTTCTGCCCCTCCCTGATGTGGTCCCGTATGTATTTCACCCATCCCGTGGCGATTTCTGCAACGTGAATGAATCCTTCTTTGTCGTCATATTCATCCAGCGTTACGAAGGCCCCGAAGGACTTTACGTTGCTTACGGAACAGACGACGAGTTCGCCTTCTTCGGGATAGTCATAAGTGCTTGGCATGCTACTCTACGTCTCCAAGGTATTCGCCGACTATCTTACCCAGTCCGCCTCTTGACTTGACCAGGGTCGCTCCGCATACCTGGCAGGTGACCTGTGATGCGGGTTTTGAAAAGGTGACTTGGTCGTTCCCGCAATCCGTACATTTTACCTTTATGAACTTTCCGACCTTCTTTTCCGCCATGTTATCACTCCGTCAACTCGAATCTCTTCGCCCTGAAACATTTGGGCTGAACGGCTTTTTTGCATTCCTTGCAGCGGTAACGCAGCCACACCCTCCTCGTTGGCTTCTCGCCAGAAGGCTTCGGCCTTGGGAAACCACCGTATCCCTTCATGACCCTACGGAATCTTCTCTGACCCCACTTCATTTCGCTGGGAGGTCGCCTCTTGACGCGCTCGACCTCCATCTCTCTGTGGGTCTTGCAGTTGGGACAGTAACCTTTTATTCTACGTGGCATCTTCATTGCTTTCGCCTCGGATAGGGAAGGCAGGTTATTCATTATCATATATTAAACTGTTGGCAGAAACGGACATTTTCACATTTCCAATTTGTAAAAATTTATGCGATAATGATTTAAATAAGTAGTGAATTATATCGAGACAGTGAATAATATGAGAAGCTTCGACGGTCTGAAAAAAAAGGATGCAAATCTAGCAGCGATACTCGAAAGGACGGGCCTACATCACAACGTAGCCCACACGTTGGTATTCATCCGTTCCAAGGATGAGACAACCTCCAAGGAGATACAAAAAGCCACGGACCTCCGGCAACCTGAAGTGTCCATTGCCATTCAGGAACTCCGGGAGAAGGGCTGGGTCGACAAGACGGATTACAAGAAAGGGAAGGGCAAAGGCAGGCCCATCCACAAGTACTTCCTTGCCGAAGATTTTGCCAAGGTCCTGGACTACTTCATCAAAGAGAATGGAAAGAGGATCAAGGACATCGAGAAGGACATTGCGGAACTGGAGAAGTTTAAGAAAGGCAGCTAGGATTTCTTCCTGACCCGGGTTCCATCGGGCGTGCCAATCACTACCCGGTCAGCCATATTCAGGAAAAGGCCGTTCTCCAATACCCCGGGAATCATGTTCAGAACCCTTTCTAGGTATATCGGGTCGTGAATGGTTTGGAATGTCATGTCTATTATCGGGTTCCCGTTGTCCGTGAAGAAGGTCTTTCCATTTTCCTTTCTAATTTTTCCCTTTCCTCCCGTTTTTTCCTCCAGTAGCTCCTTTAGATAACATTCATATTCCGCAACGACTTCTACCGGCAGGGGGCTCCTTTCACCCAGTTTTTCCACAAGTTTCGTCTCGTCCACAACGACCGTCATGGATGAGGATGCGTAGGCGATTATTTTCTCTCTTGTAAGAGCGCCCCCAAGCCCTTTTATGAGCTGGAAGTCCGGGGTGACCTCGTCGGCGCCATCAATTACAAGGTCGATGCTCGGGTGCTCCTCAAGCCGGGTCAGCGGAATGCCGACCTTTTCGGCCAGGAGACGAGTGCTTTCCGAAGTGGGTATGCCAAGGATGTCATCCCCTTCCCGACATCTTCGGCCTATCTCGATTATGGCGTATTTCACCGTGCTTCCCGTTCCCAGCCCCAGGACCATGCCGTCTTCTACCTGTTCAGCGGCACGGATGCCGGACCATTTTTTCATTTCCTCCACGTCCATGTTCATTCCTCCAGCATATTTTCGATGATCTTGGCGAGTTCTCCGGCGATGGCTTCGTTCAGTTTCTCACCCAATTCCCGGTTTGACCTTGTGGGATAGCCCATTATGCCCGAAGGAAAATGCTCCTCGGGGTGCTTCAGCACCCTGAAGGGGGGGAAATCGGGTATCTCGTCCTTCTTCTCCTCCTTTACAAGGTCCGGCCGTATCGCCATGACCCTTGAGGTCTCTATCATCCCTCCGTGGCCGTCCTTGTCGGGAATTTTCAGTTCACCCTTCAAACGGTAGGCGATGTCATAATCGGAAAGGACCATGAGCTTTGTGTCGTACTTTTCCACGAAGTCCTTCCCGGCTTCCTTCAATGCAGCCATGTGGCTCCCACCTGCATGGCCGCTAAGCACCACGACGGTCGAGGCACCGTGCCTGCCAAACTCCATGAGTATCTCTCTGACGTAATGCCTAAGAGGTTCCGTGTCCACGGAGATGGTCCCGGGGAAGTTTCTCGTCGTCGAGCAGTTTCCATAATGGACCGGCGGGGCTACGATTCCTCCAATCCTTTCAGCCACCATGTCCGCTATCTTAAGCGGCTGATAGGTGTCGGTTGCCAGCGGCAGATGCCGGCCGTGTTCCTCCATGGCACCTATGGGCAGAATTACCGGGGTCCCTTTCTTCATCTCCTTGGCGAATTCGACCATGGTGAGCTCCATCATTTTCAATGACATGGAAGGGGGATTGTGGTCGTGGGTTATAACTACATTGGAATGGCACTACATCGACAAGGATAATGTAAAAAGTAAAAACCGCCATGTGGGAAGCGGTGAAAGGATGATATTCAAGCAGATAAAAGCCGAGGGGATAGCGCATTTTTCGTATTTCGTGGGTTCGGGAAACAAGGCATTTGTTGTAGACCCCCGGAGGGACGTGGGGATATATTTGGAATTGGCCAACGAATACAACATGAAGATAACCCACATTTTCGAAACTCACCGCAACGAAGATTATGTCATCGGTTCCCTGGAACTTGCCGAAAGGACCGGGGCGAGGATTCTCCACGGGAAGCAGATGGATTTTGCCTATGGAGAAGGCATAGGACAGGGAGACGAATTTGAGATAGGCCAGTTGAAGCTGGAGACATTGCATACCCCGGGGCACACCATGGAATCCATCTCCATCGTGCTGAGGGACCTGGCGGTATCGCCCTTGCCTTATCTTGTTTTCACCGGCGACGCGCTATTTTCAGGCGACGTGGGACGAACCGATTTCTTCGGTCCGGAAAAGACGCCTGAGGTTTCCGGTTTGCTTTACGACAGCATACACGGCAAACTGCTTCCCCTGGGAGACGGCGTTCTCGTGTATCCTGCTCACGGGGCCGGGTCCGTATGCGGCGGCGGGATAAGCGAACACGAGGTCACCACCATCGGTTACGAGAAGAAAAACAACCCGATGGTCGCACTGAGCAAGAAGGCATTCGTTCGAAGAAAGACCAAAGAAAAGCACACGATGCCACCTTATTTTGAAATGATGGAAAAGCTCAACAAGATAGGCGCTCCGATACTGGGGAACCTGCCACACCCCAATTCCCTGGACATCCAGGAAGTCAAAAGCCACCGCGATGGCGGTGCGCAGATAATCGACACACGTGCTCCCGAGGCCTTCGCAGGAGGGCACATCAGAGGCAGCATCAGCATCATGAGGGACATGGTCCCGGTCTTTGCCGGGTGGGTCCTGGATTACAAAAAGCCCATCATCATCGTGGAGGACCACACGCCCCATCTCGACGAAGTGGTGAGACATCTCATACGGCTCGGCTACGACAACATCGAAGGGTACATGGCCGGCGGCTTCATGAACTGGTACAAGGGGGCCATGGAGACGGAAAAGTTCAATCTGTGGACCGTGGTGGAATTGGAAGAGCACATGGGTTCGGACGACATCTTCCTGCTGGACGTACGTGATGAGGAATCCTTTTCCGAAGGTCACATCAAGGGAGCGGTCAACATCTACGCAGGCCACGTAAAGGGAAATCTGGAAAAAATACCCAAGGACAAGCACGTGGTGGTTTACTGTGATTCGGGCGTCAAGACGAGCATGGTGGCAAGCATCTTGAAGGCCGGTGGCTACGAGGAGATTACAAACGTCCTGGGGGGCTTCATCGCATGGAAAAGGTCGGGGAACAAGGTCGTGAAGTGAAGGTCAGGTCGCACTTTTCTTCTCATCGCGGAAGTTGGCGATGATTTTCATGGCTTTGAACGCACTAGTCTCCTTGTCCTTTATCTCAAGCATCAGGTCGAAATCACGGTGCTTCGTTTTCTCAATGAAATGGGAAAAATCCCTTTTGTCCAGGGTTTCAGCGTGCTTTCCCGTCCTTTGCCCCTTTGCCTGACTGCTGTAATGGACTATCGGAGGGGCGTGCTGTTGGTCCCAGGTGGCCAAAGATGTCTCAAACGCCCTTTGGAAATCCCAATCGCCAGGGTTGGCCTTCTGGTGGAGGTTGTCAAAAACCACGGGGATGCCGGTCTCTTCATGGATGTCGATGCAGTCTTGCGAAGAGTAACTTCTATCGTCGTTCTCGATGGCCAGCCGTCTTGAAACGACCTTGGGGAGATTGTTCCATTCGCGGATGAAACGCTTCTTCGCCTTCTTCTTGTTTCCATAGACACCGCCAACGTGTATCTGGACGATGGCGCTATCGGGCAGTTTCATCAAATCAAGTAGTCGGCCATGATACTCAAGTTCCCTCAACGCGCTCTTGACGACCTTTTCCCGGTCTGAATTGACCACAACGAACTGGTCTGGGTGCATGGAGATGCGCATTCCATAACCTTTAATTTTATTCCCAATCTCTTCAAAGCGTTCCCGGAATTTTTTCGGCCAGTCGCACCGGTTCACCGGATGCGAAGCAAAGGGGACCAGGTCCGAGGTTATCCGGTGGAAAAGGATTCCCCTGTCGGCGTTCCAATCGACTATGCTTTCCAGGCAGTCGAGATTCAAGGATACCGTCTCCACCAGTTTTTCTTCCGAATAGGATTTCAGTCGGAATGTTTTTGCCGGCGTGCAGGGGAGGGTTCGGTTGAGGCAGGGGTAGCCGAGTCGCATGACCATTCATGAGGTACATCTTCTCCCGCTCATTATTAGGTTTGTCCCAGATTCGGTACGTCACTTATCATGGCGAACCGAATGCATTCCCAAAAACGATAATCAGGTCAATCAGTATATAAATGAACAAACCCATAATACATTAGAAACTGAGCCAGGGAAGCTTTTTTCTGCCTCATCCCCCACCTCCTCACCAACCACCCCCCTCTGCCCTGGTTCAACTTCTTTTTTTTAAGGAGAACATCTTATTTACCACGTTCAAATTTCCGTGTATGGAGTTGCCCTATTTCCTACTGGTAGTTGGACTCATTTCACTTTCAGGTGTGCTAATGCCCGGACCCGTGTTCACTGCTGCCGTTGTCAAAGGAGCCGAAAGCAAGCACGCGGGAGCGCTGGTCGCCCTTGGCCACCTAATCGTGGAGGTGCCACTGATAATCATCATAGGTTTGGGATTTGCGTATGTTTTTACCCACAACCTCGTGGAACTTTTCGTAGGGGTACTTGGCGGCGGTTTTCTCGTGTACATGGGTGCTTCGATGTTCATCCACAGGAGGCATGAGGAAGTTGCCAAAAGGTCCGTTGCAAAGAACGCCGTGGTCGCTGGCATGATAACCACGGCCACCAACCCCTATTTCATCATCTGGTGGGCCACCGTGGGAGCGCTTCTCATCGAAAGGTCACTCACCTACGGAGCATTGGGCATAGTACTCTTCGTGGTCGTTCACGAATCGTGTGATTTTGCATGGGATTACCTCGTATCATATATTGTCAATACGTCGAAAAAACTCTGGAACGAAACGGTGCGCATTTGGATATTCGGCTTCTTCGGACTTCTGCTGATGGTTTTCGGTGCATATTTCATCCTGGCCTACTGGCTATGAATGAATGTTTGCGGTCGAGAACGTTTCATTAAAATTTTCTGCAAAAACTCGCAAGGGTGCTTCATGCTAAAAATTCTTCCATGAGCCATTCCTTCATCTCCTCTCTCAACTTCCTGACCGCTTCCATCTTCTCCTCTTGGATGCCCTGGAAAGACCAGGGGTCGGGGAAGGATTTGTGGACCTTTTCCTTGCCACCCGGGAAAAAAGGACAAGCTTCCTTTGCATCGTCGCAAACGGTGACGACTCTGTCCCAATCGTCGTTCAAGTAGACGTCGAGCTTTTTCGATTTAAGGTCGGAAGTGTCGATACCCTCTTCTTCAAGGGCTTTGAGAACGTAGGGATTCAGTCGGCCCATTTCGGTTCCGGCGCTGGCGGCGAAAAAACGGTCTCCGGCCATTTTCCTGAGGAGGGCTTCGGCCATCTGTGACCGGGCGGAGTTGTGGGTGCAGATGAAAAGCACCCTTTCCCTTCCATTTCTAGGATTCTGCGTCATGTTCCCCCGTTTCATGTGTTATCCGATGTCCTTTCTCTCGCCCGTGACGACGTAATAAGTCTTCTCCGCTATCTTACATGCGTGGTCCGCGCATCTTTCCAGATATCTTGCAATCATTATGTAGTGGGCGCACCGGGATATCGACTTGTTGTCCTCTATCATGTAAGAAACGGACTCCCTGAAAATCGAGTGCCTGAGCGAATCCACCTTGTCGTCCCTTTCCGAAAAGTTTTCGATGAAGGAAATATCCCGTTTTTCAAATGCCGTCAAAGCGTCATTTATCATGCATATCACAAGGTCACCCATGTGAGGTATGCTCACAAGCTTCCCGATGTGTGGCTGACAGCAAAGTTCCTTGGTAACCCGGGCGATGTCGTATCCGTATCTGCCAATGCGGGCCAAATATGTGTCGAACTTGAGTATGGCGCCGATGGTTCTCATGTCCTTGGCCACCGGCTGATAAAGCGTAAGAATCCGAAGGGCTTTTTTCTCGACTTTCTCGTCGTATTCGTTAAGAAGGTCCTTCTTTGAAATTACGGATTCGGCCTTGTCGATGTCAAGATTTTCCAATGCCTCAAGGGAATCTTTCAGCATCGATATCGCCAAATCCCCCATCTCTCTGACCATTATTTTGAGTTCTTCCATCTGTTCGTGAAATTTTTCCATTTGATCCACCTATCCAAAGCGGCCGGTAATGTATTTTTCCGTGAGTTCTTCATCGGGATTTTCAAAGATGTGCTTCGTCTTGCCCACCTCTACCAGTTCCCCGATGTACATGAATCCGGTGTAATCGCTTATGCGCGCCGCTTGCTGCATGTTGTGCGTAACGATGATGACGGTGTAATTCTCCTTGAGTTCATTCATCAGGTCCTCTATTTTGGACGTTGCCATGGGGTCCAAGGCGGAGGTGGGTTCATCCATGAGGATGACATCAGGGCCTACGGCGAGGGCCCTTGCGATGCATAGACGCTGTTGCTGGCCTCCAGACAAGCCCATGGCCGAATCTTCCAATCGGTCGTTCACTTCGTCCCACAAAGCCGCCTGCTTCAGACTCTTCTCGACGATTTCTTCAAGTCTCTTCCTTTTCGTAATGCCGTGAATCCTGGGACCGTATGCGATGTTCTCAAATATCGACTTGGGGAAGGGGTTGGGCTTTTGGAAAATCATGCCGATGCGGGTCCGGATGTCCATTATGTTGACCTTCTTTGAATAGATGTTTTGGCCTTCGAAAAAGACCTCGCCTTCGATTCTGCACGAATCGATTATGTCGTTCATCCGATTGAACGTGCGTATGAGCGTAGATTTCCCGCATCCGGAAGGGCCTATCAGGGCCGTTACCTTGTTCTTGTAATAGACCATGTTGATGTCTTTTAGGGCCTGCTTGTCCCCGTACCAGAGGTTGATGCCTTTTGCTTCCATTGATATTTCTTCAGCCATGTTACCACTTGACCTTTTTTCTGAACCTGTTGAGTATTATCGCCGCCGTGCCGTACATGATTACCACCAAAATCAGTAGGACCAGTGCAACGCCATAGCCCCTTTCTATGCCTCCGGGAACTTCGGTTGCCATGATGTAGATCATATAAGGAAGGGCCATTACCCTGTCGTACATGCTGGAAGGCAGATGCCTTGACATGAAGGTGCATGCCACGAACATTATCGGGGCCGTCTCTCCGGCAGCCCTGCCAATGCTGAGTATCGTTCCGGTGATTACCCCAGGAAAAGCCGGTGGGAGAACAACTCGCCATATGGTCTGCCACTTGGTGGAACCAAGAGCAAGGCTTCCCTCTCGAACGCTCATGGGAACGCTCTTCAATGCTTCCTCGGTTGTTCTAATGATGGTCGGTAGAACCATCAATCCGAGGGTGAGTTGCCCTGAAATCAGCGACACACCGAAATCCATGTAAATCACGAAGAACGCGAAGCCGAAAAGTCCGAATACAATGGACGGAGTTCCGTTGAGGTTGTCGATTCCCGCCCGGACTATCTTGACTATCCAGCCCTCCTTGGCGTATTCGTTCAGGTAGATGCCCGCACCCACGCCAATGGGCAGGGATATTGCTATGGCGCCCAAAACCAGCAGGAACGTTCCGACGATGGCGGGATATATGCCCCCCTCCCGTCCCAGGTCTCTTGGAACATCAGATATGAACTCCCATGACATGATGGGAAGACCTTTGGAAATGATGTCATATAGCAGTATTCCCAGGGCGGCGACGACGGTCAGGACGGTTACAATCAAAACGCCCTGTGCGACGTACTCCTGAATTTCCACCCTTGCCTTTTTGACCATGAAATATACGGCAAAACAACCAAGCATTACGGCCGATGCTGACAGAAATCCGAACCAGGACAGGAGAAGCCAGCCAAATATTGCCAGTGGAATGGAAAAAGCGACATATCGGAAACCCCGCTTTACGAGAGGAGGCGTTTTGATGCCCAGTATCATTTTCTTCTCCGTACCCAGGTGCTTCTGGCTAATTTTAGCAAGGATGTAACGGGCAATCAGGTTTATGCCCAGGACGAAAAGGAAAAGGACGATGGCAAGGGCGAAAAGTGCGTGGAAATGCTCGCTCCCATATGGTACTTCGCCCATCTCAATGCCCAGCGTTCCCGTCATGGTTTTTACCGGGGTAAAGACATCCGACAAGGGTTCTGGAAGCTGGTCTGCGTTGCCCGTAACCATCAACACGGCCATGGTTTCTCCCACGGCTCGTCCGATGCCAAGAATTATGGCAGCCGTGATGCCGGACAAGGCGGCGGGTACGATTACCTTGCTGATCGTCTGCCACTTCGTAGCACCAAGAGCCAAAGATGCTTCGTTGATGTCCCTTCCAACTGAACTGATGGCGTCTTCGGCAACGGTGATTATCGTGGGCAATGCCATGATGCCCAGAATTATGGACCCGGCCAGAAGGGTTTCTCCCGTCGGTTTGTCCCATGTGACCCTGATCCATTTGGTAAGAACGATGAGTCCGAAGAAACCGTATACCACTGACGGGATGCCCGAAAGAATTTCAATCGTGAGCTTGAGCCCGTCCTTGATTTTCGGATGTGCGTATTGAGAGATGTAGATGGCACATCCGATGGAAAGGGGTATGGCGATTATCATCGACCCTGCTGTGACGAGAATGGAACCCATAATGAGGTTGTATGCACCCAGTTTCGGGTCCGCCGCCGTTGGGTTCCACCGGTCGCCAAGGATAAAATCTTTCAGAGAAACGTAATCGAATACTTCATAAGCATTCTGGAAAAGAAAATAGATGATGAAGAAAACGGTTATCACGGAGAATATGGCGCAGATGAACAAGATGGTTCGGACTATGAAGTCCTTGGCCTTCTGGGCTTTGTACCCGTGGGCATGTGGATTGACTGGTTCTGACCATTCTTTCTGCTTCAAATGCGACCCTCAAAAAAAGAAAAATCCGGCTTAACCAAGCCGGATGAAACCTTCTTCTTCCACGATGTCCTGACCTTCGGAACTCAGCATGAAGTCGATGAATTCCTTGGCGTTGCCCGTAGGTTCTCCGTCGGTTATGACGTATAGGCTTCTTGAAATGGGATAATCTCCGTTGACTACGTTGGCTTCATTAACTACCACACCGTCCACTTCAAGTCCGGTGACGTCTGAATCAACGTATCCGAGTCCCACGTAACCGATGGCTCCAGGCGTATCGATGACCGTCTGCTTCACAGCACCGTTGGAGTTCTTTTCCAGCATGGCAGAAGTGACTTCTGCGTCATCAAGGGCGAGTTCTTCAAAAGTTGCCCTGGTTCCCGAGTTGCTGTCCCTGCCGATGACGACTATTTCCATGTTGTCTCCGCCGACTTCGTTCCAGTTCGTCACGGCACCCGTGTATATGTCTTTTATCTGAGCAAGCGTGAGACCCGTTACCGGGTTTCCCGTGTTCACGATGACGGCAATTCCGTCCTTGGCAACCGCTGTGGGGACAAGGTCCGGCCATTCATCCATTTCTGAACTCTTAACTTCCCTGCTTGCCATTCCTATGTCAGCCGTTCCTTCTGCTGCGGACCGTACTCCAACACTTGACCCACCTCCGGATACCTGGATGTCCCATTCGGAATTCTCATCCATGTAGGCATCTGCGCACTGCTGAGCAACGGGCAGAACGGTTGTCGATCCTGCGATTGTTAGCGTAACGGTGTCGTCTCCACCGTCTAAGCATCCAGCGAGCAAGCCCGAAGCCATTACGATGGCGACAAGCCCGATTACTGCAAATACGGATGTTATCCGCATTTTTCCTTCTTGCATTATTGTTTCACCAAACTTAACCAAACGCTCAAAAGATATATGGTTAATCTTGATATAATATATTCTAGCATATAACCTAAATAATCTATATATTTTGAATTTTATTCTATATTTTCCTGCGTTGGATTATCCCAGGCCCACGTCCAAAAGCATCATTACGGCAAAACCGAACATCGCGCCCACGGTGGCCAGGTCCGTATCACCGCTTAACTGGGATTCGGGTATGAGTTCCTCCACCACGACGAAAATCATGGCTCCGGCGGCAAAGGCGAGAGCGTAGGGAAGAATGGGCCTCATGATGATGACTGCCGCTGCACCTATGACCCCGGCCACGGGTTCCACCATGCCCGAGAGTTGTCCGTACCAGAAGCTCTTAAACCGGCCAAACCCCTCCCTTCTCAAAGGAAAGGATACGGCCATGCCCTCGGGAAAATTCTGGATGCCGATGCCAAGTGCCAAAGCTATTGCTCCAGCCAAGGTTGCCGATGGAATGCCTGATGCCACGGCGCCAAACGCCACGCCTACGGCAAGCCCCTCGGGGATGTTGTGGAGCGTTATTGCCAGTATCAGAAGTACGCTTCTTTTCAGGTTCGTGGGAATCCCTTCCGCTTCGGTGACGGGCATGCCGAGATGAAGATGGGGGAGAATCTTGTCAACGAGCCACAAGAATGCACCTCCGCCAAGGAACCCCGTAACCGCCGGAAACCAAACCGGAACGGCAAGCCCTTCTGACATCTCGATGGCAGGGGCAAGAAGGGACCAGAAACTCGCAGCAATCATCACGCCTGCCGCAAATCCCAGCAGTCCGTCCATCGCCTTCTGATTGATGCTGACGAAAAAGAAGACGAAGCTCGCCCCCAAGGCGGTGAGAAACCACGTGAAGAGCGTGGCCATCAATGCCTGGAGCACGGGACTTAGACCGAGAAACCACGAAACGACCATGAACGATGATGACCCTGAAAGAATAAATAATTGGGGTTTTCACTCGCGATTCTCTTGCTGCATCGGCTCTTGTTTCACGTGATTTTGCCAGGGCCAAACCTGCATAAGACGCGATATTTGCCCCAGAGATGCACGTCACAGGAAAGGTCATGGAAAATCTTATTATCCGGTGAAAGGGATTGGTTATCGATGGCAACCGACAAGGAGCTTAGGAAATTGCAGGATAGAATTGACAACCTGGAATACGAACACAAGCAGATGAAGGAGCAGGTCAGGGACCTTAAAAAGGAGAACAGGAGCATTTCCAACAAGCTCGAGACCCGGATAAAGAGGGAAAAGGAGCTGCGCCAGATACTCCAGGTCGTGTCACGGAACCGCAAAGGGGAAAAGACTGTCATCAGGGAGCTATTAGACAAGACCGACTCCAACGAAGAATATCTCCTGAACACGACCAAGCGGGTCGAGAACGCACTTTCCGCCATCAAGACCCACCGCGAATACATCATCAAATTGAACAAGAGGGTTTTCACGGCCACGCCAAGAGAAATCATGATGGCCGAACTGGGCGTCATGAACAATACCCTGGGCATTCTTTCGCTCAACGGCATCAAGGTGAGCCAGTCCCTCATCAAGGACATAAACAACCTGGAAGAAGACCTAGAGGACGAAAAAGCCAAGGTAGGGGAGCTTACCAAGAAGAAGGAAGAGCTTCAGGAACGGTTTCAGCAGGAGATAGAAAAATACGACCTTTCGTCGATATTCTCCAAGAAGAAGGAGATATACGGGTATCGCTAACCCCACCAAAACCGGAATGGCATCCGAGGGCATTGCCTTTGTTCCCTTGCAGAAAACGTTTTCAACGCACCGTTTTTTCCAACCGTTCCATCTCGCTACCGTATTTTTCCAGCAGACCCCTGGCTTCGGAGGTGAGTTCCGTTTTGCCCCCCTCACGCCCTCCTCGATGGGATATTACGAGGTTGTCCCCCAAGGCCTCCTCCATGTTCTTGATGATGCCCCAGGCGTGCCGATAGGACATCTCCATCCTTTTTGCGGCTTCGCTTATGGAACCCGTTTCCTCTATGAGATGAAGAAGCTTGACCCGGCCTTCCCCTGCCACGAACCTGCCGTCCCTTTCCAACCAGCCCTTGACCTTGAACTCAAGATTTTCCGTCATCGGTTCATTCTTGGTGGGGCGTTATCAGTTCGATGACCTCGGGGAAATCGATGCCCAGTTCCTTGACCTTTGCAATGGTCGGGATGCCGTTTCCGGTCCACCCCCGCCTCTTGTACACCGCATCTGTGAGGGTTTCGTATTTTTCCTCACGGACCTTTCTCAGGTAGTCAAGTTTCTCCTGGGTCGTTTTGCCTTCGGGGTCGTAGTCGTGGAGCTCCTTGAGTTGCTCGTCGTAGCGTTCCCACCGGGATTCGTACTCCTCGACGGTCACGGGACCTACGGCTCTGTAAGGTATCGAATCGTGCTCCCGGGTGCCATACCCTTGCCTCAGGTTGAATATCCTTTGGAAGTTGTAGACACCCTCGGACATCTTGATGAGGTCGTCGGGACCTACGTTCCTTCCGGTTATGCCCGAGAAGTATTTGGCGTAGGATTTCACATGCTTCATGACCTTGGCCGGTTCTTCGGTTTCACTGTTGTCCTCTGGAACGATGTCGTTCCACGGAAGCTTGCAAAGGCCGTTTAGTCCGAACCAGGTCCTCCACATGGGGAACCAATGAAGGGCTTCGGCCTTGTCCTCGAAGGAGGGGAGATAACCGTGAACCATGTCCAAAAAGATGAGCCAGGCCTCGTCGTGCTGAGGGCCTTTGAGGGCAAGTCCGTATCCGCCCTGCTGAGCCAGGGACTCTTTTGTAATGTATTCGGAGAACTCCAATCCCTTGGATTCCATGCCGATGTCCTGCATGAAGGTCTCGTCGGCTCCAAAATGCTCGGCGAAGTATCCTTTCATGTAGCGGATGCCCTTGCCCACGATGACGCCAAAGCCCTCGCCCCGGGCCATCTGATGGATGAGTTCCATGACTGCTTCCTTGTTGCCGAAGTTGAGTTCCAGCCCTCCGGTGTGCTCCTTGGTGATGAGCCCGTTCTCGTAGCATTCCATGACAAAAGCGATGCCCGTTCCCACGGATATCGTGTCCAGTCCGTATGCGTCGCAGTAGAAGTTCCCCTCGGCGATCCAGTCGGCATCGAAAATGCCGAGATTGGAGCCCATGCCCGCGATGGTTTCGTATTCGGGGCCGTCGACCCAGACCTTCTCGCCTTTCATGGGACCCGTTTTCACTTCGTGATTCTTTATGCAGTGGGAGCACGCAACCGTGCATCCGACCCAGCAACCGTCAAAGCCCTTGTCAAATCGGGCCCGGTACGCTTCCCTTCCAATATTTTCCGCGTCCTTGTGGCTGCCGAACTTGTAATTTTTTGTTGGGAGCAGGTCATAATCGTTCATGATGTCCACGATGTGCGTCGTTCCCACCCGCCTCATCTCGTTCTGCTTCGGGTCCAGGGTTCTTATCTCCTTGGAATGGTATTTTCCCGCTTCTTTCACCTTTTCCGGTTCCGCCGGAGCGTTGTTTTCCAATCGCATGGGCTTGGAAACCTTGGCCACGATGGCGGCTATGTTCTTGTCCATGAACACCGTACCGATGCCGCCCCTTCCGGCCTGCTTGTATCGAGCCACTTTCCGGGGAGCGTCGTACCAGGAGAAATTAAGGCAACCCCACCAAGTGTTCTTGGCACCGGGTCCAGCAGTGACGACGGATATGCTCCTGGGATTGTCTCCGCCGTATTTTTTCGTAAGAACCTGCGTCCTTTCGTAGGAGTTTTCAGGCAGGTCCGCCCCGTCCACGATTTCGATGGTGTTTTCATCTCCGTCGATGATGATGACCACGGGCTTTTCGGATTTGCCCTGTATCTCCATGGCATCAAAGCCGCTGTATTTCAGGTACGGACCGAAATATCCACCTACGTTGGAGTCGATGACGCTTCCGGTGGTTGGTGATATGGAAACGACGATGGATTTGCCTGACCCGGGGTACATGGGGGTTCCGCCAAGGGGCCCGCTGGAGATGACGACCTCGTTCTCGGGGTCGTTCCATTTCGTCTTTTGTGGTATGGAATTCCAAAGGAGCCAGAGGTCAAACCCCTTGCCTCCCACGAATGTCTCCTTCATCTTTTCGTTCACCGCTTTTTCTGAAAAGGTCTTCTTGCCAATGTCGATGTGAAGAGTGCGGCGGTTGTATCCTTGTTCTATTTCGGATGCTTCGTATTCGTACTTAGCCAATGTCATGTCATCACCTTGGGCGATATGAACCCGTATTTCAACTTGGCATAAAAGGATTTTTCCGAATGGTTTCAATTAGCATATCGCACCTAACCGCCTGCAATGACGGGTATGACCGTTACGTCGTCGTCGTCTTTCAGCACCCGGTCCCATTCCATTTTCGAAATGTATTCTCCATTGACCCTTACCACGACGATGGGCATCTTGGGGTCCCGCTTTTTTAGCATATCTTCCACGGTCATCCCCTCTTCATGTGTGAATTCCTCTTCGTTGACCTTCAATCGACCACCTCTGGGTCTTCCAGCAATATGGATAGGACGGCGTTTGCCTGCATCGCCGCCACTGCGGCAACTCGGGGTGCCAGCAGGGGAACGGTCTCTTTTGCTTGGGTCTTGCCATCCCCCACCATGAAAAGGCGCCCTTTCTGCTTCGTCTGCAAGAGATTGTTCCCGCCGATGCCTGCGATGCCCGACCCGGATACGACCCGGATTTCAGGGATGTTCGACAATGCGTCCTGAATCAGCGAGGCCTTGGTTTCCGCAGCGTCGAAGGCCTCAACGATTACCTGGCAATGGCCGAAAAAACGTTTGGCGTCACCCGGTACGTATTTCTCATTGATGACCTCAACCTTGCATCCAGATATGGCTTCCTCAATGTTCGCCTTGAGGGCTTCGGTCTTGAGTTCCCCAACCTGGTCCAGGGAAAAATGCTGGCGGTTGAGGTTTGGTTCTTCGACCCGGTCAAAATCGAGGATGACCAGATGGCCCACTCCGGCCCTGGCCAAGAACATGGCGCAGTTGGACCCAAGGCCTCCGGCACCGGCTATGCCCACCTTTGCGTCAATTAGCTTTTGTTTGTCTTCCGGACCCATTTTCGTAATCATCATTTACGGTCATCACGGTCATATTTTTAAAAGATGTCGTTGAAAAGGGGCGAAAAGGTTTATTCCTGCAGTTACCATCCGATTTTCGTGCAAATCACCATAGTCGGATTGAAAGACAGTGGAAAGACCTCCGTGGGCGAACGCCTTGTTTCTTTTCTTGTCGCAAAGGGAAAGAGCGTCGTAGCAATCAAGGATCACAGGGTCCATTTAGAAGAGGAGGGTACCGATACCTGGCGTTACGCAAAGGCAGGGGCTCACCGGGTTTTTATTGCCGGGCAAAACGGAACGTTCGAGGTTAGGGGCCAATTACTTGAAAGTAGGAGCGAGAAAGAGGTTGCAGGAGCCATTCGGGAGGTTGATGTTGCCGTTTTTGAAGGAGGAACTGTTAAGGGCTTTGTTCTGGCAGTAGTGGCCCACGGGAAGGAACTTGATGAAACCCTTAAAGTCCGATGCTCGGGGGAAAAACCCGACGCCGTTGTTTACCGGGAAGGCGGAGAGCACGTTCCCGAAGGCATACCTTCTTTCGCCACTGGGGAAAGAAATTTAGCGGAAGGGGTCGCACGGCTTTTTGGTCTCTCATAGGGTGCTCATTCCTTTTTCATCACGATTTCCAAACGTTGGATGTCGCCTTCGACGCCCCTGAGGGAGCGGGAGAAGCCCTCCAGGGTATTGAAAAGGGTTTTTTTCATCTGTTCATTGAGCGGGACGGTCTTGCCGTTGACCTTGAGTTCTCCTGAGTACATAGCGTTGTACATGATTCGTCTCGGCTTAAGTTTTTTGAACGGTGGGTTAAAATCCGATTAACCTTTTCATGTCCCTTGGAGTTTGCTCTCATGCAAGAAAAAATCGAAGAACTGGCAGGCATCTATCGCGAAATATCCATCATGAGCCATGCATCGGCCTTGATGTACTGGGACCAGTCGGTCAACATGCCCCCCGAAGGTGGAGACAAGAGGGGGCGGTGTCTGGGAATGCTGTCCAAAATGAACCACGAAATGGGCATCGACCCCAAGATAGGTGAATTGCTGGACGAACTCGAAGAGAAAGTCAAGGAGATGGATTACGATTCTTACGAGCGGGGGCTTGTGAGGTCTTGTAGAATCTTTTATGAAAAGGCGGCGAAGGTCCCTCCCGAATATTCCCAAAGACGGTCGAACCATTCCAGCGTCACGAACAATCACTGGGTCCGGGCCCGGAAGGAGGACGATTTCAGCATCGTGAAGCCGCATCTTGAAAAAACCCTGGAATTGAGCAAGGAATACGCCAATTACTTCCCCGGATACGACCACATTGCGGACCCACTCATCGACGTAATGGATTACGGGATGAAGGCCCAGAAGATAAAAGAGATATTCGAGAATTTGCGAAACGAACTCGTCCCCTTGGTAAAGAAGATATCTCAGTCCCAACAGGTGGATGATTCCTGCCTTCATCAGGATTTTCCTGCAGACAAGCAGATTGCATTCGGAGAGAAGATTATCCGGGATTTCGGATACGATTTCACCAGGGGGAGGCAGGACCAGAGCCCACACCCCTTTACGATACCCCTGGACCTTGACGACGTGAGAATAACGACCCGGGTCAATCAAAACTTCCTGGGAGAAGCCCTTTTCGGTTCGCTCCATGAAGCGGGGCACGCCATGTACGAGCAGGGGCTAAACAGGGAATGGAAGGATACCCCCTTGGGTGGCATGGCGAGTTTTGGCATTCACGAAAGCCAGTCCCGGATGTGGGAGAATCTCGTGGGGAGGAGCCGGCCGTTCTGGGACCACTATTATCCGGAATTGAAGAAGCACTTTCCAGGCAAGTTCGACGGCGTTTCCCTGGACGATTTTTACAAGGCCATCAACAAGGTGGAACCCGGACTGGTCAGGACCGACGCCGACGAGGTGACGTACAACCTGCACGTAATGATCCGGTTCGACCTGGAACTTTCCATGCTGGAAGGCAACCTCTCCGTGGAAGAACTGCCAGAAGCTTGGAACCACCGATACGAAAAAGACCTGGGGTTGCGTCCTCCCGGAGACGCCATGGGCTGCATGCAGGACATCCACTGGTTCCATTCCGTCATCGGCGGACAGTTCCAGTGCTACACCCTGGGGAACATCATGGCTTCGCAGTTGTTTGAAGCAGCCATTAAGGACGACCCGGCCATTGAAAGCGGCATTGGCAAGGGCGAGTTTTCCCGGTTATTGGGTTGGCTTAGGAAAAACGTGCACCAGCCCAGTTCGATGTACACGGCGGACGAATTGATTGAGAAAGTCACCGGAGAGCCCCTGAACATCCGGCCTTACATGGACTATCTTAATGGTAAATACGGAGAGATTTACGACCTGTGATTCACAGCAAACGACCCCGGTAGATGTCCACCAACTTTCGGGCCTTTCTGTCCCTTAGGAGAGGGTTCCTGCTGAGGTCTTCCTCCGAGGGAAGTTTGTCGGTGGAAATGACGAGGAGGACCATCTGGTAGATGTTCCTGGACCTTTTTTCCCAGACGACTCGGGATTTTCTTTCGCGGCTTTTTTTTTCTTTCATTTTCGCCACCAATGTGAAATTAATTTTGTTGCTATAAAAGGGATAACCATGCATGTAGGCCTGCACGACGGTAAATTATGGTTCGGGTTGAAAAGTTAAATAAACCGTAGGGAATGCCCTTCCATGACAAGAAAAAGCACCGGCATTGCACCTTGCCCGTACTGCGAAAAGGGTTATCTTCTTCCCGTATTGCACAACGAAGTTAGGCAGGGGGAGATGGGAGCCCAGGTTCAGATAGTGTACAAATGCACCGTTTGCGAAGAAATGTTCAAGTATTGACGCCATGCGACTTAGTCGTCCCGGGGTAGATAGTCCCTACAGATGCCCGTGTAACGGACCTTCTGGCGCTTTTGCAGGCATCCTCCTTCTACGAAGAAACGGCAATTCGAGCAGTAGTAAAGTTCTCTTTCCAGGTTTAGCTTGACCTTATTCAATTCATCAATGAAAGCCCCCCGTTGCAACTCCACCTTCAGGGCCGACGGGTCCAGCCCCTTCTTTCTCGCCAACATCCTTTCGGCCGTGGGGGGTTCGTGTTCCACGTACGTCAATTCACGGTTTATCTCGGGAAGAACCCCCGTCATGGCCCTGCAGTGGGGGCATATCACCTTCCCTTCCACGACCTTCATGCATCGCTTGCAGTATCTTTTCATCTCATCACCTTTCATGATTTTGAACTATTATGTCGTGCTCTCTCTTCAAGGCCTTCATCTCCTTTTTGTATGTGCCTTCGGACATCTGACCCGTTATCAGTTTTTCGTCCAGCTCTCTCAACCTGAAGTCGTACTCCCCTTTCATCCTTGATAGGAACGCTTGGGAGAGTTGAACGAGGTCCTTAAGGTATTTTTCCGCTCCGGGCCTTACGTGGTAAATGACCTTGGGCCGGCCCTTTTCGGAGATGAAGGCACTCTTTTGGACAATTCCCGACCGCCGGAGGAGGTCAAGTTGATGGTCCACCGCCTGTCTGGTCAATTTTAATGCTCCAGCCAGGTCCTCGGGATGCCCCATGCCGTTTGCCAATAGGTCCAGAATCCTCTGCCTTTTGGCGGAAGAGAGGGATTTTAGAAGGGCAAGATGCGATTCTTCCATGAACTCCGAATAAATCTTCTACTTCAAAAAGTTTTTTGTGAAATGCAAAAAATATTTTGAATGAATAACGGTAAAAATTGATGAAAAGTTAATTATACTATTATGCTATTGTACATTTCGGTGTGAAACCGTGGTGAAAGGTGTTCCGGTCCGAATTCTTGTTGGCGCGTTGATTTTTTTGCTCGTCGGCATTTCGTGGAATGCCTTTGGCGTGGGCTCCGAGGTGGTTCCCCCCCAAGGAAGTGTTGATGCTTTTCTCATCGTCGACGCAACCGCCTCGGGGAACAACTCCACGGTTTCTTACACCCGAGTCGAAGGAGAGAACATCGAGGCCTATTTAACAGAAAGAGGACATCAAGAAGATGTTTATGAGTGGTTTTTGGCTGAAGGTTTAGTAAAAGAAGAAGGAAACGGGTCCGCCAATGCAACCGCAACGGACCAGGAAGGCACCCTGGAGAAGCTGAGGAATGTTTCACCGTTTTTGTTCATGCCCCTTTGCAATCGGAAAAAGAGAAGAGGGTGTTGCTGGTTCCATGCCGAGGAACTTGGCAGAAAGCTGATGAAAGGCGAAATCACCGTAAAGGAATATCTCGAAGAACTGAAAAAAGGCAAATCTAATAAATGAAAAAAATCTTGTACCCTTATGGGCGATGTTGGTTTGCAAACGACCTTGCGGTATTCCGCATCATGCGTGCTTACGATTTTCATGTTCGCATGTTTCATTTCAGTGCCGCTATTGGGATTGACAGGCTTATCAGCAGCAGGCCAAGCGGTCCAGGGGTCGTCAATCAACAGTTCTACGGAGACATATTCACTATATTTCGATGGGTCCGATGACCAGGTCGAATTGGGTGACGACCCCGCTTTTGACGTGGATGAAGCCATCACCCTGGAAGCGTGGATATGCACGGAAGATTCCTTGGGGGGACATCAAGGCATCGTTGGGAGATGGGATTCAACGCAAGGCGTTTGGGTCTTGTTCATTAATAATGGGGAAGTTATGTTTCAACCAAACCCAACTACGGTCCTGACCGCTCAGATAGGCAACATCAATGGAGAATGGCACCACGTTGCCGCAACGTATTCGGAAACGGACCAGATGATGCATATCTACCTTGATGGGGAGATTCTAGCCAACAAGACCAATACCAATCAGATAGCCACGGGAGACCGCCCCCTCATCGTCGGGTCGTTCGACGGTATCAAGAAATTCAAGGGCAGAATCGACAACGTCGGGGTGTATTCGGAGGCCCTCAACGCTTCGGTGGTCCAGCAGCACGCAAATCTCAATTTTTCCAATCTTCCAGGGGTCGTAGGTTTCTGGGATTTCGACCAGCCTGATATTAATACGGCCTTTGATTCGTCGGGCAACGGTTTCGACGGGAACATCGTAGGGGCAAGATGGACCGGGGGAGCATATCTTGGCAACGAAGCCCCCGTTCTTTTTTCCGACGGGACGGTCCCAGGGGGTTTTGCAGGAGAGAATTTCACCTTCAGAGGAGACCCCTATGAATACATCGAGATGACCGGGTTCTACGCCGAATACGGGTACCAGGGAGAAGAGGTCACCAACGTGACATTGGAAGGCACGGGCCCCTTCACACAATCCATCACACTTCAAAATTCACCCCTGAAAAATTTATTTTACAAGATGTCCGCCGTGGATGCCGTGGGAACGTGGTACGTTGCGGATGTCGTCGAAGTCCCCGTTTTCATGGACAATTCCACGGCATATGCGGGAACCGGCGATGCTTTTACGTTTGAACTAATGGGTTCCATTTCTCCAGAGGAAGCATTCCTTGAATACTGGTACGATGCACAACCCGTTGAAAATGTAAGTCTGGGCGGAGATTTTCCCCTCCGTAACAACATAACCGTGGCTCATCAGCTGGGCGTGCTGAACCATCGGTATGTCCTTTTCTTAGACGGTGAATGGTTGAAGTCGGGGGTTCTTTCACGGGAAATCGTGGATAACGATGGACCCGAGTGCCTGTCGGATGATACCGATGCCTTGGCAGAGACGGGGGCCCCCTTTTATTTCGATTTCACCCTAGCGGACAATGTAGAAGTGGCTGGCGTGACCCTGGAGTACTGGTTTGGAACGGACGATGTAACCACGGTCAATTTTTCGGGGGCTGGTCCCCACACGCATTCAGTCCCCGTTCCCGTTAATTCCACCCAGGAACTGCATTACCGGATTACCGTTCGCGACACTTCAAACAACGTTCAGGAAGAAGACCCGGTGGACGTGACCGTGGCTGACGTCCTTTCTCCTTCTGGATTCAGCGACCATTCGGATGCATTTGCCACTACGGGCGATGCTTGCAATCTCTCTTTCCGCGTATTTGACAACATCGGGTTGGCCCAGGTGAATCTGACGTACTGGTACGGGTCAGGCGAACCGGTAGTTGAGCCCTTGCATGAATCAGGCGGGTTTTACAATGCGTCAGTAATGGTGCCCATGGAATCCACGGACCTCCTGCATTACTGGGTAAGGGCGGAAGACGCTTCGGGGAACGCTTTTGCAAGCCAGGAAAAGGGCATCGCCGTTAGCGACGACGACCCCCCGGTTCTCATGGATGATGCGACGGATGAAGAGGCCTTTACCGGCCGGTCGGTCCGATTCAACTTCACCATTCACGACAACATCGGCGTGGCACGGGCGCATCTGGTCTACGGGTTCGGTTCCGGTTACGATGCGAATCAAACCCTGACTCAAGTCGACAACTTTTACATTTTCAGTACCACCGTCCCTTCGTCTTCCACCGCCCCCCTACATTATCACTTGGCATCCGTTGACGACGAAGGCAATTGGATGAGGACCCCCGTTGCTAACGTATCCGTATTCGACGACGTTTCTCCCAGCAATCTTACGGACCTTTCCGACGAACAAGCATTCACGGGAGACCCCTTTACCTGGGCCGTTCAGGTCGATGACAACATTGGGGTGGCATCCGTTCACGTCATCTACAGGTACGCTGGCGAGAAGGCAAACGAGACCATGTCAAAAAATGAAACTTACCTCTTCACCACAGAGGTTCCCGACCTTCTTGATGACCTTCATTATCATTTCGCAGTGACGGATGAGGCAGGCAACTGGCTCGTGACGGAAACCGTCAACATTTCCGTGGCTGACGATGACCCACCCATCCTCCTTTCGGTGGAAGTAAACCCCGAAACCCCGCTGCCGGAAGCGCCCGTGAACATAACCGTTTGCGTGACGGACAACGTAGGGGTCGATTCGGTGCATTTGGATCTGTTTTACAAGGATGAAAATTGGACCTTTGCCATGGTGCCTGGCGAAGATGACCTTTACCATCTTTCAAGGCATTTCAATCAGACCGGGTTTTACGAATTCGTCATTCGGTCCCGGGATGCTTCCGGCGTTCATCATTTCTCGGTCTGCAACTTCACCGTATTTGACGTGGAAAAGCCCGAATTGGCCGTCATTTCCCGGCCCGAAAGATGTTCACCTTTCGATGCCGTTTCCGTTGAAGTGGAGGTCAGGGACCATTCTTCGGTTTCCGGGATTCTTTGCGTAAAAAATCCCGACGGGGAATTTCAGACATGGCCGATGACCCCCGGCGAGGTCTTTTCAGCCGTTTTCCAGCCCCAGTGGCCGGGGGCCTATGAACTCATGGTGAACGCCACGGATTCGTGGGAACACAGCAATTCCACGAAGGAATGGACCCTGGAAGTGAACCTAACTTCTGGGGACGTTGGCACTTACTCTTCCCTCCTTGTGGATGAATCGCTCTATACCTTTGGTCCCGGAGAAAAGATAGTCATCATCGTCAATGCTTCAGGATACCAGGAGGCTAACCAACTGCATCTGATTTACCGCGACGTCAACGACACCGTCGGAACCCGCCCCTTTGACCATCTGGAAGGTGACGTCTGGATTTGTTCCATCCCTGCACAGGAAAAGGAGGGCACCGTGGAATACCATGTTTTCGCCCTTGACGAAGAAGGATACAAGGTTGGCACATTGCTGGGAACTGCGACGGTAAGTTCCGACGACGAAGGGCCCGCTTACCGTGAGTACGTCATCTGGGGGGCGCTGATATTCCTTCTGCTGGTATCTCTGGTCGTTCTCTATTTTGCAAGCAGGAAAATGGGGGTGCCCCGTGATGAACCCAACGTTGAGGACGAGAAGATGCGTATGCTAAGAGAACGTTTCGAAAAAGGTGAGGTCTCCGAAGAGACCTACAAGGACATCAAAGAGCGGTACCAGAACGCTGAAGGCGGGCCATCTCATCGTCCATGATGGTGAGCCCGACTCCCATGTCAACTAATCGGACATCTTGTTTTTATTCTTGTCGATGGGGATTTTGCCATCCCAATAGTGGAACCGTTAATTATTTCCGTAAGCAGAAAATCCCCTTCTTTGATAACATGGCCAAGGACGTTTTGCTTCAATTCAGCATGTACCCGTTAGACAAGGGCGAGAGTTTATCAAAATACGTGGCTCGGTCCCTGAAGATAATCGACACTTCCGGCGTGTCCTACAAGCTGGGTCCCATGTCCACGACGTTGGAAGGCGACTACGACGAGGTCATGGGCGTCATGAAGCAGTGCTTTGACAGAATGAAAGAAGACTGCAATCGCATCGGTGTCTACATGAAAATCGACTACCGCAAAGACCACGAGGGACGGATCGAAGGCAAAGTGAAGTCCGTTGAGGAGAAGGTTGGGAAGGGGTTGAGGACTTAGGTTGGAAATTACTCTTTGTTTGTAATTAACAATTTTTTTCTGATTTTTTAATGTCATTTAGTTGGAAGTGCATCATCTCTTTTCCAAATTTTTTTGTTAACAATTCCAAGCAAAAAATCTCATTAAAGGTTGTGTCAAGTAAATATTCGTTCTCTATTACGAGATTCTTAAATGCATTTTCTCCGTCTATTCCTTTTGATATTCCTATAACCTGTAAATTTTCAACGTCCGGTTCGGATTGCTGACTCATTGGTTGATAGGTATATCCCT
>CAZPOY010000010.1:0-28638 GCA_964588345.1 uncultured Thermoplasmata archaeon
GGACTAAAATATTCCTGTCCGCGATATGCCGTGGATGATGAATTCAACGGCCATGGAGAGGACGATGAGTCCCATGATTTTGTTGATGACGCGCTGTGTCCTTTCCTTTACCATCTTCTCCACGAATTCGCTGTACTGCAAAATGAGGTATGCAAGGATGCCGTTGCAGGCGACGGCGAGGACGAGCAGTGCCGTTTGAAATGCGGACCCCCCCTCGCTTGCAAAGACGATTACCGTGGTTATTGCGCCGGCTCCTGAAAGCATGGGGATTGCCAGTGGGACCACCATGACCTCGGATGCAACAAAATGGCTTTCATGGACGTCCTTGCCTTCGCCCCTGAGCAATTTCATTCCGACGGAAATGAGGACGATGCCTCCCGTAATCTGGAAAGCCCCGATGCTTATCCCGAAAAACTTGAAGATGAGAAGACCTCCCAGGGCGAAGAGGGTTAGAATCGCAGTGGAGATTGAAGCTGCCCCGATGGCCGTTTCCTTCTTTTCCTTCTCGTCAGCATCTTTGGATAGCGTGATGAAGATCAACGCCGTTGACAGTGGATTCGTGATTATTATTATGCCTAAGAGGTAGTAAAGAAAAATTGTTCCATTCTCGACGATAAAAGACATATGCGATTAACACGAAGGTGTATTGCTTGTTAATAATCCTATCGAAAAAGAAAAAAAAAGAAAGAAACCCGGAAAAGTGGGGTTCCGGGCTTAATTTTCGTCCTCGTCCTTCTTCTTTCGCACTACCTTCTTCTTGGCGACTACTTTCTTCGGCTTGGGTTTCAGGACCACCTTCTTTGGTTTGACTGGTGGTTTTTCTTCTTCCTTTTCTCCTTCTTGTGCCGGTCCCGGTTCCGTCTTTTCCCCAGCCGGTTTTTCTCCTGGGGGCCGTGAGGGGGGTTTCGGTGCTTCTTTTTCTTCCTCAGAATCTTTTTCCTGGGGTTCTTCTCCGTCTTCCCCTTCTTCCTTTTCCATCCGTTCCCGGGCCATCCTCAGGTCGGTGCCGCACTTGACGCATACGTCGGCGTCCTTGCTGTTCAGCGTTCCGCAGTCGGGACAGGGGAGCGAACCCTCCATCTTTTCTTCTTCGACGGTGGCGAGCCAGTCCTCGAAGGTGACAAATTCCGGATGCGCGACCCACCATTTCTGGAATTCCTCCTCGGTGAAGTCCTCGCCCAGTTCCTCCGTGGCAAGTTCGCGATAGTTGTCAAGGAAATCTTCGTACTGAATACGCATCTTCTCTTCGTAATCTTCTTCGGAGAGCGGTTTTGACGTGAATTCAGCACCGCATTCGGGACACATGTCGCTTGTAGCGGGTATCCATGCCTGGCACTCGCTGCATTTTACCGTATCGGTTTCGAATTCAGTGCCGCACTTGGGACATTTGCTGGAACCTTCGGGTATGTATTCGCCGCACTCGTTACACTGAACGAGGTTTCCAAGCCCGTATCGATATACGATGAAGCCGACGACGAGGATTGAAATGATGACCACAAGGGCAACCACAATCCAGACCCACCAGGGAATGCCACCGGCTGTTTGTTCTGCCTTGACGGTGAAATCCGCACTGTCAGAAGCGTCAGACCCAAGTATTTCAGCGGTAAGGGTGTATTGTCCGGGATTTTCTGGAGCATCAATCGAAATGCGTATTTCGCCCCTATCATCTGTCGTGTATGTATCATCGGACAGCACATTGGATTGGTCGTCCTGGTCCGTGATTCGGACGACGACCTCCATGCCGGGCCTAGCAATGTCTCTGTCATCATCCACTTCGATTTCCAGGAATATCGTTCCGCCTTTTTCCACCTTTTCGAGAATGTCTCCGTCTTCAGTAAGGATGGTCATTCTTACAAAGAGTTCGGGTATCTCCAGTCCGAAATCGGCGGTAAGGTTGTTGTCCGTTTCAACGGTTTCATTGATGAGTTCGTAGTAATCGGCTGAGGCAAGTATCGTCACATTTTCCGTATTGTCGGTATTAACCGTCCAATCCAACGTGGCCAGTCGAACTTGCTGGCTTCCCAGGGAAAGTATGTCGGACTTCTTGTCCCCCACCTGGAAACTTCCATTGCCGATGATGCGGTACGTCACATTGTCGTTTTCATCGTATTCCATCACAAGGAACGTTATCGATGCGTTGTCTGCGGGATTGATGCCATCGTTCTCCAGTTCGACTTCCAGCGTGACCGGGTCGCCCATGGTCAGATTGCCAAGGACCTCGCCATCGCTTACTGCCGTTACTGGACCAAGGGGCACGAGGTTGGGCCTTACGTCGAGAACCTGTACTTCTATGGATTCGTCGTTGTTGTTCTCGTTGCTTTCAAGAATCTCATCCGAGGGGTCAACGAATGCCTCAAGGGTTCTGTAGTGCGTGTGGCCAAAGGCGTTGGCATTCCAAGTGAGGTATTTTTCCGAACTTTCACTTTCAGCGTCCACCTTGAAATTCATGGTGCCGACAAGCATGTCTTCGTCGTAAATCGACACGGAAACGGAAGCAACGTCCGTTTCGCCCTGGTTTCTAATTCTCACGTTGACCTTGACCGATTCGCCATCTTTTACCGGAGAACCCGGGATTATGTAGAATTCATCGATGAGCAGTTCGGGCAACGTCTTGACGTAAATTTCCGTCCATGCATCATTGTTGGTTTCGACGATTTCGGGTATGGCGTTGTCTCCGTCGATTACGACGTGAATGTCCATGTATCCGTGGTCTTCGGGTACGAATGAAAGGGATATTTTGCTGGTCTGGCCTGCCATTATCGTATTTACCACCGTCTGGTCAAGGAGGGTTCCTCCACCGTCATATACGCTCACGGGCACGTCGTTTCCGTTGATGTCGCCTATGTTATCTATCTCAATGAACATGGTCACCCTGTCGTATTGTGTGGGATTGCCATTGTCGAATGAAATGCTGTCTGCCGTTATCTGGAAGTCGGGAAGGCCCGTTACTTCCACTTGTGTGGTGTTGAAATTGTTGTCTTCGCCAGACCCCGTTTCAATGACGGTTCCTTCGGGGTCAACCATTATTCCCAAGGTGTGAGTCCCTATGGGCTTGGTTGCCGTCCAGGTTATGGATATGTCAATTTCTTCGCCTGGTGCCAGATTGAGAGGTCCAATCCTTTCGATAGTCGAATCAACGCCTTCGGGCAAGAAGTCCGTAAGGTCGTAGAAATCCACGTAGAATCCCAGGGCCCAAGCGCTTCCTTCGTTGTTGATGGTGGTGTTGAGGTATATCCATTGTCCCCTTACAACGTCATTGGACGATGCCAAAAGGGGCGGGTCCAGGTCCGGTAGAGCGTCTTTCACCTTCACGGTTATCTCCGGATTAATCTGAGTGTATGGTGGGATGTAGGGTTCGCAGACGACGCCCTTGGTATCCGAGTAATATGTAGTTCCATCGTATGTGTAGGTGGCGTTCACCTTGTATTTGCCAACGAAGGTTCCACTGTCGGATTCCTTGACCGAAGTGAGAAGCTGGAATAGAGCGGACCCGTCGTCCTTGTTCGTCTTTTCCTGGTAAAGGTCATTGGTGACGTAATCGTAAACCCGTACCACGCTGTTGTTAAGGGGATAATCGTTCCCATCAATGACGTCTACGTAGAGCCACCTATAAAGGTAAGCAACGGAGGAATCGCTCAACGTGAGGGAAGGCATCTCGATGTTGGTGAAATGCAGTTCTGAAGCACCCTTGACCTCGGACATGGCGTGTGAGAACGAGGTGTTGTATGCTTCGATGTAGATTGCCGAAGTGGATTTGGGTATCGACACGTAACTTTCAATTGCAGCGTTCTCGAAGTACCCCTGTCCGTTTTGCCCGAATATGATGTCCACCGAACCATCAACGGTCGAACCGTTGAGGTAAAGATGAGCGTCGTCGTTGACACGCAGGGATATGTCGAAGTTCGAATAGACGGTGCTGTTTATGAACTCCAGGGTTCCCTGTTCCATCACGACGATGGAGAAGTGATTGTCCTCATCTTGAAGCATGTATAGGTCTGAATTGACTATCGAAAGATGCCCTGATTCCTTCACGAGGACAAAGCCGTTCTGGATGTAATTGATGTCCTCAATGACCATGGGGCTGTTGTTGTCATCCACCACCAGGTCGTCGGGACCAAAGACCATGATGTTCGTTTCGAATTCATTGTTTGTTTCGTCGAACTCGTCAATCTTTTCCGGCATCTGATCCACCGTTACTAGTATGTCATGTGAACCAGCGCTGAAGGTCCAGTCGAAATCAGTATAATTCGTGGAGTTCCAGCCAACGTCCATGATTATTGCGTTGCCTATCTGTACTCCGCCGTCATATACCCGTATGGTGGTTTGAGAAACATTCATGCCTCCCTGATTCATCACCGTAATGTTGATGTTGACCACGTCGCCCACTACGGGCGAAGTATTGTCGAATACGACGTCCTCAATCAAAAGGTCGGGCCTCAGAGTTACCGAAACGGTCTCGTTTGCCATGTTGTTTTCGTAATCGGTTTCAGCAACGGTTTCCTCGGGATTGACCCAGACGAATATCGTATGGTCCTGGCTAAAGCCATCGACCTCAGCGGTCCATACAAAGCTTCCCGACGAGACGTCGTTGGCCGGTATGTTTATGGTGCTGTATCCCAGATAAGAACCGTTGGTGAGGGGGTCGCCGTTCCATACTTCGAAGCGTACGTTCTCGGCATCGGACTCGCCGCTGTTTATGAAGTCGATGTAGATTCTGACCTGGTCTTCGTCCACGGGTTCTGCCGGTTCAAAGCGGTCAATGGTGACGGAAAGTTCAGACACGGTCTTGACGTATATCGTAGTATTCTGGTCGTTGTTGTCTTCGTTGTATTCCTCGAATTCACCGTTCGGGTCCGTTTCATTGTAATCGACATATGCGGTAATGGTTTGGTTGCCTGAAACCGCTTCCCAGTCCACGTGTGGGTTGGGATTTAGAATCGTTCCGGTGGATTCCCCTGCACCAAGTGAAGCGATGGTGTATTCGCCTATGAGAGTAAGGTTGTCCGTTCCGTTGAAGAAGGAGACGACCACGTTGGTAGCGGCTTCATCGCCGTCGTTTTTGACCCTGGCGTAGATGGTCACGTCATCCCCATCCGTGGGGTTACTGTTGCTAAACCAGATGTCTTCGGGTCCCTCAATGACGAAGTCCGGCCTGCTGATGATGTCTATCTGGTCGGATGCATCGTTGTTCATTTCGTCGTCCTCAAGAATCTCATCGTTGAAATCGACCCTTACGGTGACATTGTGCAATCCGACGATGTCGGGATTCCAGATGAGCTGATGAGACCAGGTGCCACCAGGAGCGATGTCGATTTGCGTTGTTGGATAAAGAATGATGTTCTCACCTTGCACTTCGACCTTTACATCAACGTCGTTGGCCCACGTGGGTCCCGTATTATAAACGCTGAAATTGACGTAAACCGTGCCTTCTTTTAGCACCCAGTCGGGTTCCACGGTGATGGATGAATTGAGTTCAGGCCGTACGTTGAGATTGAATACGACGAGTTTTTCCTGCTGGACAAGCGGTTCGGAGTACATGTCCACCTTGGCCGCCTTGTTGGGTGATTGCGTCGCTGCGAATGATGCACTCGCCTTGTAATTTCCGAAGTAGTAGTTCCCACCCCGTGTAATGTTGTCACAAAGCACTCGGAACAGCACTTCGCCTTGGGCGTTGGTCATGCTTGAATTGGAAAATCCAGGGTATTCAGTGGTTGCATAACTGAGGTCCACCGTTGCTCCTTCAATCAAGATGCCATTGGCATCGTAAACCCGGGCCCGGATGTATCTGTAGTGTTCTATGTAATTGTCATCTTTGGTCGTGCCCACGCGAAGATGCGCTGCAGCCACGTTGACGGCCATTCCCTTTGAAGTGCCTCCGAGATATGCTCCCTTGGAAATGGTGGCGTTCCTGGCAAAGAGATTGACGTTGGGAGTGGAACCTGCAGTGGTTATCTCGCCCTTTACCGTACTTTCAGTGATAATGATGTTGCTATTGTCATATGCGTAAATGGTAATTTTCTCAGAGAGTTCCGAGCCGTTCCTGATTATCAGGGTGCTGCTTTCGTAAAGATAGATCGAAAGTTTGTACTTGGTCTCAATGGTTGAATTGTCTAGTCTCATCGTGCCTGATTCCTTGAGAAGGACGTTACGCTGGTTGTCCCGGGATTGGTGAAGGGTGAATGCTGAATCCTTTATGGTGAGACTTCCGGATTCATAGGCGAGGACGTACCCGGTATGGGTGTAGTCCGTCGTGATGGTCTCGGAAACGGAATTATTGACGATGATGTCGTAGTTGCCATAGACGACCAGAATCCTGTCAGCGACGTTGTTGCTTTCATCGTATTCGTCAATGACCTGGTTGGAGTCCGCAAAGACGATTATCTCCAGTTCACCGGGGTCTTCCGGTTCCCATCCCGTAAGGGATACGACCTGGGTTGAATTGCGTGCAACCGTTGCCGACACTTCCGCTATCTTGCTTTCCGGAGTAACGTCATCGATGTAGAACGCCAGGGAGAACCCATTTGCGTCCCTGCCCCCGTAATTATTAATGGTGACGTTTATCGGGACCTCATCCCCAACGAAAGGGGTCGGATTCACAAACACGATGTCCCCGTTATTAACCTCCAGGTCCGACCTCAAGGTAACGGTGAGCGTGTTGAACTTCTCGTTGCTTCCGTCGTTGTCGTAAAATCCTTCCTCAATGTTGTCCGAAAGGTCAACAGTAGCGAATATCGTATGGTTCTCGTCGAGAACCCCGTCTGAAATCATCGCAGTCCATTGGTAAGACAGGTCGTATGATTCTCCAGGAGCCAAAGAGGATAGTATCGTTTTTCCCACTTCGTTGATGCCGATGCCGCTGTCCCATACCTGGACGACAACATTGTTTGCCGTGGTGTTGCCTTCATTGGAAACGGTTACGTTGATGGTTATCGTTTCCGAATCATCGGGATTCACGTTGGAGAACGACGGGTCGGAAATCACCAGATTGGCGTACTGCTTTATCATAAGCGTCGAAACGCCGTAATTGTTGGCCCATTCGACATATTCCACCGTCGTATTGCTGGAATCCACAACCACGTATATGTCATGCCCTCCCACGGTGATGTCCTGGAAGTCCCACATGTATTGTACGGTTCCCGTTTCGCCGGGATTGAGATTTCCCTTGAAGACCGTTCCGATGAGGTTTGCCGGTTGAATCGCATCGTAGTAGAAACTGACGTTGTATCCGCCGGTAGACGCATCACCGATGTTCCTTACCTTGGATGATATTTGAACGGACCCATTCTCCGTGGGAACGTTGGGGCTGAATGAAATGTCAGACCCCAGGGTTTCCAGGTCGGCAAAGCTTTGCACGTTCAAGGTGAGTTCCAGGGCATTGTCGGAATATCCTTCCCATAATTCCGTGATGGAATCGGACGGGTCGGCCCACAATGTGATGTTTATGTTCCCGACGGTGTTTGGGGTGTAGTTGAACACGAGAGGGACGGTATCGAAGCTGTCGACAGCGGTTGTTAGAGTATCTATGAGAACGCCATTCGCGTATATGCCTACGTCTACGGATGGGACGGAAGCCTCACCGACGTTGCTTAGATTGGCGTATATCGTCGTAACGGTGTTTTTCGGAATGGACGCAGGGTCAAGATAACCTCCAGTGAAGAACAGGTCGGGTAAAACGTCTTCAAAGACAATGGTAACCTGCTTAAAGTCTTTCGTAAGGGGTTCCGAGTAAGGTGAGAGCGTTACTGCAACTTCATCGCCGTAAGATCCGTTCCAGGTCGCGTTCAATTTGTATCGACCCATGAATTTGGATGTGGTGGCCGTGAGGTTGTCGCTTCTTGCCTGTATACGGACGACGCCGTTTTGGTCCGTCATCAACGTCTGGTTGAGCCAGAAGAAGTTCGGGTCGTCGTCGAAGTAGTATGTCATGTTGATGGCAACGTTCTCCATGGCCCATCCGTTTCCGTCCACGACCTTAACGAATATCCAACGGAAATTGTACGCTTTGGCCTGCATGCTCGGTTCTATGGAAGGTGCCGAACAATTCGTGAAGTAACCTCTGCTTTCCCCCGTAAAGTCATCCAGGGCGTTGGTGAAACGCGTATCGTTGGCAAAGATGGTGACCTTGGACATGGTGTTCACGATGTCCATCTCGCCCATGACGTCAGCATCATCGAGTCGGATGGTAACGTTGTCCTGAGCAAGAATGCGAATGTTGCTGGAAAGCGTGCAACCGGTAAGGTCCAGGGTCGCTTCATCATACAGGTAGATGTTCAGATGGAGATTCGAGGCAAAGGTTGCATCAACGGCATTTATCGTTCCGCTGTCCATCACAACGATGTTGTATTCATCGTCCACGGACTGCAGTACTTCGAAAGTCGAGTCCACAATGTTGAGGGTGCCATTCTCTTCTACCAAGGTAAAGGCGTTATGGACGAAATTCGCACTGATGATGTTCCTGGGCGTATTCGCGTCGTTGACTATGAGGTCATCCGTTGAATAAACGGTAAGGACGTTGTAAGCGATGTTGTTGGTTTCGTCGAATTCATCTTTGACATCGGTCCTATCCACCCATACGTATATGTCGTGTGAACCTGCAGGTGGGAGAACCCAATTCAAGTTTGTTGTTGTGCTGGAATTGCTCAAGATGAAAGGAACGTTGGTCGCCCCAATCCAGGAGCCGCCGTTTTCCGGGTCGCCGTTGTAGAAATCCACGTTGACGTTGATTTCATCGGTTCCTCCGAGGTTGTGTATTATGGCGGTAATCAACACGTCATCTATTCCTTGCTTGGGTGAAGTCGGGTTGAAATCGATGTTCGTTGAATCCAGGGTAAGGTCGGACCTCAAATTCACCGTCAGATTTGAAAAAGCGACGTTGTTGTTTTCGTCGGTCTCCGTTATGGCTCCGTAGGGGTCCACGATGACGTATATGGAATGGTCTTCGCTCAAAGCACCTTCTTCCACCGTCGTCGTCCATTCCGCCGTCACAATGGTGCTCGCGTTGGCCGCGATGTTGTCGATGACCTTTGAGTCGATGACCACGGAATTTGGTTGGTTCGGTTCTCCGTCCCAGAATTCCACAAGGACCTTCTTGTCTTTGTAGTTCGTGTCCGTTTCACCCGAGTTGTAAACCACGACGGAAACGGTTACGACCTGGGAATCCGAAGGCGACGGGTCGTCGAAAGTTGGAGATGATGGGAAGAGGTCCGGGAAATCGCTGATGGACAGGTTGTAATAAGCAAGATTGTTGGTCACGTTGTCGTATTCCCATACGTCGAAATCATCTGAAGCACCGTCAACCACCACAATAAGCGAATGGTTGCCCATTGTGGCTTTCCATGTTGTCTGGACTGTCGCCTTGGCGCCAATCTTGACGTTCGATACGGTCTTGTTTAGTCCTATTCTATTCGCCTCATCCACGACATCGTAATAGAATGCAACGTCGAAGGAACCCGAAGAAAGGTCGCCGATGTTATGCACGTCGGCGGTGATGGTTATCGTCTCGTTCCTCGTAAGTTTTCCACTTATCGAGATGTCGTCGTCGGTGATTTCAAGTTCGGCAAGACTTATTACCGAAAGCAAAGCGTATTTGTGGTTGTTTTCCTCGTCGAATTCGAAGAAATCATCTACATAATCGGCCCATACCGTAATGTTCTTCACTCCTATGGTGTTAGGAGTGTAATTGAAGTCCAAATTCTTCACCTCGCTTACGTTTATGATGGGCAGGATGATGGAATCCACCACTTTTCCATTGGAAAGCAATGAGACTTCGACATTTTCCGCGCTGTTGTTGCCCCAGTTGGCCAGGTCGAAATTCACCGTTATGGGCGAACCCTTGTTCGTAACGTTGCTGGAAAGCGACATTCCCGTGACTGCGAAATCCGGTGCTACATCATCTAGCGTCAGAAGGACTCGAGCATATTGGCTCGGGAAAAGGTTGGATGTGGAAGGATATTGGTCCAGAGCAACGGTCTTGTAATCCGACGAATGCAAAGTGAGGTTCAGGTCTGTAAAATCTGCTTTGAGGCGGTAATTGCCAACATACTGATTTCCATCCGACGAGATGATGTCTGAAAGGACTTTGAACAGATGTTCTCCCTGGGCATCGGTGCTGCCTGGGCTGTCCCATATCTCCTTGCTTCCGGGCACGAAGACGGGTTCCCTTACTTCCACCAAGGCGTTTTCAACCGGCGAACCGGCTGCATCATCTACCTGGGCGACGACCCATCGGTAGATGTAGGCCTCGGAATCATCACCGCTTACAGAAATCGACGGAACGGCGCAGTTGGTTATGTTTGCCGTGGTCGACCCAGAAAGATAAAGCGAAGATTGGAATGTGCTGTTATATCCCATGATTTCGACGTCGGGGGAATTGCCCAAAGTAAGGTCCGCTATCACGCTGTCAAAGGCCCAGACCACAGATGAATCATCGGCGATTATCGTGGGTTCAATCAAGGCCCTGTTGGAATAATCTCCGCCCCTTGCGACAAGTTTCGCGTCGTCGAATAGATATATGTTCAAAGGCAGGGCGGATTCAACGTCGCTGAGGTCGAGGGACAATGTTCCGTTGTCGCGCACTACGATGGAGAACTGGTTGGAAGCATCCTGAGATATCGTGAAGACGGAATTGTTGATGTAGAGCGTTCCGTTTTTCTCCACAAGGACGTTGCCTTCGTGAATGAACGAGGGTTCGGAGTAATCGATTATCTCAACGACCTGGTCATCGGTGACGATGATGTCGTAGGGAACGGAATAAACGACGAGGAATCGCATCATTTGGTTATTCGTTTCGTCCAGTTCCGGGATTCCGTTGTTCCGGTCGACAACGACCAAGATGTCGTGGGTGCCCTTTTCTCCTGTGGTATCCCATAAAACCCAGGCATCCTTGCTGGCACCGGAAGATATGTTCGAGATGGTGAATTCGCCCAATTTTGCTTCGGACGAAACCTCGCCGTCATAGAAAGAGACAAGCACGTTCTCGGCGATGGTGCCCCCCGTATTCTCAACGGTGGCAGAAATGTTCACCTGGCTTCCCACCAAAGGCGTGTTGTCGATGTCATTGGTGCTGTTCAAGAAGAGAATGCTGCTTATCCAAAGTTCGGAACGATTCGTCACGGAGATTGTGTCAAAGTCTACATTGTCCGCAAGGTCCTCTGATTCATCTATGACGTTGTTGGGGTCCGCTATGACGTATATGTCGTGGGTACCGTATTCAGTAAGCCATGGGACCATTGCCGTATCGACGGATGCACCTGCCGGTAACGGATTGGTGGCGCTGATTAGTGAAGAATTGTATCGGGTTATATTCCCCCATCCGATGATTTCTCCTGAAACGTCGTCCAAGCGGAACACGACGGGGATTTCTGAAATGATGCCCGAACCACCGTTGTTCTGAATGGTGGCATAGATGTCCACTTCTACGTCGTTAACGGATGTAGCGGGAACGGATATCGAAGGGACCAGATTGGGCCTTTCCAGTACGGAAAACTGTTCGCCGCTGGCCAGGTTGTTATCTTCGTCAAATTCGTAGGTTTCGTCGTGGGGGTCGGCAAAGCACCATATCTCGTAATTGCCCACGAGGTCAGGAGACCAAAGAACGTTTGCCACCTTGAACCCACCAGAAACCACGTCGATGGTGTCGGTTCCGACCCAGCTAACGCCTCCGGCAAGGGGCGAATCGACCACGCCGTCGCCGTTGCCATCGGGATTTCCGCCCAGATAGAACGACACGTTCACACCGACGGCGTTGAAACCGCCTAGGTTGTGGACAACGGCCTTTATGTTGATGTTGGAGCCATTGACGGCCTCCGTTGCAACGGTCCCGTTCACTTCATAGAATATGTCGGAAGAACCGTTTACGTAAAGGTCTGGATTCTCATAAACCGTCACGAGGCGTAACTTCCAGTTATTTGTCTCATCGCTTTCGGCAATGGAATTGTTAAGCAGGGGTGAAACATAATTCTGGTCCACGAATACGTAGATGCTGTGTTCTCCAAGTGGAGAAGGGTTGGCCCAGGTGAGATTTATGGTGGTCATCCCTCCATTGACGATGGGTCCAGCAATTTCGGTGGAGTCGATGAAGGTTGCATTGCCGTTACCCCTTGGGTCGTTCTTCCACGCTTCGACGTGCACGTCGGTTGCGTTTTTTCCTCCATTGTTGTATACTTCTACAGTCAGATTTTTATTTGTGCCATTCAATGCAACGCCGTCGAAGGAGAGTTCCAAGGCCAGGTCAGGACTCTCAAGTTTGAAGTTATCATCCGTAGTCCAGATGACGACCGTCTGGGTGTTGTTTTCTTTCTGAACCCAGGGATAAGAAGCAAGCCCCGTCTGAACGGTTATCTCCTCAACGAATGCCGTGTCGTTGTACAATTCCGCTGTAACTTCGTAGTTCCCAACGAAGATGCCGTTAGGGCTGGTGGTTGTGATGAGGTCCGAGACGACGGGGACTACGAGCCGCCCCGAAGGTCCCGTTTGGTTATAATCGTAGCCGGGTATGATGCTTTCCAGATATCTTCGGGCTTCCCGGTTTGCTGAATAATTGTAAAGGAAATTCACGGCATCGACGACAGAAGAATCCATGCCATCAGTATTGGGTGCGAAAGTGATGTTGGTACCTGGGATGGCGGACCCGGTTGAATCCTTGGGCACAACGTCAAGCCATCGGTGGATGGTGCCAGCCATCTGGTATACTTCTAGCCAGACCCGGTCTATGAAGATGTCGTCCCCACCGGTATTGTTCAACACCAGGGACATGTCTTCTATGACGCCGTCGGAAATGATTCCGTTGTCGGTGACGTTGTCAATTAAAGTGAAATCAATAGCAGTATTGCTGATACTCAAATCCGTATCCTTGAGATCGCCAAAGCCGTTTTCGGTTGTCCATGTGACCGTATCCGTGGCGCTGTATCCTCCTCCCGTGTAGTAGTCGATGTTGAGCACGACGTTGACGATGCCGCCTTTGACGTCCCAGGGGTCGAACTGCACCCTCAGGGTTTCGCCATTTGCCAGGGTGTAATATGTGGCGTCGTCGTATTGCAGGTCGGAAATAGCCCCCGTACTTGTTGACCCATCATCATCGTAAGGTACAACCTCGTTTATGCCCGTCCACGACGAACTGTCGATATTGAATACGCTCACGTCCTTGGTCGGGTCCAAAGCTTCATCTTCGCCGTAATCGTACTCGGTGGAATAAGAACGGATTACGCTGTTGTTGAAGATGTTGAGCTTGTCAGTCCCTTTTTCGTTGGGCCCTTCGAAAGTCGCCTCGTTCGTTTTCAAGAAACCATAGTTGCTAGAGGTGGGATAATCGGTTCCTGTTATGGGTTCAAACGAAGCGTCTATGTAACTGTCGATGACGACGAATTCGGAGTTGAATAGGGTATGATTTTCGTATTCCGTGACGTCGCCTGCCGGGGAGTTGTCCGCGTTATACGACATCCATGTTCCTTGCATCGGTGGTGAGTAAAGCCATTCTGAATTGGCCATCACGACCTTCGAATCGTAAAACTGCATGACGGGACCCCATTCTTGGGTGTCTTTTTCTGTTGGCCCCCAGTATTTCATTGGCTTGGTGACCGTCGTGTCATTCAGATAAAGCGTCGCCCTGTTTTGAAGCGCGAATTCACCCATGAAGGCCAGTTTCGAATTGTTGCTGGTCATGACCGTAGCGTTGGATACGGTGAATGGCAGGGGCCAGGGGGTCGTAATCTCATACGCCGTTTTATCGCCGGCATATCCTCCCCATATGTGGTCCACGTCGTAGTTTTCCAACTGGAATGCTGACGTGGTAATCGTCCCGTTGATAACCTCCAGCAGTCCGCCGTTTTGCACGGTCAAACTGTGGATGTTGCTTGAATCCTGCAGGAACGTGAGCGTACATCCTTCCACGGTCATTCGACCGCCGTTTTCAACTATTATGTTGAAGTCAATCAATTGATCAGCAGTGTAGTTAACCCATTCTCCCGCGCCGATGACGTTGTTGACGCTTTCCTGTTCTGGAGACGAGCCGACGGAATCCAATATGAATATTCCACCGAACAACGAACTGCTTATCATCAAAAACACCAGCGTGACGCTAAATGTCTTGCTGGTCCTGTCTCTGAATCTTTCATTCATTCCATCCACCTCTGGCATTTGAGCCTTGAAATGTGAGTTCATAATGGGTATAAATACCCATTGGTAATTTTCGTATTTCAGTAATTCAAGACTGCCCTAACTATAAATCGAACGATATATAACGATTATGTATGTATCTAGCCAAAAAAGACCCTTTTTTTCATTTTTGCAAAAAATCAGGGTCCCCTTTCATGATTTTGGGACCGTCATTAGTAAATTAAAAATAGAAAAAAGAAAAGGGCTCAAACAACCCTTTTCTTGACTACCTTCTTTTTGACGGCAACGGGGGGCTTTTCTTCCTCCTCCTCCTCACCGCCTTCTTCGTCACCATCGTTTATCTTGGTGCCGCACGCGTAGCACATGACCGCATCCTTGCTTATCATCGTGCCGCACTCAGGACAGGGGATTTCATCGGATTCCTCTTCCTCCCCGTCTTCTTCCTCTTCTTCGGCTTCGTCCCCTTCCTCTTCCTCGGGTTCAGACTCTTCTTCGGAAGGTTCTTCATCGTCGGACTCCTCTTCTTGGCCCGCTTCAACCTTCGCACCGCACGCGTAGCACATGACCGCATCCTTGCTTATCATCGTGCCGCACTCGGGGCAGGGGTTTTCATCGGATTCCTCGTCCCCTTCCTCTTCCGGTTCTTCTTCCTCGTCGGATTCTTCCTCCTCCTCGTCTTCTTCCTCTTCTTCGGCATCGTCCTCTTCTGGTTCTTCTTCCTCGGACTCTTCCTCAGAAGGTTCCTCCTCGTCTTCAGAGGGTTCTTCGTCGGTATCTTCTTCAGCAGCGGGCGCGGTTTCGGACGTCTCAGTGGTAACGTCTGGCACTTCCACGGAAGTATCTACTGATATCTCTTTGTCGGGGACGCCTCCGGCAGAAGCAAGTCGCTTCTCTTCTTCGATGAGCTGCTGTTCTTTTTCAGCCAAGGCCTTGCCGCTCTTGATGAGTTCTTCCTTTTCCTTGGAAAGCGATGCGGATTCTTCGGAAAGACGGGCATCCCTGTCAGCGAATTCCTCGGAAAGTTCTTTCATCTTCTGGGTGAATTCGCTCAGTTCCTCGGTCATCGATTTGAATTTGCCCTCTTCCTCGGCGATGCTGTTTTTAAGTTCTGTGATGTTGTCGAGCTGTTCCTTGATATTCTCTTCCGATTCCAGAACCGCTTGCTCCCTCTTGTTAAGTTCTTCTTTGCGGGAGGCGATGGCGTTGACCTCTTGCTGATACTTGGCCTTGAGTTGTTTGATATCTTCCTGGGCAGATGAAATCTCAGCGGCTTTTGCTTGAATGGCTTCCTTTGCGCTTGCAAGTTCCTGTGCCTTTTGTCCAAGCTGTTGTTGCTTCTGTTCAACATCCTGTTCTTTCTGTTGCAACTCCTCCAGTTTCGCATTTACCTCTTCTTCTTTCTGGTTAAGTTGCGCCTCTTTCTCCTTCATTTCTTTTTCTTGATCCTGAAGTTTCTGGATCTGCTTTTGCATCATGTCCCATACGGGTACGTCGCCTTCCGTCAATCAAATTCCCCCTTCCGTAGTAACTTGCTCATAAGGTACCACACGTCCATATTCATTTTCATTTAAGTAATTTGTCAAAGTTGTTCACTCCATTATGGGGCCAAGAACGCTTATGCCACCTTTTCCAACATCGATGAAGTGCCTTTCCATGGAATGCTTGCACGCCCTCATCTTCTCAACCTGTATGTAACGCACGAGTTTCCCTTTGCTCCGTTCCAGGCCCAGCATGATGATGCCGTCTACGAGGAAACCCTCGTTTCCCAGAAGCTGGCTTTCCCCCTCAGGGGCCCTCTCCATGATGACAAAGGAGATGAGATTGTGCTCCCTGAGCATCTTAAAGAAATAGAACATCTTGGAACGCATTCCCTCCTGTTCTTCCATCAGAGAATAAAGGGCACCAAGAGAATCCAGGGCAAAAACCGTGAATTTGTCTCCCTTCGTTTTTTTGAAATGGGTTATCATCTTTTCGATGAAAGCGAGGTAGTCCGTTTCCTCATCTCCTTCTACAACGGCGTCTATCTCTCGGAGGTCGGTGAAATCGGATATCTGCATTTTCGAAGTAAGGTCCATCCCCAAACTTTCCATGTTGGTAAGATGGCTTTCTACGGTTTCTTCCAAGGTCGTATAAAGACCGAATTCGTCCTTGTCCTCGAGGTATTTTGAAATTATCGAGTAGCAGAACGAGGTCTTCATCGAACCGGGGGGACCGGTCACGAGAATGACCTTGGGCTCATCTACATCTGTCTTAAAGACCCTTTCAAGCCCTTTCATGGAATCTAAGAACATCGTGAAGTCCTAATAAAACATTCACATTTAAAGGTTATTATGTTCCTTTTTTCTTTCTCAACGCATCCACTTGTTAAAGTTTCCGGTAAAAACCTTCTTTTGGATGATTTGGCCGGGACAAGGGGGCAATCCATTAGTAATTTTTATATCCCAATCGGTACATCAGCAAACGATGTCAAGGAGGTTTGACACTTACTCAAAGAAGTCCATCGTCAAGGACCTGAAGAAACTTTCGTTCGACTACATCCCCAGAGATGTCGTTCATCGCGATGAGGTGATAGACAAGATGTTCCATCTCATGAGGAGAATCGTGGACCAGAACATCGCCCAGAACATCCTGATAAAGGGGCCAGTGGGAACGGGAAAGACCGTCGTATCCCACATCTTTTGCAAGGATTTTTCGTCGTATGCCAAGAAGAACCAGGTCAATCTCAAATGCGCTTTCGTCAATTGCAGGCAAAGAAACACGGAAGCCAGCGTCTTGTTAAAGATTCTTGCCAAATACGACCCTTATTTCCCCGACCGTGGCTTTTCCACGACAGAGATGCTGGAGATACTGCGAAAGAACCTCATCAAGAACAATGAGCGCCTCATAGTGGTTCTCGACGAAGTGGACGTTCTCTTGAAAAGAAAGGGTTCGGACCTCATCTACGCATTCACCCGGTTTGCCGAAGACTCTTCCAGGGACACCAACATATCGCTCATGCTGATATCTCAGAAAAGCGTCTTTGATATGATGGACATTTCGGCCGTTTCCACGTTTAAAAGGTCCAACCTCATCAATTTTGGCAAGTACGACAAAAAGCAGCTCAAGGACATAGTCGAACACAGAATAGGTCTGGCATTTCACCCTGAAACGGTATCTCCCGATACGATAGAACTGATAGCCGACATCGCATCGGAATGGGGCGATGCCCGATATGCCATTGAACTACTTGAAAAGGGGGCTCTCTCATGCGACAGTTCTGGAAGGGAGATGATGCTTCCCGAAGATGTCAGAAAGGCACGGGCTGACACATATTCGACGTTCTCACCGGGTGACCTGAAACCGCTCAACCGCCCCCTCAAGCTAGCGTTTCTGGGCATGGCTCGGGCGCTGGGCGACTCCGCTTACGTGACGACGGGAGACGCGGAAAAAGAGTACCATGCGGTTTGCGAAGAGTTTGGCGAAACTCCCCGGGGGCACACACAGTTCTGGTCCTACATCCAAAAGCTTGATGCCATGGGCTTCATCGTTGCGGAAAAATCGGGAGAAGGGATACAGGGGAAAACGACTATGATAAGTCTGCCAGACGTCCCGGTGAAACAGGTCGTTAAAACGCTGGAACGACAGTTATCAAAAAACTAATTACCCTGCAGATTCATTTATCATGGAGGATTTCCATGGTTGATGGGAGATGTGTTCGGGTTTTGTCAATGACGATGATGTTCATACTAACTTTCTCCACGCTTTTGATGTTTTCGGGACCGGATTCAATGGTCAAGGCAGAGGACATGGGGGACCACGTTTTCAGATTGGACCTGGATAGCATCATGATGGGCGACCTGACCCCGGTCGGAAAGCTGGGTGGTTACGTTTACCGCCACGAACACGTTAACTATAATGAGAAGGGAGGGAGGTCTTTGTATCTGGCAACCGTGGAGGGCTATCTGTTATCGATCAATGCCGGTGACCTGTCACTTCGTTGGTTCCTGAATTTAGACAACGGCACCATCACTACTACGCCTGTGGCATTGAACATTGATGCGTCGGACCCTAAATCGGAAATGACCGAGGAGGTCATAATACTCGCAGGCACGGAGGACGGTTATTTGCATTTCGTCCATGAACAGTGGGTAAACAATTTCACATATGTTTCGGAAGAAGACAAGATTTTTTTCCCCAATAAACGATTCAGTGTTAAAATCGGCAACGACCCGGTCATAGACGGGATTTTCTTCGATGACAACAGTACTTTCAATAATTATGAGGACGACGTTTTATATGTCGGTACCCAGGGAGGAACCTTCTGTGCAATAAGCATGGACAGGACAAACATGAGCGCGTTCGGGAAGATAATCTGGTCCAAGGAACTCATAGGCGAAGGTTTTGAATCGTTCCATATGCTCACCGGTGCGGAAGACGTAACCAATACGAGAGGGAGGATGGTAACTTCCAATAGCGTTGGTCAAATTTTCGTCATGGATTTTTTTTCTGGGCGGACGGTGGAATTACAACATCATGGATTCACTTCGCGTTCCGAGGTGATATATGATGCCCGGGAAGAGATAATCTTAGTTAGCTATAACAACAGCAAGGGGGGCATCAATGCATATGACATGAATACGGGTACATTGAAAAGAAGCACCCCGGACCGATTATTCAACGAAACAGAACATATTATGGATTTTACCCTGCAGCAAAATACCGGAGACATTTATGCAACTGGGTCAAGGTTTTCGACCTACCAGCACATCAACGAGGAAGGATTCGTGACCTGTCTTAGAAACAACCTTACGGAGAAATGGAGGTTCAACACATCTGGAGTGGTGATGTCAAAACCCACCTACCATAAAAAATCCTTGAAAATTCATTTCGGGGATTCCAACGGCATGTATTACTCGATATTTTCCTCCGACGGGAGAACCTATATGTTAAAACACGTGGTGAAAACAGACATGGACGCCTTTTTCCATGAAGCTACCATAATTCAACCCATAAAACCTTTTTCGGATTACTTGAATCCCATGATATACGTTCCGTTACGGAACATCGGCACAGAATCTAATTCAAATAATAATTACATATGCGCATTCCCTACCTTGGAACAGGTCGAAATACCCGAGGTTCCCAACATTGCTTCGGTTTCCGTGGACACATTCAATAACGATGAAGGATGGAACTTCAACATAACCGCAACCATCGAAGGAACTGCTGATTATCGCCAGGCCTTGTATTTGGAAGTTAATTTTCCGGAGGGCAGTCTCCTTTTTGGAAGAATGGTAATGGCCAATTCCGGACTTTATTATTTCAATAGTTCGGAAATGGGAAAAAATTTCTATTCGTTTCCAGAGAGTTACAACATCCCCTACGAATACTACTTTGTCATGTTAAAAAATAATTGTAGTACGGGGGAATATCATTACAACGTAACGGCATCGGGATATTTTTCAGTATCCGAATCAAATTTCCAAAACGGAAGTTTCATTCTCGGAGAATCCGTTGAACAAACTTCGGGGGATGAACAAGACGCTCTAAAATTGCCCACGTGTAACATGTTTATGGCCACTTCTGTATTGGTCGGAGCGTTCATTCCTTTGTTTTTTTCGGTTTTCAGGAGAAGGAAGCCTAAGTTGGAACCAAATAACGACCACAAAGGATGAAATTATTACATGAAACGTTAAAAATAATGAAGGCGGGTCCGGACGTTTTGCGGTAGAAATCCTCCATAATCACCCAAAATCGTCATATATAAATATCCTGATGTTCTCCATTTCAACGATGGCAAAGTTTGCCAAGGGCACGAACAAGAGGAACGAGCAACTGATGCCGGGGACGTCCTATCTGATAATGGAGGCCAGGCCCTATCTTTCTTATACGCTCTTCCAGTCTGTTGTCAAAGGTGGAAGGTCTGGGCTCATAATGACCCGTCAGCACCCGTCCAAATTGGGAGAATACGGCTTGGGTGACATCACCGAGGAGATTTACTGGATGTGCACGACCGAGGGAGAAAAATGCGTAAGTTCCACGGACATTGGCGAGATAAACCGCCTTTTCAAGGAATTTGCTGAAGACAATGAAGAAAGCGTTCTCCTCCTGGATGGCTTTGAATACCTCATGGTCAACAACGGCTTTGGAACGGTGCTTCGCCTGATGCAAAAAATCAATGAGAGCGTGGTCAAGAACGATTCCATCTTGATTATGCCTGCGAGCCCACACTCTTTTTCAGAACAAGAACTTGCCCTACTCTGCCGTGAGATGTTCCTGCTTGAATCCCCCCTCTCCTACGAATTGCAATCCAAGGGGGTGGACATGAGTGTCCAATGAAATGTCCGAAGAGGAATCGGAGACTTTTGTCATCAAAACGCTGAAAGAGAAAGGCCCTCTCACCACCGGGCAGGTCGAAGAGGAAGCCAAGAAAATGGGCAAGCAGTGCCCCGACAAGACGGTCCTGGTTCTCACGAAACTCAAGATGAGGGGCGTCATAAAAGGGGAATTCCTTTTGGAAGAACGCACCTGGAAATGGTGGATTTGAAGGTTTGATGGCCACTCAGTCCGCCCATCATTCATCACCGTTCAGTTAGATACGGTCATCATGGTGGCAATGGTTGATTGGCAAGGTGCTATTTTACTTTCACGGAAGGAATTTCTCGATGTCCTCGGCCTGAATGAGCCCTGCGCTGGGTTCGAAGATGACCCTACCTTCGGGGTTCAAAATGAATATCCGGGGAACGCTCCCCCCCCATCGATATAGGAAATCACCCCAGGTGTCGACGCCGTAATCCCATGTCAAGCCGTATTCTTCCGCGACGTGAGTCATGTTCTCAAGGGGATTGCCCCAAACCTCTATCGACACGATGGCCACTTCGCTCTGCGGGTGATTGTTCCGCACCTTCTTCAATTCTTCATATTGGGAAGGACAGTATATGCAGTTCTCTCCGGTAAGGTCCACTACAAGGTATCGCCCCTTGTAATCGTGTATCTCGATTCGGTTGCCGTTCTGGTTCGTAAAGTATGCGTCGGGAAGGACCCCTCCCTGTGGACCATCGTCTGCAGACCCGCCGTTCTCCTCTTCAAAAAAGAGGATATATGCTCCGTAGGAGAGTGCTCCCAGTGAAGCAATGACAACGATGACGACAATTATCTTATTTACGGCTTCGTTTTCCATGAAGGCAAATAATTTTTTACACCTAAATAATTAATCTCTAATTTCTCGGATTTTTGTCAGATTATTAGCAAAAAACTTATATCAATAATCTTTACCCGCTTTTGCATGACCGAAGAAGAATTCCGTTCCAGCGCTGTTGATGACATGGACAGATGTCCAACGGGCATCGACGGTCTTGACAACATCCTGAATGGAGGCATTCCTCGGGGCAATACGATATTGGTCACAGGTAGTTGCGGGACGGGCAAAACGACGCTGGGGATGGAGTTTCTCGTTCACGGGGCTATTTCAGGGGAGAACTGCATGTTCGTCTCGGTCACGGAAGACTCGAAGAAGCTCATGAAAAACATCATTCCGTACAATTTTTTCAATTCCGACCTAATCAAGAAGGGCAAACTCATCCTCATCGACCTGCCCATCATCTACGAACGCCTGGGCCTTTCACATACGGAATTCACAGCCGAGGAAGTGGACGTGCTTACAAGAAGCCTTGCCGAACTCGCCGAAGAAATGAACGTCCAGCGCATGGTCATAGATTCCATAACGTCGGTCTGTTATCAGCTCAAAAGCGAAGAGAAGATCCGGAATTTCATCCTCAAGTTGGGAACGGAACTTTCTTCTCTGGGTTGTACGACTCTGCTCATATCCGAAATTTCCCCCAACGCTGAGAGATATTCATTGTATGGCGTTGAGGAAGCCATTGCAGATGGCATCGTTCTCATGGGCAACCTGGAAAGACGAGGGGACCTTCTAAGGACGCTTCAGGTTGTAAAGATGAGGGGCACCCAGCATTCCCGGGCCAAATACGTTCTCGACCTCACCGATGCCGGCGTTCTTCTCGTGCCGTTGCTCAAAGGAGGAGGGGTTTCGGGAGGTGCTTACAAGTGAGTTTCATCAATGAAGCCACGGAGAAGCTGGAAAGCCTGGAACCGTCATCGGCTGCGTCCATTCATTTGAGCGTGGAATCGTACCTCGACGTCATCAGGGCCATCACGGAGAATTTCGCGCCCAACAAGAATCTTGATGTAATCTACGTGACCTCTTCGATACCCTCCGATTCGATACTGCAGGTGATGAAGGTACTGGAACTGGACCTGGACTCCATCCATTTTGTCGATTGCATATCCCACATCATGATGGGAGCCACCATGCGCGATGACAAGGTCATCTATGTGGAAAGCCCGACGATGTTGGAAAACATTATGATAAAGGTGGAATATCTGATACGCAAGTTCCCGGACAAGAAGAAGGTGGTCATCATTGATTCGGTAAGCACGCTCTCCATACACAACGACCCCAAGATACTCAGCGAATTCTTCCACATTCTCGTCAACAATCTGCGGAGCCGCGAGGCATATACCTTAATATTCCATACGGATGAAGTTGAAAACAAGGAAATATCCAACATGATGTCCCTGGTATGTGACCACATAATCCGAATTCTCCCGGAAAAGGAGGTTGAACAGTAATGGTGGAAAGCGTATCCCTGGGCATTCCAACCCTTGACAAGGCGCTCATTGGAGGCATTCCCAAGGGCTTTACGGTTCTGGTATATGGGTCTCCCGGAGCAGGCATGGAACTTTTTGCAAAGCAATTCACCACTGGAGCCAAGCAGGGCGAGAGCGTGGCATACATCTCCACGACGGAAAGGGACGAGGACGTTCTGGACACCATGAAGAACTTCAACTGGAAATCAGACATGAAGATAATCAACATCGGCACCGAATACTATGAAAAGGTACTGGCCAAGAAGCTTGCCGTAAGCCGATTCCGTCAGGAAGGCGTATCCCTCAAGGACATCAGGAGCATCACCTCCGAAGAGATGTCCCATGAAACCATAAACCTGCTAACGAAACTCACCTACGAAATTTCCAAGCTCGACCCGCCCTTCAGAATCATCATCGATTCACTGGACTTTTTCCTTTCTTTCTATGAGCATTCTGATGTTCTTTCTTCTTTAAGAACGATAAAGGCCCACACCCAGCACAATGAAGGCGTGTCCCTGATAACGATGCTAGAAGGCGTTTACGATACGCGAACGCAGTCGGGCATCGAAGAGATTGTCGACGTCATCATTGAATTGGACAGGGAGCGGAAAGGGACCGAATTCAAGAGAAACATGATAATACGAAAGGTACGAAACAACCCCGGCAAAACCCGGGCCATGTCTTACGTAATAACGAAGGAAGGTTTCCAACCTGAGATATGACCTTTGCTCGTGTTCAGCGGGTCCATTTTACTTTTTCCATGGGTAGAGCTAGAAGTGTTGTGGAATTGGTAAGGTCCCGGAACTGGACCACGAACTCCGCTGCGAGTTCCTCGTTCTCGGCTTCAAAAATGATTATGCAGTCCGGTTTCCCAAAAAGTGCGATATTCTGTTTTATCTCAACGCCTTCGGGGACCTTGGGCATCTTGAGTCGCCTGGTGGCTTCTGTTGTTTTTTCCGACGGTATCTCCGCAATGGTGACGAACATCATTTTTCTCACAACGCATTAAAAAGGGATTTTTATGGTAATAAGGTTGTTGGAGAAGTTCAACGGTATTCGGTTATTGTTAGTCCCCCCCCGACCCTTTCGAATAACGCCCACGCCTTTACCTGAACGAAGGTTTCATTGCCCATTTCGATGGATGGAATCTGGCAACTGTACACGAACTTTCCGCACATGCCCGTTATCATGCCATCGTAGATTTTCAAGGACCAGGGCTCTCCCAGAATCGTTTGGCTCATCCCATCTTTTCCCAGTTCCAAAGTGAAGTTTCGGACTGAGGTGGTGGCGTTCATCTTGCGGATTAGGTCAGCGACCTTTATCGTTGCGGCCTGCAATTCCTGAGTCGTGCGCATCTCCTTCATCCCCGAGTAGATGCCGGCTACTGAACCGAGGAGCATGAGACATGCGACACCCATGACCACCTTGGAAGAAGCAAAATCGAACATCTGCCACCTAAATCGAAGCCCTGATGATGATGCCTTGTGGAGTCGATTCGGACTCAAGCATTATCTCGTAGGTGCCCTGGGAAAGGGCCAAGGTCGCATTGTTCCATGTGGTGACGCGGATTCCGTCAAGGGTATGTCTGGTTACTTCACCGTCGATGCTGTAATTGACCATCTGAGAAAACCCCGTGTCAGGAGGACCGCCCACCGCGAAAAAATCGACCCTGTTCATGGTTCCACCGGATATGTCCAGAGAGAAGGTCCTGGCGTTGCCGGAACTTAGGCACATCACTTCGAGAATCTCTTTTAGTTCATTCACCCTTTCTTCTAGATAGGATTCCAAGCCGGATTCTTCATAATGGTCGTATGCAGAATAACCGATGGGAAGGACCACCGCCAGGATGATGCTCGTGATGAGCAGCTTGAACGGCAGTCCCTCGATGCCTTTTTGGTTCATTTACGGCATGCAGACCACGACAATCTCGGTGGTCCCTGTCTGGTAATCTGCTTTGGTGACCTTTACGTCGATGGTTGTGGTCTGGTCGGAACCAAGTTCCAGGGAGAGGTTGTGGAATTCACAATTCCCGTTGCCGTCGGTCTCCCCAATGGCCTTCCCGCCTTCGAGTCCTCCGCCGGTCAGTTCAACGATGGCGTTACTTACGGGATTGTCTTCCTGGTCCCAAGCTTTCACGGTCACATCGAAGGAATCGTTGCTATAGGGTCCTGACCCGTGTGCTTCGATGGTTCCTGGTTCTGCTGTCACGGTGCTTATCATGCTGGGGTCGTCAACCATGTAAAGCCATCCCAGAACGATGGCTATGGCCACGGCGGCGATTATCACGATTATAAGGAGCTGAAGGGGCATCCCTTCCATGGCTCCCGCTCGGTCTTGTTCTATTCTTTGGAAACGTCGTTTCTCCATACGTTCACCCACATCATGACAAGCCAAACTACGATTTAAGTTTTATTCTCAAAAAAGCCCAACCCTCGTTTTCCATAGTTAGAGATAAATATGTTGCACGGGTTAAATCAGAGACATGTCGAAAAAGATGACTTTGGCATTGGGTTCTGGAGCCGCAAGAGGTTATGCGCATATTCCCATCATCAAATTTCTACGTGAAAACGGCTGTGAGATAGAACACATCAGCGGGTGTTCCGCAGGCGCATTGGTGGGTGCTTATTTCTGTCTTCACGGCGAGGTGGATTCCCTCATAGACATGCTCAGGAAGATGAAGACTTCGGATTTTCAAGACCTCCTAGACCCCCAAAATCCCAGAAAAGCGCTGTTCAAAGGAGAAAAGATAATCAAATGGATGAGGAAGAATCTTTACGGGGACGCAACCTTTGACGACCTAAAAATCCCCCTGGTTATCAATGCAACGGACATAACTACCCCGGAAGAAGTGTACATAGAAAAGGGGGACCTCACAAAGGCCGTGAGGGCGTCCATTTCTCTGCCGGGCATCTTTCCACCATACCATTACCTTGGCAAGCACATGGTGGATGGAGGGGTGATGGACCCGGTACCCAGCAACATTCTGTTGGAAAAAGGATACGAAAAGGTCATGGCCGTAAATCTGAACAAGGATTTCCACTTTCCACCGGAAAAGGAGAAGACGGCAATCTCCGTCGTCACCCAGACGTTCTATCTAATGATGCGGGGCCTTTCTCTCAAGCAGCAGGACCCCCGGGTCTTTCTCGTTTCACCGGAATTTTATCTTAGTCCGTCCCAGGCCCTGGACTTTACGGATTTTGAAAACATCAACAAAGCAGGAGAAATGGCCCTCATGGACAGGATGGATGAAATCGAGGAGTGGCTTAAGTCGTAACCCGGGTCCAGGATGAATCGTGAAAAACACACCTAAGTCGTCATAGCGGTCTATTTTTCCAGATGAAATGCCATCTCGAACCGAACCTCTTTTCTTTCGATGTCATCGTTATGATAATGAGTCAGGTCGAAACCCACCAGTTCGAATCCCTCTTTGCGGTAAAAATTGATGGCAGGTAGATTGCATGATTGGGTTTCGAGGATTATCCGCCTTGCACCCAATGCCAAAGCGCGTTCCTTCGCCTTTTCCATGAGGCGATGGCCGATGCCAGTCCGCCGATGTCCATTTTCAACGAAAAAATCCCATAACCTGACCGACCGGTTCCATTCTTGAAATTGTATCTGAAGCAGACCCAAAAATTTTCCACGTTCCTTGGCGACCCATATCTCCGTGTCTCCCTTGTAATCTTCAATGACGGGATACTTCTTGTCATTGGATTTGACGGTGGTCTTGTCATCTTCAAGAGTCCATCGGAAGGCAAAGGCATCATCAAGGACATCCTTTTCAACGTGATAGTACCCCTTTGATACATAGTCGTAGGGAATGGAGATTTCTTTCCAGCCGTCCGTAGGTTCCCGTTTGATGGAGATGTCGTTCATGTAATTCCATTGCTATTTCAGGATTTGAATTTTCCTGAAAAAGGACCCATGGGTAAATCGCACGTTTTTCCGTGGAACCAAAAATCGGTGGTAAATACTTCAAAGGAAGCAAAATTTTGCGGGCATTCAAACAATTCCAAATCCAGAAGCGATGGCCAGCATTCCTGCAAGCACAACGATACCGAGCACAATCTTTCTAAAAAGGGACTCAGGCGTCTTTCTGCTCAATAGAATTCCCAAGATTGACCCCCCCAAAAGGCCTGGAATAACCTTCAATGAAAGGAAAAAGCTTGTCCCGTCTAGAATCCCAAAATAGACGAAGATGGGGATGGAGATGATGTTGAGGGAGAGAAAGTACATGACCAAGTTGGCTCGAAAAGAGCTTTTGGGCAATTTCTGATTCTGGTAAAAGATGACAACGGGCGGGCCGCTCAGCGTAGTGCTTCCATTGAGTATCCCGCTGGCCAATCCCACTAAAAATAGGGCCGGCTTCTCCTTTCTGATGCTTACAGAATATCCAAAAAGAAGGACAAGGGAGAACAGGACAATTACAAGCCCGATGAGAATTTTGATTACTTCTGGGTCAGTGAATTTGAGCAGAAGGACTCCCAGAGGGGTTGCAAGGGTCCCAGCGACCAATACGGGCCAGAAATTCTTGAAATCGGCATGCTTTCTGGATTCGAATAATATGAATGCATTGAGTACCGCACTATGAACCAGGAGAACGGGAACGACCAGAACCGGGTTGATGAAGAGAACGAGGAGTGGAAGGGCGACGAGCGAGAAGCCAAAACCGGAAAGCCCCTGCACGAACGAAGCGAAAAACAGTATGGCCATGGCGAGAAACAAAGCATCCATTGAACACGGGAAGGGATGCGACATTAATGTTTTTTCCGTCGTAAAGAACAACTCATATCAGCAACGGAACTTTTTCCTTGTAATCATTGTAACCGGGGATGTCCGATAGTTCTTTTTCCTCAACGATGCACAGTCTTACATAAACCACGAGCAGCACCGGCGCGAAGATGGATACCAGGATAGTCGGCCATCCGACGAACCATCCCAGTATTATCAGGATGAAACCGATGTACTGAGGATTGCGTGAGAACCTGTAAAGCCCCGTTGTTACGAGTTCATCATTCTGGACCCCTTTGTATAACTGGAACCATCCGATGGCGATGAGGGCCATGCCGAAGGTCATCATCACGAGCCCGTAAATCATCGGAATGGTCAAAGCAAAACCGATGCCTAAAAAATTCAATACGAGTGGCGTGTACAGTGGAGCAGTTGTAGGGGAAGAGAATTGGGTTGAGGCCGCGGTCAGGAGGAGGGGAATGCCGTACATCTCAACAAAAAGACTGACGAAGAATGCAACCACCAGCCCCCTCTCCTTCCAGTTCGCTTTTCTTCTGTACGAAAGTGGGATGAGAAATGCGATGAAAGCAGCAACATTCAGTATGACGATGTGCCATTCCCCCGTGACCACCCTGTTGACGATAGAACCGGAAAGATGAGCGAAAAAATGGTCGATGAAATGTTGCCAGAAAATGAGCGGAGATAGAACGAAAAGCAATACAGCCCCCCGTATGGACCATTTGACGGCATTTTCGGAAATATTCATTAACAAGCCATGAACGATATTTGATAAATTGTTTTTCCATGTATTGTATTTATTTTCTATTTTACTCCGCCGGAGGGAGGAGTGAACGGCAACGTTCACGACTAATCCGGCTTACTTTGAATTAACAAAAAATTCAAAGAGCCGCCGGAGGGAGTAAGAAATTACAGTATAATTTCTGACTTATCCGGCTTTACTTCAAATATTTACAATTTGAAGAAGCCGCCGGAGGGATTCGAACCCCCGACCTGCTGATTACAAGTCAGCCGCTCAACCGGGCTAAGCTACGCCGGCATTTTATGCGAGTGGTAAACCTTTGACCGGCATAAAATGCCGGTTAGGACATGCAAGGAACAATAACGCCCAAATAGGGCATATCGTTGCAATCC
>CAZPOY010000010.1:28648-29323 GCA_964588345.1 uncultured Thermoplasmata archaeon
GTGCGAGTATATTCATACACACTATGTCCCGGCATAAATGCCGGTCAAACCTCTCGCTTCCTATAATCGTAATTCAGTTATTATCCGGCATGGGCAGGGACCGATCTTATGTATCAGTCCTCTTGCTCGTCAAGGATGTCCCGGACGATCTGGTCGAGTATGTCCTCTATGGCAACCCCTTTGTACTCCTTGATGGGCTTCTGAGGCTTGACATTGCTTTTCATCTTTGCCTGGTAGTTCCTCGGCGTCTGGCTTATCTCTATGTCGTACATCACGTCGTCGTCCATACTTTGCACCTCGTATCTATGCAAGAGAGGATAATCGAGATTTATTATTAAAGGCTTTTTATGGGTATAGACCGCCAAATATAGAAATCGTTAAATACTGATAACTACATGAATTTATCCAAAGGATTATTGACCCGTCCGTCGAACGGGCGGCCAGGTGAACCGTAATGAAAAATTATAACCGGGAAGGGAAATCCGACCTGCTCGTTTCAGCGGTGAGCATATGCCTTACCGTTCTGTTACTCGCCGTCTTTATCCCAGACGCCGCCCCCAGCAGGGCGGACCATCCCCCGCCTTACCCACCAACTTTAGACTCGCCCCCGGACGGGACCACCGGCATAACCGACAACGAGGTCGTCCTGAGCTGGATAGGAGTAACGAACGACCG
>CAZPOY010000011.1:0-14919 GCA_964588345.1 uncultured Thermoplasmata archaeon
TAGTTAACTTGAACGGGATAGACATGACCTCAAATATGAAACCCCCCATTTTCATAATGGGGACGGAAAGGTCCGGAACGAATATGATCTCCAGGATGACATCAATGATTCCTGGAGCAGAATACCCTGTGCCAGTACATCTTCTGGATTGGGTCTACCCCCTAGAAGCATACTTTTCTCCTCTGAAAAAGGACGAGAATTTCGTGGAACTATTTGAGGTGGCTCAAACTTGCGTCACGAAACACATGGTTCCCTGGGATGTGGAAATAGACGTAACAAAAGCAATAGAAAATATACCTAAGGAAAAAAGAAGCGCAATGAAAATAATTGATTATTTTCTAAGTGAATATGCCAGAAAGAAAGGAGGAGACAGATGGATTCTAAAGGATGTTCATGTCTACAAATACCTCTACCCCGTCCTAAATTTTTTTCAAGAATCTAAGGTCATCTACATTGTAAGGGACCCACGGGACGTTGTCCTGTCAATGAAGAAATATTTCCAAAATGCCAGCATATACTCCTTTGCTGATAGGTGGAGAAAGGAGCAGGAAATATGTATTCAGTTAATTAACGACCGTTTCATTAAAGACAGAATAATCACAATCCGTTACGAAGAGATTCTTATGGACCCGGAAACTTCTGCAGAGAAAATATGCAAGCATCTGGATGTTGAATACTGCCAAGAGATGGTCAATCTTGGCGGCAAGAAAACAAAGATGACAAAGGTGGCAGAATGGGAAAACCTTTCAAAAGATATAATGAGAGATAACTTCAACAAGTATCCTAGGGAGCTTTCTAAGAAAGAAATAGAGACTATAGAAGCCTTAGCTATACGTCCAATGCTATATTTCGGTTATGAAACTGATTACAATAAGCGTTCCTTCTCTCTTTTTGAAATGGGAATGCACCGTATGAAGGATTTCACTTCCAGAAGACCCATGAAGGATGCCGAATATCAAATAAAATACTTGGAAAGGTCAAAAGCGAAAAATGAAATCAACAAAAAAATCATCGATAATCTTTCCAAGGAAAAATAGGGCCCCTTCGTTGCCTCGTTGTTCATAATCATAACGTTTCCAAAAAATCTCCGAATGAAATCAGTTTCTGTTGCGATAAAGTTTAGGGTCTATTACTCTCATCATCTCCTCTTCATCCAAACTCCTTCCTACAAATCCTGATATGATATTCACGATAATTTCCGGTGTAGCCATAATGTCGTTGTAACTAAGATACAAAACATTCACGTTCCCTTGGGTGGACAACCATCCCTTTATCCTTGTCCGGAGAACCCTGAAAAGACTGTACATCTCTTCGTCGGATATCTGGCTAGTATCCTTTCCCTGCCTTTCAAGCATCTTGTTCTGTGATGCGATTATCTCTGACAAATCACGTTCGATAAAGAAAACCTTGTACTGATATTCCGGGGGAAGTTCTTGTACCAGATCTGCAAGAATCTTGACGCTTTTGCCTTTTGCATCAGCAAGCCAAGAATTATCTTCGGCAATCTTTAGAACCTTCTCATATTCATAATATCCTTTGGGATTGTCTTCGTCGGGCTCCCTCTTCTCATCTGTCAGAGGTTCGATACCACCGGCATGCAACATTTTCATTAGCATGGACGTCCCCGAACGAGGTAAGCCTGACACTACGTAAATTGTCTCGTCTTTTCCCGTCATGTTTTCATTCATCAAATGAACACATCCTAATAAATGAATATGAAATGAAGAAAAAGAAAAACGCACGCGGAAATGTCTCCAACGTGCAATATCATACTCATTGGACGTATCCCCTCTCCTTCAACTCCTCAATAACCCTCTCAGCACTCTCTTCAACGGTCTCATTGTCCGTATCAAGCACAAGTTCGGGATTTGGGGGTGCTTCGTACGGGTCGCTTATCCCGGTGAAATTCTTTATTTCGCCTTTGCGAGCAAGCTTGTACATCCCCTTGACGTCCCTGCGTTCGCATTCTTCCAGAGAAGCATTGACGAATACTTCCATGAACTCGCCTATCTCTTTCCTTGACTTGTCACGCCTGGCGATGTAGGGGCTTATGAAACTTGCAAGCACGATTACGTCATTTCGGGTGAGCAGTTTCGCGACGAAAGTAACTCTCTCGATGTTCGTATTCCTGTCCTCTTTTGAAAAACCCAGGTCCTTGGTCAGGTGCTCCCTGACGATGTCGCCGTCGAGCCGTTCTACCTTGTAATCCTGCGCTTTCAGTTTCTCTGCAACCAGGTCAGCCACGGTGGATTTTCCCGACCCTGATAGACCCGTGAACCATACGGTTACTCCTTTTTGTTTCATTTCTGTTCCTCCTTTTGTGGTTTTAATCCGTTTATCTTTTTCTATTGCATATTTGAAAAAATCTGACACTCATTTGAGTACTCTCTCCATCTCCTTTTCCAACTTTCCCATCTCGTCCTGCTCGATTACGATGCCTGCCACTTCCTTTTTTCCTCCAACGGAAAAGGCCCAGGGCCTCAACGCATCAATGAGCTGGGACAAATCGACGTTCTCGTCCGTTGTCCTAACGTATATCTGGTTGCGGGCATCGAAATAACCGCTGTTCACGACCATCACCGTTTCTCCGGGATTGTCCTTGGCAAGCTTCCTCGTCACGGGGCTTATTATGGATGCTTTGGAACTTATCTCCAATCGCTTGACATTGCCAGGACCTTCCTGTAGGGGTTTTTTGATTGCTTCGTAGATTAATTTGTCAACCTCAAAAAGGTCTTCCTGCCAATCCTTTCTAAATTCCACCGCCTTGACCACGTTTTTCTGCATCAGGACGGATACGGCTTCTTCGACTTTCTCCTTCTTGCCGATCTTGTACGAAGCGTCAATGAGCGAAACCAAGCGCTGAAGGTCCGGAAACGACAAGCCATTTTCCGCAAGGACCTTCTCCATCTGGTTGAAAACGGGACCCAGCTTCATGGCTTTTTCTTCCCAGTCTCCGGCAACGCCCAGGTAGGTCAATAGGTCATCTTTCCGGCCAAGCCATCTACTTATGAGGTGAGATGCAGACGGATACTTGGCGGGGTCAGCTTTCCGGGCAATGGGATTTACGTGAACAATGTAATCGATGGGGTCGATCTTGTGATGGTCGAATATCCACACGGGTGCATCAAGGCAATCCACCATCTCCCGCACGCGATTTTCCGCAATGCAGATGTCAACGACTATGACGATGGCCGGGGCAAATGCTGAAATTTCATCTAGTTCTTCCTTTTCAAGGAAAAAATTGCCCAGGGTTGGTGTCATGTTCCTGACTTCAGTACCTTTTTCCTGCAGATCGAGAGTCACCTGCGCCGCCGAAGAAATGCCGTCGGCATCCCAGTGATGGACCACTACGGCTTTTTCAACAGCGGGCAGGGATGAGGGTTGCCCCGGGAAGAAGAGGAGCGGGTCCTTCTCCTCCCCGGAACCAAGGAGAGATGAGTCCAATTCTTTCACCTTTGCATTTCACTCCACAAAGGGCTGGTCCGAGTCGATGATTATCTTTGCGACCTCTTCCCGCATGAGAAGCTTGTCCGGGACCTTGCCTTCCTTGAGCATCTTGCGTATTCTTCTTCCGGCGAAATTCATCACGTATTCGTCGCCGTGGGGACACGTCTTGTCGTTCATGACGCCTCCGCATTTGGAACAATAGAAGAACGACTTGAAGAACAGGGGCACTATCTTCAGGTCCGGAAACTCCTCGAATATGTCGTGAGCATCGAATGGCCCATAAAAGTCGCCAACGCCGGCGTGGTCCCTTCCTACGATGAAATGCGTACAGCCGTAATTCTTCCGTATTATGGAATGATGGACGGCCTCCCGGGGACCCGCATAGCGCATCTCCATCTGAAGAATGCTCATCACGGCCCTTTCCTTGAGATAGTAATTGTCTATGAGTGTTTTGTATGTGTCAAGGATTACCCGGTCGGTGAAATCCCCGGCTTTCTTCTTGCCGATTACGGGATTGATGAATATGCCGTCAACGAAGGTCAGGGCCGCTTTTTGGACGTATTCGTGACCGTTGTGTGGAGCATTCCTCGTTTGGAATCCCACGATGGTCTTCCATCCCTTCTCCTTGAAAAGAATTCGCGTTTCCATGGGTTTGAGGTAGGACTCTTCAAAGGGTGATTTTTTTCTGTCGATGAGTTCCACGGGTCCTCCAAGAAGGACGTCATTCATGTTCATCATCCTGTGAACGCCGGGATGGTCCGGGCTTGAGGTTCTAAACACCTGTTCTGCCGTCTTGGCTTTGTCCCATGTGTATTTTTCTTCTATCTTGAACAACGCCCTGGGCTCATCGTTCTCAGTCAGGAGTATCTCGTCACCTTCCTCGTATTTATTGGATTCTTCCTTGGTCACATCGAATAAAATGGGTATGGTCCAAGGGTCGTCGGTGGGAAGACGCATCTCTTCGGAAACGGACCTAAGGTCAGCCGAATTCATGAACCCCCTCAGGGGGCTGTATACGCCGGTGCCGATGTTCTCGATGTCCCTGGCCATCTCCTTGGTTATATCGACGGTCTGGAAATTGGATAGGTCCAGCCCTTTGCTCCTCTGTTCGCTCATCTGTCTGTTGACTAATCGTCCGCCATGGGGTTGTATCATGTTATTCACCTCAATCCAGGTATCCTAGTGCTCTCAGTCGGCTCTTCACCTTTTCTTCGTCTTCTTCCGAAAAGGCCTCTTTCTGTTGTTCGTCTTCCTCGATGGAAGATATCACCTGACGCAGAATGTACGTGACGTAGCTTGACAATGAATGAAAGCCGGTCCCGTCCATCCTTTCTTTTAGCTTGTCGCCCAAAGGCGCAGGTATCGAAACGGTCGTGTATTTTTTTTCCGTCATTTTTCTCACCTAACGATGTTTAATTAGATTTAATGATTGGTAATTATGACCCGTTATATATAACTGTCGGTTGGTGGGGCCAGCAATGGATTTATATTGTTTAATGAATGGACCACCCATGTTCTCCGTGAGAGAGGTCATTTCGGGAAAGCACGACGGCGAGATTGTTGAAATGAGGGGCTGGATATATAGGACCCGTTCAAGCGCAAAACTTGCGTTTCCCCAGCTGAGGGACTCAACAGGCTCCATTCAACTGCTCGTTGAACCAAAGAAAGTAGGAGAGGACCAGTTCGAAGATGCCAGAAAAGCCCTTGTGGAATCCTCCATCAGAATCAAGGGAGAGGTTGTCCCCGATGAACGAGCTCCCGGGGGACGCGAGGTGCACTGCACCGAGTTTGAAGTAATAAGCTTCGGAGGCGATTTTCCCATCGCCAAGGATTTCTCGACGGAGCATCTGCTAGACAATAGGCATCTCTGGCTCAGGTCGAAGAAGATGACCTCGATAATGAAGGTACGTTCAACGGTGACGGGAGCCATCCACGATTTCTTCAGGGAACGAGGCTACTACGAGTTCGACCCCCCCATTTTCACCCCCAACGCATGCGAAGGGGGCTCCACCCTCTTCGAAGTGAAGTATTTCGATACGAAGACATACCTCACCCAGAGCTGGCAGCTTTACGCCGAGGCAGCGATATTCGCCCTGGAAAAGATATACGACATGGCCCCCACTTTCAGGGCTGAACCCTCCAAGACCTCCCGGCACATCACCGAATTCTGGATGGCAGAGATGGAAGCGGCGTGGCTGACTCTTGAAGACGTGACGGAAATCGCCAAGGATGAAATCAAATTTATCCTTAGAAGGGTGCTTGAAGAAAACGTCGTTGAACTCCATGAACTAAACGTTGATGTCGCTTCCCTTGAAAAGATGTTGGAAAAGGAATGGCCGACTATAACTTACACCAAGGCGCTGGAGATACTAAAAGAGAAATCCGATTACGACGTCGTTTGGGGCAAGGACCTTCGGACTGTTGAAGAACAGGAATTGATGAAGCATTTCGATACGCCCGTCGTGGTCATCCATTATCCCAAGGAAGCCATGGCTTTTTACAAGCCCGTTGAAGGTAATCCTCCAGACGACCCTCCCGGTCCCGTCGCCAAGTGCTTCGACATGCTGGCACCCAACGGAACGGAGATAATCGGAGGGTCCGAAAGGGACACGGACATTGATAGCTTGAAAGAGGGCTTGGATCGCGAAGGAGAAAGCATCGAAAACTACGATTGGTATCTGGACCTTCGGAGATACGGTTCCGTGGTGCATTCGGGATACGGCGTGGGCGTCGAGAGGGTGATAGCGTGGATACTGGAACTTGACCACATAAGGGATGCCATCGCTTTCCCAAGGACCATGAACCGGATTTCACCTTAAATGACTCAATTGCGAACCGTACCGTTCTTGTTATGTAAACGTGAACGCACAATCAATCGCAAGTATTTTCAATCCGAAGGATGATTCAATCCACATGACCGGAGTAGAAATAAAGGTAAATGCAATGTGCCCAAAATGCAATGAAGGCGCTCTCCTGCCGGTATCGGTGGAACAAAAGGGAGGAAAGGGGAAATACCTCATCCAGTACAAATGCAGCAAATGCAATGAGAAATGGCCCGCTGGAGAATCTTTTCCAAACATCTCTAATTAGAAATCCAATTCATTGAACGTGGGATTTCATAAGTAGGCCATGCTTTCAAAACGCAATCCCTTTATAGCGCAATAACGGTTCTGCCCATCGTGAATAAAAGGTATTTCATTGCCGTGGGACTCTTCCTCGTCTTGTTCCTTTCGCTTGGAACCCTATACCACGGACTAAAGACCTTGGAGGTTGGAAAAGAGGTCGATTTCGAACCGGACAACCAGGGAACGAATCCCTATTCCGTCCTGAAGACTCCGACAATGGATACGACGCTTCTCCGGTACATCCTCATCGGGATTTCGCTCTTCATCGCTCTATTTGTCCTGGCTGGGTCCATACTCATGACGCTCCGAGGTGATGATTTCATCTTCAAGGACCTTGTCCACCGCGTCATGATACTGGCCATGCTCCTCGTAGGCATCGTACTTCTTTCTCAGATTGCTCAGGTACTTGGCATGACCGATGCCTTGTGGTTCGTAGGTTCCGGGGCAGAGAATCATCCAATAGAACTGGGCGTTTCGGGCGGGGGGGCCTTGGACGACGGAGTCCGTGCGATGTCCCCTTACGCACCGGTAATCATCTTCACGTTCCTCGTGGTAATATTCGGGCTCATCGGCTACATCGCCGTCAAGCACATCATCCTTCCCCAGTACGAGATGGCAAAGATTGAAAACGTCAATATCAAGAAGAAAGAGAAGGCCCTGACGTACCTCAACAGAGGGATAAAGGACCTCTCCACGGGCATGGACATAAGGTCCGCCATCATCTACTGCTACCTACAGATGGAAGAACTCGTTTCCAGGAAGAAGAATATGGAGTCGGACACCATGACCCCGGAGGAATTCAAAAAGAATGCCAGGGAGGTGCTGGAGATTGAAGGACGTTCGCTGGACAACCTGACGGACCTTTTCCTGGAAGCACGTTATTCAAAGCACCCCTTGTCGGAAGAAATGCGAAAGGAGGCCATAAGGTCCCTTACCGACTTTAAAGAGAATCTGGAGGTGATTACGCGGACCCCATCATCGAACTAAACGTCAAGGAGAAACGTGAAAAATTCGGGGTCAGCGTCTTTGGCATCCTGGTTCTTTTGGTCATCGCGATGGTCTTTTCATTGGGACTCCTCATGGGCGGCATCATCCGCTGGCTGGCCATATTGGGGGCTCTTTCCGTATTGACCGTGACTTTCATCATTCTCATAGTAAAACAGGCCGGCATCAAGGAAAAAAAGGGTTACGAACCGCCCCACAACTACCGGCATAAACAACCCATGGAAAGGATGACGGCAGTGGTGAAAAGGGCCAGGAGCGAATCGACTTACAGCCAACTCCAGGTCAAGAACATCCTGAGGAAAATACTGATAAAGCAGGTTGCCAACGCCAACACGTTGACCTTTGACCAAGTGGAAAGGAGCATCTCTCAAGGTGATGTTTCAACGCTTGTCCGAGACCAATACCTCGCGGCATTCCTCATGGAAACCGAAGAGGAGCTGGTCAATTGGACGACCAAATCCATCAAAAAGAAATCCTTGGACCAAAAGTCATTCGATGAAATGATTGATGAAGTAATAAAGAGAAGCGAGGAGATATTATGAATGTAGAAGACGTCAAGAGAAAATGCGCCCTATTGCTGGAATCAATGGACGAGGTGATAATCGGCAAGGACGAGGTTCAGAAAAAACTCATCATCACGATGTTGGCGGGAGGTCACGTGCTCATGGAGGATTTCCCCGGGCTTGCAAAGACCCTCATGGCCAAGAGTTTCTCGCAGGTGCTGGGCCTTAATTTCAAGAGAATCCAGTTCACCCCGGACCTGCTTCCGGCAGACATTACCGGTTCCCACGTGCTGGACCCCAAGACCGGAGAATTCCGACTGAGAAAGGGACCAATATTCAGCAACATCCTCCTTGCAGACGAGATAAACCGGGCTCCGCCCAAAACCCAGTCGGCCCTCCTGGAAGCCATGGAGGAAAAACAAACCACCCTGGACGGAACCGAACACGGATTGCCCCAACCCTTCATGGTGATAGCGACGCAAAACCCCATCGAATACGAAGGAACGTACCCTCTTCCCGAAGCACAGGTGGACCGGTTCCTCGTGAAGATGGAAGTGGGGTATCCTGAAGAAGGAGAAGAAGCCGAAATACTTCGAATACGCAAAAAGCGCAAGAAGGACGCTACGTTCCTTCAACCGGTCCTGAAACCCGAGGAGATTGCTGAGATGAGGAAGGTCGTGGAAAACGTGCATCTGGACGACGACCTTTACGACTACATCGTCAAAATCGTCGGACTGACCCGGAAAGACCACCTTGTGGAAGTGGGTGCGAGCCCCCGGGGTTCACTGGCCCTAATGAAACTCTCGTCGGCCCGGGCCGCCACCCTCGGAAGGGACTACGTGACCCCTGACGACGTCAAGTACGTAGCCAAGGTGGGTCTTGCCCACAGAATCATTCTTCGCCCGGACCCGTGGATTAGGGGCGTTAGACCTGCGAAGGTTCTTGAAAACGTCTTGTCGCAAGTGCCCGTCCCCAAGGTCAAGGATTGAGACGTGAAACAATGTTGACCGGCAGGTTCCTCTATTTCGTCATTTCCGGCATCACGCTTTTCCTAGCCGGAGTCATCCTGAGGAACTGGGGCCTTCTTGCTTTTTCCATTCCCCTCGGACTACTCGTGCTCGCCCTCCCATTTTTGAAAGCCCCCAAGCCCGACCTTGAAATGGAGAGAACGGTCTCCTCGGAAAGGGTGATGGAAGGAGAGAAGGTCCGAGTACAACTGAAGATAACGAATCGGGGCAAAGAGGTTCCTATGATGAAGATACACGACCGGCTACCCGGCGATTCCATGCTGGAAAAGGGGGTCAACGGATGGGTTGGCAAACTGGACCCTGGAGAAACCATCGGCATATCATATGCTCTGGACTTCCCCGAGATGGGAAAATATGCTTTCGAAAGAATCGACATGGAAGTGACGGGGATGCTTTCGATGCGAAAGCGGAAATTCAAGACCAGCGTTCCGGTTACTCTCACCGTCACTCCGAAGATAGAGGACTCCAGAAGGGGGCGCATCGTTCCAACGAAGGTCCGCCACAGAATTGGCAACATCGTTGCCAGAAGGTCGGGCATCGGAACGGAATTCTACGGCATCAGGGAATACCAGGAAGGCGACGACCTTAGAAGAATAAACTGGAAAGCCACGGCAAGGTCGGGCAAATATCACGTAAATGAGACCCACGGCGAAAAATCCGGCGATGCAGTCATCGTCGTTGACGCAAGGGCAAAATCCAGGATTGGCAAGGGAGCAACATCAACGACCAGCTGGTGCATCAGGGGTGCCGCTGCTGCCTCGTCGATAATCCTCCGGGAGAGGAACCGGGTCGGTTTGCTCGTGCAAAAGGATGTCGTTGATTGGATATACCCCGGATACGGCAAGCGTCAATTATATAAAATAATCGAAACCCTCGTGGGAACCGAGACCGGGGGAAACTGGGATTTCGAACAGGTGGTGTGGGTCGTATCTCGTTTTTTCAAGGTTCAGTCGCAGATAATCGTTTTTTCATCACTGGGCGATTCGTCCTCCATAGACGGCATCATGGCCCTGAGAAGCAAGGGTTACGACATCCTCTTGATATCGCCATCGCCCACGGCCTGTCAGGCATTGAAAATCGCTGATGAAGACAAGGATGCCCAGATGGCAAGAAAGGTCCTTTTGGCAGAAAGAAAAGCCGACATACAATGGTTGAGAAGTTACATGAACGTCATTGATTGGGACCCGGAAACGCCTTTGGAAACGTATTTCAGAAAGGGACAGGGGTGGAGGCATTGAGAAAGGTCAGGGAACTTCTGATGATGGTGCAACTGGTCTATTTTCTATCGGGGTTGGGAATGGTCATGGCCCCCTTCTTCACCATCATCTGGACCGGCTGGCCCATCACCTTGTTCCAGGCCTGGTCTCTTACGCTGGGGGTCATCGGCCTGCTTTCCATTGCGGGTTGGTACGCTGCCTATCGCTTCAACATCAGGAAACTCCTTCCCGCCTCCGTCGGTCTAATGGCCATTTTGGTGGTGGTCAGTTATGCATTCACATACGACTTTATAAGCGGCATCATTGCACTGGCCTTCTTCGCTTCTTCCCTGGGCATCGCCTGGTCATGCGACCTCTCTTACGACCTGGAATGGCTGGAGGGGCTAAAGAGCAAGGACCAAGATTACCGAAACCGAAACGAGGAGGAAACATCCGGCGTCCTGGTCGTCAAAGGGGCCGTGTGGGGCTTCGTGCTTCCTTTCCTTTCGGTCACCTTGAGCATCGGGGCTTACACCTTCAGCTTGGGCATTGGCAATCTCATATTCACATCGGTGATGGCAGCAGTTGTTCTCTCAGTAGTCGGGTCAATGGCCTTGCTAGCCACGAATGAAAAGTTCATGAAGCAATGAAGTGGGCATTTTGCTCACGCATCATCATTGGAAAAATACTCTTTTACAAGACGTATTGCGCAAACGTCCCCGCACATGGAACAAGCGTCCTCTACGTTGGGGCTCCTCCGTTTCCTGTATCTCCTGCACTTCTCGCTGTCGATGGAGAGGTCGAACATCTTCTCCCAGGAAAGGTCACGCCTCGCCTTGCTCATTTCAAGGTCCAGGTCTTCATCAATGCCCTTGGTGAGGTCACCTGCATGGGCTGCAATCCTGCTGGCTATCACTCCCTCCTTTACGTCATCAAGGGTCGGAAGGCTTAGATGTTCTGCTGGTGTTACATAACAAAGGAAATCCGCTCCCGCCATGGCCGCCGCCGCACCGCCAATGGCACCGGTTATGTGGTCGTAACCGGGTGCAATGTCTGTGACAAGTGGGCCCAGAACGTAGAACGGAGCTCCGTCACAAACGGCTTTTTGCAATTGAACGTTGGCCCGTACCTCGTGCAGGGGTACGTGCCCCGGCCCCTCGACCATGGTTTGGACCTTTGCGTCCCTGGACCGTTTCACTAATTCCCCCAATTTTACCAGTTCGGCAATCTGTGGTGCGTCGGTCGCGTCGGGAATGGACCCGGGCCTCAGTCCGTCTCCCAATGAAATGGTGAAATCGTATTCCCTGGCCATTTCAAGAAGGTAATCATATTCTGAATAAAGCGGGTTCTCTTCGCCGTTATGCAATATCCACGCCGCCAGGAACGCCCCGCCCCGGGAAACGATGTTGGTGACCCTGCCGACCTTCTTAAGCAACTTTACGACCTCTTCAGTGACGCCGCAATGGACCGTCATGAAATCCACGCCGTCTTCCGCGTGCTTCCTGATGCCATTGAATATGTCGTCGGAGCTCATGTTTACAATGGCGTCCTCCCTTGCTGCCCTAATCCCTGCCTGATATATGGGAACCGTTCCCACGGGAATCTTCGTAAAAGCGAGAATCTGTTCCCTTATGCTGTCGATGTCCCCTCCAGTGGAAAGGTCCATTACCGTGTGGGCACCGTACTTTTCGGCAATCCTCACCTTTTCGATCTCTTCTTTTACGTCAAGGTGGTCCTGGCTGGAACCGAGGTTGGCATTGACCTTTACGCGCAACCCCTCGCCTATGCCCGTTGGCTTGGTATCCCTCTTTTTGTTCTTGGGAATGACCACGCGTCCTTTTGCAACGAGACGCCTAAGTTTCTCGGCGTCAGCCCCTTCCTCCTGGGCAACGTGCCTGATTTCGGGGGTGATTTCTCTACCTGCTCTTTCCATGAGGGTCATGGGAGTCCTTCCATGCCCAACGCCAATATAATATTTGTCCCAAGTCGCCCCAACATCAATTCCGCTTTCCATACTCATTCGGATATGGGCTTTTTGGGTCATCCAACGGCAAAAGATAATAAGCCATACGCCTCATTTTCACGTGAATGGAACATTTCCTGATTTTCGGGCTGGCCGGCCTGACGGCCATGGCTTCTTCGATTATAATGACCCTCTATCTGATAAAAAGACTTCAAAATACCCACATGATGGGGCGGGACATGAACAAAGTTGGAAAACCGATGCTTCCGGAAATGGGCGGACTTGCCGTGGTGCTTTCCTTCACCGTTTCCATAAACATTCTGCTATTTCTCCTGGGGAATTCGTCCCCACTCATATATGCCAGTTTGTTTGCGGTACTGGGCGCCGCCTTCGTCGGAATAATAGACGACATCATCACCGTACGACAACGAACAAAAGCATTGATTCCCTTTTTGATAGCCGTCCCATTGGGACTGGTTGTTGAAAATACCACGGTCTTTCTACCCGTAATCGGCTACCTCGACCTCGGCTGGGTGATGATTTTTGCCATACCCCTGGGCATCACTTCAGCAGCCAATGCTTCGAATATGCTGGAGGGGTTCAACGGCTTGGGAACGGGAATGTCCCTCATCATATCCGTCACACTCATCGTCATCTCAATCATGCTAAACAAATGGCTTTCGCTGATCATCCTCGTCCCACTTTCCGGGGCTCTCTTCGGCTTCCTCATCTTTAACCGTTATCCCGCAAAAATCTTCCCTGGAGACACGCTCACCCTCTTTTCCGGGGCAGCCATCGCCTGCGCTGCAATCATCGCGAATCTCAAGACCGTGGGTGCTTTGCTCTTCTTGCCCATGATAATCGAATTCTTCCTCAAGGCCAAGGGGAAATTTACTGCGGAATGCTGGGGTGAAGTGGATGAGGAGGGCATCCTCCATTACGAAGGTCCCGTGGAAAGCCTTACCCATCTGGTCATGAAATGGGGGAGAATGAGGGAATGGGAACTCGTTCTGATATTCTGGTCGTGGGAGATTGTTCTGTCGGTCCTCGTCATTTCCCTTGTTTATCTTCGGTTCCTTGCCTGAAAATCGCTGATGCTTTTTGAAGGAAAGGGATGAGAAGGTAGCTTTACCATCAACATTATACGACATGACGCCATTTTACATTCATGCTGGCGAAGGACCCTTGTGCTTTTTCCCCCGGCCAACTTCGGAGGGCGTGTGTTTCTCTAGAAAAAATCCTGGGAAAGTCCCGAGCCATCATGCCATTGGGTACTAGGTCTCTGGTCCTTTCAAGCTGTTATTTTTACGCTGCAGGACACGCTCTTTTCATACCCCGAAGAAAGGAATACTCTATGGAGGGGCTGGAACTTGCTGATGGCAACAAGATTTATCTCGATGAAAGTGAAAAGGACCGCATCTTGGTCCTGGCGGATTCACTTGAAGAAGGACTCAAAAACACGGCTCCCATGGAAAGACGGGTTGCGTCCGTTACCCATGCTGGGTCTCTCGAAGAGACGTTTGCTGATGAGTTGATGAAGAAAAGCCCCCTTGATGAAGAAAATGGTTTCCAGCTACTGGAAGATTCCATCGTGAACTGCAAAATTGTCAAATTCGGTGATTATTCGTATTTCATTCATCCTCTCACCGATGGCGTCCCCTTCATTTCAAGGCCCCTTCTTCTCCAGGCGGTAAAAAAGCTTCTTCCACTTGTCAGCGGAGAACTTGACAAAATCATCACGGCGGAGACCATGGGGGTTCCTTTGTCGGTCCCCTTGGCTGTGGAAACGGGGTTGCCCTTGGCTCTAGCTTTAAAGGAAGCAAGAGGGGATTATGATGTCGTTGTTGACCAAAAAACGGGCTATTCCGAAGCGAATCTGTATCTCAAGGGCATCGAAGAGGGGGAGGATGTTATGATCGTGGATGACGTTTTCAGCACGGGGGGTACGATAAAGGCCGTTGCTGAGGGTGTACGTAAATCCGGCGGAAATGTCGTGTCTGCCGTCGTGCTAGTCAATAAAAATAAGGAACTGGACCGTTTCGAGGAAGAGAACGGCTTCCCCGTGGTTCCCGTCTTCAATGTCGAAGTCAAGCAGGGGAGACTCGAGCGGTTTTGAAATGGTTTAGGGTCATTCATTGAGCTTCTTTTCCATCACCCAGGCATCCTGACCATCAGGGTAAAAATTCTTTTCCAGGGTCACCTTTTCAAATCCAATGGAATGATAAAGTGCCAAGGCCGGTTCGTTTTCCACGGAAACCTGAAGTTCCACATACCTCTTTTTCAAACCCCTGGAGATGTCGTTCAAGTGCCGGACCAGGGACCTTCCCATCCCTTCCCTTCGATAATCGGGAAGCACATTCACCGTGACCAGGGTGCATCTAGGAGCGTCCTTGGGAAGATGTAGGAAAGCGAAAGCCACGACCTTTCCATCCGCCTCGGCAACGATGCCCGAATATTCATGGGACAATGCCATCTCGACAAAGGATTCAAAGGAAAAACGCACCTCTGGTCCAAAACACACCTGTTCAATCTCCCAAATGGCCTTGAGGTCACTGACCCTTACGGTCCGGATGAACCGCCCTTTGCCCCGTCGGAACGCATCTTTGGACATCGCACGGCTTCTTATTTTCTCGTGTATCGCCGGGATATCCG
>CAZPOY010000011.1:14929-28695 GCA_964588345.1 uncultured Thermoplasmata archaeon
AACATAATATTTAGTTCCACCTGGTTGAAAATTTCCGTCTTTATCTGCTTTTCCAGATGGTAAAGGGCCTCTGAGGCGACCTTCGATGGGGACCAGTCGCTGGATTTGGAATGATAAACCCCCTTGTTCGTCATAACTCGCACCCTGGTGGAGTATTTCTTGTTGTCTCCGCCTTTCTTGTATACGTCGTAATGAAGGTCAATGACGTGCAGGTCCACAATCTCCTTGACCCGGTCCACGAAATCCTCCACCTCCTTGTAAATGTCATCGAGATAAAATGATTCGTCGCCCCCCATTCCTGAAATTTGGACATACACCCTCTCCCTTTCATGAAGCCCCGCCAGGAGCTGAAGTAGGTCGTACGTCGTTATGATGCCTTCGGTCCTCATGTCGTCATCTATTGCTATTAACGTCGACACGTCCTTGTTCATCATCCTGTTGACCGATTCGCCCAGATTGGAATCCAGTTCCGTGGTCACTGGGGGCTTGGTCATCACCGACGAGCAGATTATCTTGGGTGAAATGGAACTGCCGATCCTGTCGCCGACGGTTGTCCTATCGTCAGGAATCTGGGCCATGCTGATGAAATTCTTTATGCCAAGAACCCCTTGAATCCTCAACGCCTTATCTACTACGGGGATGACGGGAACGTCTAGTTCCTTCATAATCGCCATGGCTTTGGAAATCTCATCGTTCTCGAATACGAACTGGACGTCTTCAGACATGAATTGGTGGTTTTTGATTCTTGCAAGGTCTGGAACCTTCGATATTACGTTGATGACATCATCCCGTGAGACGCTGCCTACGATGGTCCCATTATCAGAAACATAAAGCTGCCTTGCATTGGTATTCACAAAATTCTCCGCCACTTCGATTACGGACATGTCCTTTTTCAGTAGGGGGTGATTGTCCATGATTGTCCTGGCTTTGGTGGAAAGAGGCAGGTCTCTTCGTTTTAGAAGATAATTCCGGCTTACCACGCCCCTGAACTTCTTTCCCTCCATGATGGGAACCTCTCCAAGATTGTATTTCAACATCAAGGACGTTATGTCCGAAAGCGTGTCTTCAGGCGTAGCCTTGGCTGTGACGTCTCTCATCAGTTTGGTTGCATTCCATGGTTCAAGATGCGTCCGAATCTTGATGCGGGTCTGGCTATCCAGGTTAAGTTCTTCCATTATTTCCACCTCGAGGGTGTTGCACAAAGCCCCCTTTGATATTAATTCTTTTCCTTTCGAAAATTTGCAGTAATCTCTGGAGCAGCAATTCGAATCTTTCAAAGATAAGCATTCCCATTAAATAAATCTGTGAGACATTGTGATAATGTAGGGTTATTAATCGAACCCCTTAAATACTTTGAAAAAGAATGATACTATTACCTCCAGGAGGGGTATCTACGTGGGCATTGTAGGTAAATACGACCTAGACAGTCTCAAAGAACCGCACGTTCAAATCGGATTCAAGTGTCCCTACTGCAAAAGTACGAGGGTCAACATGAATGGAAAGAAGGATGTTGATTTCTGGGGTGGTGTACAATGTCCCAAATGCGGGTCGAAGGTCATCGTTGATGCACTTTCCGTAACGGTAATCCGAGATGAATAAAATTTGAAAGTGAATAAAAATATTCAACCTTGATGAAACGATGTGGCGGATTCTGGATTCCCAGACCAAGGCTTGAAGCTTTTTCAAACGATGAGTTTGTCCACTGATTATTCCTCATCCCTTGAATAGCGTAAAAAACACCATGGCGTCCTTGACCATGTTCTCAATGCGAGCATATTCGTTGGGCTCGTGGGCCTTGTTCTCCTGGGTGCCCCATACGACGGCTGGCAGTCCCGCCTGGCGGAACCATGATGCGCAGGTTCCTCCGCCCACGCCCATTATCTTGGGTTCCACCCCAATTGATGCGCGTATGGCTGAAGAAAGAAGATTGACGCATGGGCTGTCTACTGGGGTTTTCGGTGGTGCTTCCTTGGAAATCACCGTCTTCACGCTACCCGAACCTCCTTGAGCTATAGCGTTTTTGGCAACCCTCTCCGATGCGAAATCCAAAACCTCCTTCAGCGGATAATCTGGCAACACCCTGCAGTCGAAAAAGAATTTGTCGTCTCCCGGGACCGTGTTTATGGATGTTCCGTTTCCGTCCTTTCGAGTGGGCTCGAAGGTGCTAACCGGCGGGTCGAACAACTCGTCCTCCTTGGAAAAATGATTGTGAAGATGTGTATCAAGTTCCCTCAAGATGGTCGAACCGAGCCTGTGGGCGTTCAATCCACGGTGTGGCATGGAAGCGTGGGTCTGCCTTCCTTCAATGTTTACTTCAAGCCACAATATGGACTTCTCACCAATCTCCACCATGGAAGAATCCTGTATGCCGTAATCGGGCACGATGATGATGTCATAAGGGGAGAACATATCTCTGTCTATGAGGGCTTGAATGCCTTTGTCCGAGCCCGTTTCTTCGTCTGAAACAAAGCAGAGCTTGATGGTCCAGCGGGACTTGAGTCCCAGGTCCATGAGCGCTTTTGCGGCAAATACCGAGGCCACAAGTTCCTGACCGTTGTCTTCGGAACCCCTAGCATATACCTTGCCCTCCTTTACCACCGGTTCGAAAGGGTCCGTTTCCCAATCCGACAATTCTCCCGGGGGAACAACATCGAGATGGGTGACGACCCACAGTATCTCCTTGGATTGTCCCGGAATTGTAGCGATGACGTTGGGCCTGACGCCGTTTTTCGCCTTCTCATCAGGTATGTCCACGCGTTGGATGTCATCGAAGCCGAAGTCCTTCAAACGTTTTTCCAAAAGAACGGCTTTGTCGTATTCTCCTTCACCACCGGAACCGGGGTCGATGGCGGGAATTGAACACAGGTCTGAAAGGAGTTTGACCATTTCGTCTTCCAGTCCCTTGACGTAGTTTAGTTCTTCTTCGCTGGGATTCATCGCTACCGGCACGGAGAATGTTCCCTTTTGAATAAAGGTTTCCCCTTGCATTCAAATCATAACAATTTGCCAATGGACGCCGGGGCGTTTCCGTTGCCCAGGTTACCTTAAGTATTTCTACCCCCAAAATAGTTCTCTTGATTGTGGCAGACCTTCAAGCTTTGATGCAACCCCAGGCAGACTGCAAAGACCTTCTCATGTGCGCCTATTCCCTAACCAGCGCCGAAACGGACATCCTCCGGTATCTTTTGGAAAAAAAGGAGGCGCGGGTCGAGGAGATTGCCGAGAAGATGGACAAAGACAAGAGCACCGTTTATCGGTCACTGCAAAAGCTCGTGGGTTGCCGGTTGGTTCTAAAAGAAAAGCGCATAATCAAGCAAGGAGGGTATTTTTATGTGTACAAGGCCCTATCAAAGGAAGACATCAGCAAGAACCTCAAGGCTTGCGCCGACCAGTGGCACGACAGGATGGTCGAAATTGCCGACAATTTCAAGGAAGAGGAAGAATCCGACGTTTTCTAAAACCACTGCGGCTTAACCATCTTTACCTGATTCATTCAAGGCAGCCGGGAATCTCTCCCCTTTTCCTATGATACCTAACGCATTCACAACAATATCCTTTCCTGGGACACGGTTCCCACGTGCAGGTACAATCGGCAAGGTTCTTCTCATAATTGGGGCAGTTTTCTACCATGAAGACCACTTACTTTTTCCGGGAAAGCTTGTTCAATTTTATGAACGCTGGGATGATGGCATTCATCGATTTTCCCACGCTGGTAACGCCGCTCTTTCCATCCCAGTTTTTTAGTTCCGGATAATGCTTGGCCTCCATTACGCCCAGTGCCGTTTTCAGCATCCTCCGTCCCAACTGATGTTCCTTGCCTTTGTAGATTACCGCGATGTTGGTCAATTCGCCTTTGTAAACGAGGATCTTGTGGTCTGAAAACGCCCCTTCAAGGACGTCGCCAGTGTTGCCACTATTGGTTGAAACCAGCTTCTTGACGGAAGCTGCTGCTCCCTTAAGCCATTTCATCCCCACTTCAGAACGCGGTCTTCGGGTTCGGAAGGACATGGGCCGTCCTTGGTCATTGGCAAGGAATACCGCATCTACAATCATGGGTGTGTGACTTTTCTCAACAGCCGGCTTTCTCTCGATGACCACCTTCTTCGTCTTCACCGCTGGTTCCTCTTCGGTTGACTCCAGGGTCTTGGAGAATTCGAGTTCAAAGAAGCTCTCCTTAATCTTCCGTCTGAGCTTGTGCAGCTCTTTTTCCGCCTTGTTGATGGTCGAGGGGTCTTCCGCAAGCTTCCTTATCTTCTCCTTTTCCTCTTCGTGCCCTTCGATTCCTTCCAATTCGGCTTCTATCATCTTGCCCTTCTTCATTTCGTCGAGTTCGCGTACCTTCGCTTCGATCTCGTCAATCTTCATGGGGTCGCAAAGCATGTCGAGAACATTTTGGACCTTCTCGTCCATGTTCTCTGGAAACTCCTTTTGTTCGATGGTCTTTTTGAGTTCCTCGAGCTTTTCGATGTTGTCGGTGAACTCCTGCAATATCTGCTCCTGTTCGTCCTTGTTGTCGAAAAGCATCTCTTCGCAGGTGGATACGTCAAAGCCGTCGAGTTGCCATTGAAGCAGGACGGTTGCCGGGTCCGTTCTCCCATCGTCCTCGTGTTCATCTTCGCCGTGTTCTTCCGTGGACACGTCTTCCTCGGGCTCTTCCGTTACGTCTTCTTCAAGTTCGTTTTCTTCAGGTTCGTCTTCCGACTCCTCTTCCTCATCGATTTCGGACGGAGCTTGGGCGGGCGGGCCCTTCTCTTCAACAGCTCTCCCTTCGGGCATGACCACTTCAAGTTCGTCGGCCCCCGTCTTGATGAGGGACCCCAACTTTTTCCCTATGCCCACTATCATCGAAAGTTCGGTGACATCCGCTTGCTGTACGTCAAGTACGGTTTTGAATCCTGCATCGTAAAGAAGACCCGCCGTCTTTTTACCGACGTAAGGAATGTTGGAAAGATGCTTTACCGCCTCTTTCTTATTCTCCACGTCGATATCCCCTGAAATCTCTTTTTTCCCTTTTGGAACCATGTTAATCCCTCATCCTTGTATCACGGAAGTGACCATGAAGCCGCCCTGCTTGGGAATCAGCGTCATCCAACCGTGTTTGTGTTTATTTTTCCTCATTTTCACGATGTCGATGCGGAGTTGTGAATCTCCCTCTCCGACGACGTGCCTCTTCAAGTGTATTATGCCATCGCATATGAAATCTTCCTGATATGGCGCAAGTTCCTTCGAGTCCCTTGCCTTTTCAGAAATGATGAATGTGGTGGAACCCAGATTCTTCAATCCGCCGATAAAATGGAACATGTCTTTCCGTGGATTCTCCAAATCCACCAGTGAATAGAGGGCGCCCAAACTGTCTATCACAATCATGTCGAATTTATTGAAGTTCACGCGATGAGAGATGTATTCCGATAGCACCTCCAGCCAATCCTTCTTGTCTTCCATTGTCTTGTTGTCAAGCCGGATTTTGCCAACGTCCACCATGAACACCTCGACCTCGTCCAGATTGTCAAATCCAAGACCGGTCATGGCCTCCTTGATGTCTTCGATGCCCTCTTCAAGGGTAATGTAAAGCCCCCGCATGTCATTTTTTACGGCGTTATGATAGAGAATGTTGAAAACGAAGCTCGTCTTCATGGTGCCGGGCGTTCCGGATACAAGGACAACGTGCCCTTTAGGAATTCCACCACCCAACTCTTCATCGAAACGCTCAATGTATGTCTTGATTCTTTCCACCATAGGTAACAGCCGGTTAAACCATATCGAAACATATAAAAGTTTTCCGAAAAAAAAGCCGTCAGTCCATTATATCCAGAAAAGCGTCTTTAAATCGCTTGATGCCTTTGGGAGGAACGGTAAAGGATATTCTAATGAAATTTTCACCGTACCGCTTCGAAACGTAGGTACCGCTCCTGATGAAAACGTCGTGTTCGCTCAAGAGCCGGTCCTGGACAACCAGGGGATTTAGGCCCGTCTTGGATATGTCGATTATCAGCATGTTCGTCCTTGAAGGGAATACCGGAATGAATGCACCTTCCACTTCGTCCACGGCTTCTTTTACAACGTTCTGATTCTTCATCGATTGGGCCAGCATCTCCGGAAGCCATTCCCTTTTTGTCTCCAAGGCCTTCTTTGCACCGACCTGGGCTATGATGTTTCCCGACAAGGGATTTGTATTGTAGGGGCGCATCTTCTCCATCAGCTTTTTCGGGGCTACAAGCGCACCCAACCTCATGCCGGCAAAGCCACAGGTCTTTGAAAAGGAATATGCGTACACCGTTCCTTCGGGATACCATTTGGAAGCAAGGACGTGATTGGGGGAAAAGTCCCTGTACGTGATGTCGTGCATTAGTAGAAGGTCGTTGTCCCTGCAGAATTTGGCGATGACCTCAACCTCGCTGGGTTCGTATGCCGTTCCCAGGGGATTTATCGGGTCAATGAGAAGCACCGCCCTGGTTTCGGGCCTCAGTTCTGCCTCGATCTTATCCAAAGTCAACTTGTAAGGGTGCTGGTAAATGCCAATCTCATCCATGTGGCCCCCGCCCACCTGAATCTGCTGGTGTATGGGAAAGAAGCTTGGGTCCGATGCCACCATCCTCTGGCCCGGCTTGATGAGGGCTCGATTGAATATGTAAAGGGCTTCGATGCCTCCGTTTGTGACTAACGCCGTATAATCCTCCTTGGGCAGCGACAGGTCCTCGAGTATGGCATCGGCAAGGCCAGGCAATCCGTTCTGATGGGGATACAGGGAATAATAACCCGTATCTATGGCATCCTTCATGCTTTTGCGTATCTCGGGATGGTCCACCAACTGGTTGGTGTTCTGGCTCATCCATACGACCTTCTTCCAGTTTTCGTGAGCGTAATCAAAGGGGGCTTTCATAAAGACACGTCCATGAGGAAGTTATTTTGCCATAAAAACTTGTTCTCAAATTCGGTCTCATCCAGCGCTGAATTTTTATATGGATTGTGCGATTTGAAATGCAATGCTGTGGCAGGGATTCCATGGGAATCTCTCTAAATTGACAGGACATGGCGGACCAGGAGACATTAGAAATGAAAATGACATTCGCGGAGAAGATGCTTGCCAACTATTCAGGTCAAAAAGAGGGGGTCGTCCCCGGTCAGATAGTGACGGTGGAACCGGACCACCTGCTGACTCACGACAATACGGCGGCCATCGTCGGAAAAATCGGTCCGGAGCTGGAAAGATTCGGCATCGCTGATAAAGAACTGAACCTCATCGTCATCGACCATGTCGTTCCGGCCGCTTCGGAAAAAACGGCCCTGAACCACAAGAAGATAAGGGCATTCGTGAGCCGTTTCGGGGTGAAAAATTTCTTCGACGTCGGCGAAGGGGTCTGTCATCAGGTCGTTGCGGAAAAGGGGCTCGCTCTGCCTGGTACGATCGTCCTTGGCAGCGATTCACATACGTGCACATATGGGGCCCTCAACGCTTTCTCCACCGGCATAGACAGGACCGAAGCCGCCGCTCTAACCCTCACCGGAGAAACGTGGCTCAAGGTTCCCGAAACCATCAAGGTGAACCTGAAAGGCCATTTTCCCCGGCGCGTTCACGCCAAGGACCTGATTCTTAGCATCATCAATGACATCGGGGCTGACGGTGCCAATTACATGGCCGTAGAGTTCCACGGAGACATTAAGAACATTGACATGACCGACCGATTGACGATATCGAACATGGGCATCGAAATGGGAGCCAAGATAGCTGTATTCCCCTTTGACGAAAAAACCCAGGAATATCTCAATGTGGCAGGCGTATCGCCATCGGATTACGAACCTGTCTGGGCCGACCCGGAGGCCCGGTATGCCAGAACGCTGGATTACGATCTGGCCGGTCTGGAACCGATGATGGCCAAACCGCATCAGGTGGACAATGGTGCAAAAGTGACCGACCTTGCCGGGATGAAAATCGACCAATGCTTCATCGGGACCTGCACCAACGGAAGACTTTCCGACCTCAAGATTGCTTCGGAGATTCTCGCTGGCAAATCCGTCGCGAGCAATGTACGGCTCATCGTCGCACCGGCTTCCAGGGACATTTACCGCAGTGCCATGAATAAGGGTTTCATTCAGAAATTGGCCGATGCCGGCGCCATGATGCTTCCCCCGGGTTGCGGACCTTGCCTGGGAGCACACCAAGGCGTTCTTGCACCCGGCGAACGGTGCCTGAGCACGGCCAACCGGAATTTCCAAGGACGCATGGGGTCAAAAGAAGCTGAGATATATCTAGCGAGCCCGGCAACGGTGGCGGCATCGGCCGCAAACGGTGTAGTTACGGACCCCAGGGAGGTGGAAGCATGACCGTCTGGAAGTACGGGGACGACGTCAATACGGACCTCCTCTTTCCCGGAAAATACACCTATACGTGTTCAACTCCTGAAGAGATACTCCCCCACCTTTTGGAAGACCTGGACCCGGATTTCGCTGAACAGGTTTCCCAAGGAGACGTCATCCTTGCAGGAAAGAACTTTGGATGTGGAAGCTCCCGGGAACAGCCCGTGGTGGGCCTTCGGTCGGTCGGCATCAAGGCCATCATTGCGAAATCCTTTGCCAGGATATTCTACCGGGCGGCCATCAACCAGGGCTTGATACTCATCGAATGCCCAGGGGCCGTAGATGCATACGAAAAAGGCGACGAAATAGACCTGGACATCAATGGAGGCAGGGTCACGATAGGCGACGAATCGTTCGATTTTCCGCCTCTTCCCGAAAAGATACTGGCCATAAGGGATGCCGGGGGATTGCTGCCCTTTACACGCAATAAGCTGGGGGAAGAATCCTGAAAGAGAAATTGCTCCGTCAGGCAGTCGATTACTCGTTGAAAAAGGGTGTGGATTACGTTGAGGCACGCCATGTCAGCACCCAACACGGTTCACTGATGATGCGCAATGGAAAGATGGAAAACTGGGGCCAAGGTTTTTCCCAAGGCGTCTCCGTGAGAATGCTTTACGATGGGTCTATCGGTTTCGCATCGGTAACAGACCCAGAACAAGCAGACATAAGTCATTGCGTGGATGACGCATTTTCCATGGCAAGGGCTTCGTCCCGAATTTCAGGCGATGGAACAGACCTCGTGCAATCAACAGACCAAACAGGCGATTTCCGGGTGGAACCGGATGTTCCCTTTTCCAAAGTGCCTACGGCAGAAAAAATATCGCTATTCACGGAACTGGACCAGGCGTTCAAGGAATCAAAAGGCGTCGAACAGAGGGTCTTCCGGTGCCGGTTTTCAAACGTGGAAAAGCATTTTGTCAATTCCGAGGGTTCGTCCATCAGCCAGTCCCACCCGTATCTTTCCGTATTCCTTCTCTTCAAGGTAAAACACGGCAAGGGCGTGGAACAATCGTATCTGCAAAGAGGCGGCCAGATGGGGTGGGAATATTTCCGGTCCGACGAACTGCTGAAGGATGCGAAAAAGGAGGTGGAGGTCCTCAAGAATGCCGAGAAAGCCGTAAGCCCACCCGAAGGGAAAATCGACCTTGTCATCGGTCCGGAGGTTGCGGGCATCGCTGTTCATGAAAGCGTGGGACACCCCTATGAAACCGACCGAATCATGGGCAGGGAATCAGCCCAAGCCGGCGGTTCCTTCGTAAATCCCTCGATGCTAGGTGAAAGAATAGGAAGTTCCGCGGTCAACGTATGCGACGACCCGACTTTGCCGGGCTTATCGGGCCACTTCTTCTTCGACGACGAAGGTATTAGGGCCAGGAAAAAGCGTCTTGTGGAAAAAGGCATCATCAGTCAATTCCTTCAAAACCGGGAAACGGCCTTCCACATGCAATCGGAAGCAAACGGGTCGGCCAGAGCACAGGATTTTGACAAGGAACCCATCGTCCGCATGTCCAATACCTACCTTGAACCGGGAGATTCTTCCCTTGACGAGATGATTGCCGAAGTGAAAACGGGGGTATTCATCAACAGCTTCAGCGAATGGAACATTGACGATGAACGGTTCAATCAGAAATACGTGGGGAAAGAGGCATACCTCATCGAGAACGGGGAGGTGACCGTACCCGTAAAAAAACCGGCTCTTGAGATTACTACACCAGCTTTCTACAGCGCAATCGAACTTGTCGGGAGCAGGGAAGAGATGAAAATGTTTCCCGCTTTGTGCGGCAAGGGCGACCCTTATCAGCCCCTTCCCGTGAGCATGGGGGGTTCCCCTGCACTGCTCAGAAACATACGCATGGGGGTGTCTGAATGAGAATGGAAGAAGCAGACCTGGACGACCTGCTGGAATTTGCATTGGGGAAGGGGGCCAAGAAAGCAATACTTCAACGGCACGATTCCCGGACAAAGCAGGTGCGGTTCAACAAGGGCACCATCTCTGCTGCCAAGAGTTGGAGGAGGTCCGTCCTTTCCATTTTCGTATCCGTGGAGGGTAAGACATTGAGTACGTCACTGACAGATGAATCCCGCATAAAGGACGCCATCACGGCCATGGTGGAAAATGCCAGCTTTATTCCAGAGAATCCACATTTCAAAGGGGTCTACTCGGGGAAGGGGGCAGCTGGTTCTTTGGAACGTTGTGACGCGAGCCCTTCGGAACTTCTCGACATGGCCGACGCGTTGATGCAGGGAGCGAAAGATGGAGGTGCAAACCACAGTTCAGGCGCCATTCTTTCAAAAAGCAGCAAAAGAACCCTCGTTTCTTCCCAGGGAGTGACGGCAAGGGAGACATTCTCTTCCGTGGACACATCCATCCGGGCATTCTGGAAAGGGGGGGGCAGTGGGCATGCCGTCGAATCGCACGCACGCAAAGAGGAACTGGACCCGTACGGTACGGGCAAGAAGGCCGCGGACTGGGCTGAAAAGGCGGAGGGGGCTCGTCAGGGAAAAGAAGGGGTTTTCACCGTTCTCTTCACACCGATGTTTTTCGCAGATTTTCTCGACAAGGTCGGCACATTTGCATCGGCATACTACTACAATTCAGGAATGAGTCCCCTGTCTGAAAAAATGGGCAAACCGGTCGCCTCGGAAAAAATTACGATTAGTGACGATGGGAAATGTGATGCTGGCGTCAATTCGCACCTATTCGACGATGAGGGGCATCCCACCCAATCTACAAAACTCATTGACAAAGGGGTCTTTCGGAACGCCCTTCATAATACGAGCACCGCTGACATATTGGATGTGCCTTCCACCGGCAACGCAGGGCTTACGGTTCCACGCCCATGGAATACGGTAATGGAACCAGGCGACATGGACTTTACCGAAATGATGTCGGAGATGAAGAAGGGGCTGATACTCACCAACACATGGTACACGCGTTTTCAAAACCGGGTCAAGGGAGATTTCTCAACCATGCCCAGAGATGCCGTTTTATACGTTGAAAATGGCGAGGTCGCTGAATCGTGGAAGGGGGTGCGATTGAAAGGCAATCTCCTGGACATATTGATGAATGTCAAGCACGTTGGAAACGAGAGGGAACAGATCCATTGGTGGCAATCGACCCATCCGAATTTCTCATCGCCGGCAATGGTCAGCAACGTGAGAATAACCGTCGCCACACAATGAGATTCGATGAACCGCCCCAATGGTTTTGAGCCGTTGTCAAAGCTGCGTTTCAACCCAGACTTGACCAAAGAAGTTTAGGTTTCACCCGGCTTTAACAGATTTTTATCCGGAAAAGTCGCGTTCACATCTTTCTCGATTCGGGGAGGGTGAATTGCCTCACTTTGACGCCACTCTCTTTAAGGACTTCTTTGGCCAGGTCGTCTATGTAGTCATCGCTGAACACAATCTCTTTGATGCCCGCATTGATGAGCATCTTGGCGCAGAGGACGCAGGGAAAATTCGTACAGTAGAGCGTCGCACCTTCCACGGAAACGCCGAAAAGGGCCCCCTGGATGACGGCATTCTGTTCTGCATGTACGCCTCTGCACAGTTCATGCCTCTGGCCTGAAGGAACGTTGTTGTTCATGCGAGTGCATCCGACCTCCGAACAGTGCTTAAGATTCTTCGGTGCGCCGTTGTAGCCCGTCGTGAGAATGCGTTTGTTCTTGACTATGACCGCACCCACTTTTCTTCTCAGGCACGTCGACCTTGTGGAAACGATGTGGGCCATGCTCATGAAGTATTCGTCTAGCGAGGGGCGTCCTTCCTTCCACTTAAAATCGTCCAAGAACTTCCTCCAGCTCCAGGCCTCTCTCCTTTAGGACGTATGTGACGTTCACAATCGGCTTATTGACATTTACGATTCTTCCAAGGTCAATGGGGGTTCCAGCAATGACCACGTCGCAATCCGTTGCGTTGATGGTCTCTTCAAGCTCTTTGACCTGCTTTTTGCCGTATCCCATGGCCGGCAGTATCTTGCCGATGTGGGTATATTTCTCGTACGTCTCTTTTATGGAGCCAACGGCATTGGGCCTTGGGTCCACCCTTTCGCCTGCGTCATACTTCTGTGCGGCAAGTTCGCCTGCTCCGAAGGTCATGCCTCCGTGGGTGAGCGTCGGACCGTCTTCCACGATTAAGACCCTTTTGCCTTTGACGGCTTCGGGATTTTCGACAGATACGGGGGATTCGCCTTCGATGACGATTGCATTGGGATTATACTCGGTAATGTTCTTCTTCGCCTGGGATATGCCTTCTTGGTCGGCGGAACCCACTTTGTTGATGAGGACGATGTCAGCCATCCGGAAGTTCGCCTGCCCGGGATAATATAAAAGCTCGTGGCCGGGCCTATGGGGGTCAACGAGCGTGATGAGAAGGTCGGGCTTGTAGAACGAAAGGTCATTGTTGCCTCCGTCCCATAGGATGACGTCGGCTTCCTTTTCAGCTTCCTTGAGGATCTTGCCGTAATCAACGCCTGCGAAAACGACCACGCCCTTTCTGATGTGGGGTTCGTACTCCTCCATCTCCTCAATGGTGCAGTTGTACTTTTCAAGGTCCTCGATTTTTTCGAATCGCTGGACTTCCTGACTGGCTAGATTCGGGTCGTAGGGCATGGGGTGCCTGATGGCAACTACTTTTTTCCCGTTGGCCTTGAGAATTTCAATTACGCGACGAGTGGTCTGGCTTTTTCCGCATCCGGTCCTGACGGCGCAAACGGCGATGACGGGCTTTTTGGACTTTATCATGGTGTTTTCTCCGCCCATGAGCATGTAATCGGCTCCCAGGGAATTGACCCATGCGCCCTTGTTCATGACGTACTCGTTGGAAACATCCGAATAAGCAAAAACCACGAGTTTTACATCGTGTTCCTTGATGAGTTGCGGAAGCGTCTCCTCTGGCCTAATTGGTATTCCTTCCGGATAAAGGGGTCCGGACATCGATGCAGGGAACAATCGTTCCTCAATCCCAGGTATCTGGGTGGCTGTGAATGCTACGACCTCGAAGGTCTCGTTCTCTTTAAAGTAGGTTAGGAAATTGTGAAAATCCCTTCCGGCTGCTCCCATTATGACTGTCTTTATCTTGTCCATCTTTATCCACCTCTTGGACAGCCGAGGATAAAAGTGGGTTGTTTAAGTAGGTTTTGGGTGGTGGTTAAAAATATACTATGAATTTTTCCCAAGAACGATCGGTAGAGGAAGAGAGAGAAAAGAAAATGCGAAAATGTCAGAGGAACGGAAGGCGAGAAATGTGTGGAATAAAGGATTGGAGTAAGCAAATACAAGCATGGACGGGGGGCGGTACGGTGGGAAAGAAAAAAAACATGCGCAACCATTTTCTTTTTTTCCGTAGCGCCCGCTCGAAGGCGCATTCATCAATGGTTAGGTAAGGGCGGGTATATGCAAAAATAAGCA
>CAZPOY010000012.1:0-27817 GCA_964588345.1 uncultured Thermoplasmata archaeon
GTATGCTGTCGGAGTTTTCTCAACCCAAGAAGCGCGTTCTCCATCCGGTTTGGGCCTTCGGCTTTAAAGGGAAGCGTCACGACACCCATGGTGAGGGCACCCTGGTCCTTTGCCATTTTGGCAATGTAAGGAGCGGAACCCGTACCCGTTCCTCCACCCATTCCCGCAGTTACGAAAACCACGTCGGATTCATCGATTGTCTCGCGAATCTTCTCTTCTTCTTCTTTGGCTGCTTGTTCGCCGACTTGTGGCAATGCTCCGGCACCCAGTCCCTTCGTGGCGCGCTGACCGATGAGTATCTTTTTCGGAGCGTGGATGTGAAGGAGATGCTGGGCATCCGTATTCAGGGCGATGAGTTCTGCGCCGTGGATGCCTTCTTCATGTATTCTGGCAACGGTATTGCTTCCGCCACCTCCGCATCCAAATATCTTTATGTTTACTTTCAGCGTGTCAACCAAAGCTCTGAGTGCTTCATCGTCGGGAGAATCTTCCGGCGGTGGCGTCTCTTTGACTTTGCTTTCTTCTTTCTTATGCCTTGCAAGGGCTTCGTCTATTATCGACTTCATAATATCCCATCCTGATTATGAAAAGGCATTTTTCAAATATGCGTATAGCTATTTATATGTTCGGTGGCACGAAGGTTTTTCCGTCCTCATTCCAGCGCATTTACCGCAATGACCGCTATGGAACACCCCTCCCCTTCGATGTAGATGGCACATTCGTCTCCGAGACAGGGTCTGTCAAGCAAGGGGCAGTAAGGAAGGGCATACTCCCCTTCCCCCGCGTTTTCAGCAACGTCTTTTGATGCCACAGTTTTTTCACGATTGCCTTTTTCCGTGTCTTTTTGCGGACGGGGCCCCTCCTCACCTACGGTTTTTCCGGTTCTATGCAATACCGGCGCCGGCGTTTCTTCCACGACCCCTCCCATTTTATTTTCTACGGGATCATTGGCGATGTCTGATATGTTTTCCCTTTCCTCTAGGGGAACGACTCGTTTCGATACGCCATCAGCAGACACCCCTTCACTTGGGCTTGCATCTTCCTCTTCAGGCGGCAGTATCACGAAATTATTGGGGCCTATCCATTCCAATTTGATCTTCTCATCCTTGGCAAGGCGTTTCACCAACACTTCGATTTCATGGTAAGACGTCCCTGGAAGAAGGTTGAAAAGATTTTCCCTGGTAAGACCGTTATACCGTGCTTTTTCAAGTTCCACAAGAACCCTTTTGTCCGCATCTTCAACCATGAGCAAACATTCTTTTGAGGTTAGAAAAAGTTATCGCGACGCCCCATTTTTCTCAAGAAACCAAGATGCAATGAAAAACGGTATATCCCAAACCACCATTCACCACCATGGACGCCATTGTTTCCCTACGCGACGTATCGAAGGATTTTGGCACCGTAAGGGCCCTGGACTCGGTGGGTTTTGACATCGAGAAAGGCGACATATTCGGCATATTCGGACCCAACGGTGCCGGCAAGACCACCCTCATACGCATAATGGTCGGAGAAATCCCCCCCACCAGCGGAAAGGTAAGCATGCTGGGGCTGAACCCCTGGAAAAAAGCCGTTGAGGTCAAATCCCGGGTTGGCATCGTCCCCGAAGTGGAAAGCCCCCCGAGTTATCTCACCGCTGACGAGTACATGGATTTCGTTTTGGCCGTAAGGGACATCAACGACGAATCCGTCAAAGACCGATGGCTATCGTATTTCGACCTGGATGAATGGAGGACCACCCTGTGCAAGGACCTTTCCAAGGGGATGAGGCAGAAGCTGATGCTGGCCAGTGCGTTCGTCCACGACCCCCCCCTCCTGCTTCTCGATGAACCGTTCATCAACCTGGACCCCGTTTATCAGAAGAAACTGCGTGAATTCCTTCTTCAGCGTAAAAAAGAGGGGAAAACGACCTTCGTATGCACCCACATACTGGAAATTGCCCAGAAGCTCTGCTCCAGCGTCCTTATACTGGACCGTGGGAAGGTGGTTGCCAAGGGGAACATGGAGGAGATTCTGACGGAAGGAGACGGTAAACTCGAAGACCTTTTCATGAGGGTGATAGGACGCAATCCCTGAAGCTTCTCCGACTGATGGTTATCGAAGAGTACCGGTTCCACGTGAATTTCTCCAGCAAGCTCGCTTTCTGGGCTTTTCCCGTATTCTCCTTTTTGGGGGCCTTCCTTTTTCTCTTCAGCTACGAAAGTCTTGAAAAGGCCATGACGGCGGAACGACTATTCTTTTCGCTGGAAATGCTGATGTTCCTATACGGTCTCTCCGTAGGCGGCTTCGCCTTTTTGGGCCGGGACGCCGTATCGAAGAGGAGAGGCAAGTACAATTTCCTCGTCGCAACCCCAACCTTTCTCCCCCTGACATTCAACCAGACCATGCTTGGCATGTATATTCGGGACCTGCTGTTCTACCAGGTTCTCATAATGGTCCCCCTTGTGGTAGGAGGCATCCCGGGGATGGCCGTCACAACACTCCCCATCCAGACCGGGGCCGTTCTCTTCATAACTCTCGAAGCATCGTTCATACTGGGCCTTTCGGTCTCCTTTGCCCTTTCAACGTCCTACGTTCGTTCCAAGGCGTATTTTTCATTCTTTTTGTTCCTGATGGTAGTTTATCCCCTCACGTCAGCACGGCTGATGGGTTCAGGATTCCTCGCCCTTCCGCCACATTCGATATTGGAGGGATATTCTGCTGGGAACTGCTGGTGGAGTACCCTTGCCCTAGTGGCCAACCTTGCTGCTAGCCAGATGCTCGTCATCCTGGGATATTTCACCGTTCCCAAGACGTGGGGTTCCACGGCTTTGAAGAGCAAGAATAGAATGAAGGGTACCCTGGACCGGCTGGGGCGGGACGTCCCCTCCTCACTGATGGCAAGGGAGTTTGTGGAACTCAAGCGAAGCTGGGCTGCTCTGAAAATGGGGATGTCCTTTGTCATCCCTCTGTTCTTCCTCACTCTTTCAATCTGGTACATCAATACGGGCTTCAACGTTCTTCCCGGCGACCAGAAGTTCGGAACGATATTCTACGCCGGCATGGTGGGTTTTTTCGGAGTCCTCATCTATTCCTGGCTCGTGGCCCTGGACCCCTTGGATTACCTGAACATGCTGCCCGTAACGGTTCCCGACGTCATCAAGGTCAAACTCAAGGCCTTCCTTTTCCTCACGACGGGCATCTCAAGCGTATTCCTTCTTGGCGTCGCTTTGATGAACAGGGAGCTGGGGGCACTTGTCCTTGCATGGCCACTCATGCTTCTCACATCCGTTTATTCGGTAGTGATGACGGCCAACCTCACGGGTCTCAGGACCAATTCAATGCTTTTCAACCTCCCCGTACTAGCCAAGTGGACCGTACTGTCGGCTCTTCCCGGAGCCGGAATAGCCGTGGTATCCTTCTCCTTCTATACAAGGCCAATCATGGCAACGGGGATAATACTGGCAATCATGGCAATGCTGGGATTCTCGACGTATCTATTCTACAGTGAGATAGAATCAAAGTGGCACCACGAACATTTCTGATGCTCGGGAAAATCAGCTCTTTTTGACCCAAGCGTGGTTGTTGCCAGCCCCCTTGCGCCCTTCGATTAGCGTAAAGCCCGCTTCCAAGCACAGATTTTCCAGTTCCTCTTGGTCGAAGAGGTGGTAAAATCGCTGAAACACCTTCCCGTCGGTCCTGTGCCAAGGGACCAGAATGTCTTTCGATTGGCATTCCCGAAACTTTTCGTGCTCTTGCGACCACCCGCTCACAAGGCCTTCTCCGCCTTTTTTCAAGACGCGCCTGGCCTCTTGAAGGGCTTTCAACCGGTCGGACCGGTCGGGAAAATGATGTATGACGGCTATCGAGATGAAAGCGTCGAAGGATTTGTCATCGAAGGGAAGGTTCCGTGCGTCTGCAAGGACGAATTCCACCCCGTCTCCCACCCGCCTACGAGCAACTTCAAGCTGACCGGCTGAGTAATCCACTGCCATTACCTTCCATCCCTTTTTCAGAGCGTATTCAGCGTTCCGCCCCGTTCCGCAGCCGATGTCCAGAAGTTTTTTCCCCTTTCCACCCTTTTCTAAAAATTCCAACGTCTCAGGCCAGGGCCTGGTGCGGGTTGCATCCCAGTGGTCTGCTATGGCGTCGTAGGTCTTTTTCAGTTCTTCGGGGTCCATCTTTCCTTCTTTCAATGCGCTCGACGGTCATTGCACCGGGGGTTATTTGAAAATTGGGGCGTGGCCGACCACAAGCCCATGCGTATGCGTGCGCTAAAATATTTTATGTAGATATGTAGATATTCGTAGGTATAACGCATATTGACACACCAAGCTGCATAAAACCAAAAAACCCGAAAATTCATTCATCCCTCTGAAGGGATGGGGGAAAAGGGCTTTCCTATTTTCTTCTGTGACTGAGCGATGATTACTCCCGAAAGGATGATGAGGCCGAAGAGATACGTTACCGGAGCAATGATTTCACCAAAAAAGACAACGGCCACGATGCCACTGACGACAGGGACCAGATAAACAAAAAGCGTCATCCTGGAAAGGTCCGCTTTCTCCATGACCCTGAACCATAGAAACACGGCAAGAAGCCCTGAGAAAAGCGCCAGGAACAAGATGATGGACCAGCTTTGAAAAGAAAAACCCACCGATGGTTTTTCAATCACAGGCCAGGAAAGGAGTGTGGCAGCAGCTCCAAAAGGCGTTGAAACCAGCACAAGTTCAAGCGAATCGATGGAGGCGAGTTTGCGCTTGCCGATGATGCCTGCCACGGAGTAAGAGAAAGCAGAAAGAAGAAGCAGAAGGTTTCCCCAGAAATAGTTAGAAAAAAAGTCGGTAAGCCCGTCGCTCACAAGAAGAAAGCTTCCCACGAAGGCCAGCCCCATGCCCATCAAGAGTCTCGTCGTCGGTTTCTCCTTAAGGATGAGGAAAGCCAGAATGATGGTCAATATGGGTCCCGAACACTGCAGTATGCCCGAAACGGTTGCAGCGGTGTTCTGGTCCATCATCGTCATTCCGATGTTTTGAAACACGTTGGGGATGGTCCAATAGAGTACGCCAAAGAAAACAAGGGAGACGGCATTCTCCCTGACCACCGTGGTGAAACGGTCCAAGCCCCGCATGAAAACCATGATGGCTACGGCGGCGATGGAACACAAAACCATGCGCAACACGGCCACGGTCATGGGTGTTTCCTGACCCAGGACGAATTTTAACAAGGGGAAAGAGACGGCCCACAGGAAAACGCTGACCAGAACCATTAAGACGCCTTTAGCGTCGCTGACACCTTTTTGCACCTTGGGCGGACCAGCCACGTTCTAGAAAAAGGTAACGATTCGCCTATATTGTCAGCCGAAAGTATAAAATCCGTTTTTGTTATGTTATCATTGCAATGGATTCACGAATGGCAATTATATATTACAAAAATCATTTCATACACCGTCCCGACATCTCCAGTCCTGAAAATCCCCAAAGGGTCAAGCAGGTCATCGGCTATCTTCAGGGAAGAACCGACATATTCGAAGGAAAGGCCCTCCTGAAAACGATGTATCCCCAGGCCACTCATCAGGACCTTGAGAGGGTCCACGACAGGGAATATGTTGAGTTCGTGGAGAATTACTCGAACAAAGGGGGTGGCTTTCTCGGTGACAGCACATATTTTTCCAAAAACACCTTCAAGGCGGCGGCGATGTCTGCAGGGGGGGCCAAAGAGGCAGCCCGAGTGGTTTATGAAAAGGAATTTGAAAATGCCATGGCTTTGATACGCCCGCCGGGACACCACGCCTCTCAGAATCGTTTCGGTGGATACTGCATATTCAACAATGCCGCCGTGGCAGCCAGATACATTCAATCCATCGGGGCGAAAAAGGTAATGCTCGTCGACTGGGACGTCCATGCAGGGAACGGCACCATGCACATATTTTACGAGGACCCGACGGTCCTAAACCTTTCCATACACCGGGACCCCAACGAATTTTACCCCCATGACGGTTTTGCTCACCAGATAGGCCGTGGAGAAGGAAGGGGTTGCACGGTCAACGTGGAGATGCCACCCGGTTCAGGTGATGAGGCGTATCGGGAGGTTTTCAAAAGGGTGGTCCTCCCCCTCATGAAACAGTTCAACCCGGACCTTGTTCTGGGGCTCAACGGCTTCGATGCCCATTATTCGGACCCCGTGGCAAAACTTTCCCTGACGATACGCGGCTATTACGAGATAGCGGAGTTTTTAGCCCGGTCGGGATACCCCTTTGCCATACTACTCGAAGGGGGTTACACCATCAACAACGGTCCCCTGACCCACGCGCTCATTCAGGGCATTCTAGGCGAAGAACTATCGTATCCGGTAAAGCTGGACCCCCTTTCCTCGTCGGTAATGTCCCCTGAGAGGGTTTTCACCATTTTGAACCAGAAGATAAAGACCCTGGCGGAGAATCTCAGCGATTTTTGGGACCTTGAGTGACCGGAGCGGTAAAATATTAACTATGCCGAGGATATGTCCTTTTGTGGAAAAAGTAGAGAGAACAACCGTATGGATGCGCAAGTCGGAAAAGGTCGAAAGCGTCAGGATATCCCGGGATGAGAAGACGCGCTATTTCTCCCACACCTACCTTGTCAGGGACCGAGGAAAATGGCGTCCGGTGGTTCGATGGGACAACTTCGATTCCCAGCCCCACGTTGACAAATACGACGAAAACGGGGGACTCATCGAACAGAAGCCCACGACGGCCAAGAAACTCAAGGAAGTGGTGAATCTGGTTAGCATATTCCGGCGAAACCTCATGGCCATGGACCTTGGTGACCTTTGAGGTGATGCAATGAGGATGGTATTGGCAAAGGAGAGCAAACCCTCGGACAAGGACGTTCTCATGAGTGCATTCGAAGACCGGTACGGGACCATGGAGGAATTGGACCAGCGTGTGCAGATAACACGCTGTTCGGACCCGCAGATGGTGGACGACCTCATGGTTTGGCGTTCCTTGAGAAGAAAAGACACCACGTTGACCGAAAAAGTGCATTACCGTTCTCCTGAAATGATTTCTGTTTTGACGCCAAGACGCCTTGAGGTCCTGAAGCTTCTTAGAAAGGAAAATGAGCCGTTGAACGTCACGGAGGTTGCCCAGAAGATGAAGAGGGATTACAAGAACGTATATGATGACATAAAGGCGTTGAGCAAGGTGGAACTCATCGAAAGGAGGAAGGAAGGGCGGGACGTCAAGGTGGGTTCCAAGGTCAGGAAATTGACGATTTATCTCGACGATTCAGACATTTACTATTAACACCATAAGTCAATAATCCGACCTACTGGACACCATTATTACTTTTTATACCATAAAAAATGGATTTTTCCCCAAATGACAAAATTTGTACGAAACATATATAAACCGCAACCATAATTCAAATCTAAGGAGGATATCCTTGAAGGTCCATAAGATTGACGACATACGATTTTCGGTGAAACCCGACGGGCAAGTCGATTTCAGCGAGGAACCTCTGGGAAGAAGAGGAGAGCTTCACATATCGGACAAAGGCATCGTCATCAAGGAAAACGATGATTTTTTTGAGATCCCCATTGAATGCCTGTACGACATCAAGATAATAGAGTCGGACACCATGAGACTGCGGTTCGAATGTGAGGGGATGATACTTGACCTCGAAGGCAATCAGGCAACCCGCCTCTGGGCGTTGAGAACCCTTCTTCTTCCGCTGCTGGAAGGAAAGGGGGAGCCGACGGGGATGAAGATATTCTTAACATTGTGGTGTGCCGGCCTACATAACATGGACATGATTGGGGACATCATGAGCAAAGAGAAGGTCGAAATTGAAAAGATGCTGGAACGCGCCACAGAAAGGAATTACATTTCCGACAAGAACGACCTCACCAACGCGGGCCTTGACCTATTTTCGAGCGTCGAGAAGAATTATCTGGAAGACCTGGAGGGGAACCAATGAACGAAGAGGTGAATCCCTACGGTTTCAATTCATTTGCAGAAGTGGTTACCGCTATAGGAAAGCTTTCCCAGTTGGAAACGGCCATAAGCACGGCCATCGAAAAATCCCAGGTTCCGCCTCTTGAGACCAGAAAACTCCTCAAGACAAACACGGTGGAACAGGCGAGGAATGTGGCCTTGGTGCAGTTCATGAAGAACATATTCAAAGACATCGGGCTAGGCAACTTCGAACTGGTCGATGTGGGCAACTTCCGTTTCGTATTCGAAGTGACCGACTCTCCGGTTTGCGAACTATATCCCCAGGAAAAAAACCGGAGGACCTGCTTCATCACAAGCGATGCGCTTACCCGCTTTTTCACTGACGACCTTTCTCTTCCGGCAGAGGTGAAAGAGACCAAGTGCTGCAATGCCGGGGATGAGAAATGCGTTTTCGAAGTTTCAATGCAGCCATTGGCAGTATATCAGATGGTGCTGGATGCCACCGACAGGCAACTGGTTGCCAAGTGCGTCGAAGGAAAAAAGCCCGTTGAAGCGGGCCACGAACTCGACCTGCCCCAGGACGAACTTGACTACCGCATATCCAATCTCAAGAAATATCACGTAATTGAGGATGACGAGGTTACGGAGATAGGGAGGACCTATCACAATTATGGACGAAACCTGTTTTCAGAGGACGAGGAGGATTTCCCGCCGCCGTGGGTTGCTTACAGCAGAATCACCAGGGAGATATCCGCTTCATCGTCCTTTGCGGAGGCGGTTTCCGAAACCACTGAAGAAGATACAGAGGAAATAGAAGACCGGGAGGTTAAGAACATGGCAGAAGAAGCACAGAAGAGTAAGAGTTTTGCAGAACTGATTTCCAAAAAAGTCAAGGAGGGAGATGATTGACCAGGATAGAGACCGGCATCTTCGGGCTGGACCAGATAATCGAAGGCGGATTCCGTGACAACGCCGCCATCGTGGTGGTGGGTTCGAGCGGTACCGGAAAGACGACGTTTGGCATGCAGTTCATCATGCATGGCATCGACAAAGGCGAACAGGGGCTTTACGTCACCATGGAAGAGTCCCCGGACCAGATAATGAACGAAGCAGAGATGATGGGCTGGGATATGAGGAAGCACTACGAAAAATCCCTTTTCTTCATACATCTCAAAGGAAAGAATTTCAAGAAGATGGTGGAGGAACAGCTTCCCCAGCTTGTTAAAGCCCGGTCCGATTATGACATCAAGACGAGGGTCGTCATCGACCCCATGACGCCCGTGATCTGGGCCACCGACGACAAGCTGCAGCAGAGAGAACTCATCGGCAAGTTGTTCTACACCCTCAAGGAATTGGGCGTAGTGGTGGCCACCGTGGAAGAACATTCCCACCCCGGAGAAACCGTGGGCGAGGACGTGCTTCTGCCGATTTACCTTGCAGACGGCGTGCTTCATCTTGAGTATTATCCCATAGGCGGGGCTTTCAACCGTACGATGAAGATAATCAAGATGCGGGGGACCCATCACGGGGAAGGCGTCTATCCATACATCTTTGCCAGGGGCGCAGGGGCCATCATAAGGGCCGCACCGACGGAACCCACCATCGAAGAATCCGCCAATTATGACGAGATATTCGATGAAGCGATGAAGACCGCCGAATTCATCAAGGCACCCGAATACGTTATGAAGCGTCTCAAGACCATGAAGGAGAGTTGGAGCTACGACTACAGCCCGGAAGAAGCCCTGCAGATAGTATTCGATTCATACAATCTCGGCGGAACGGAAGAATAGGTGAGTTGAATGGCAGGGAAGTCCGGAAAGAAGATGAACAAGACCCTCGACGCAGAGAACGTGATGCTATTGCGGCATCTCCTGGACATGGAGATACGGAGGATACGCCAATCCACCGGCGTAGACCTCATCATGTTCTCGGGCGTGGACGGAAGAGTATTCTCGTCGGACATCCCCAAGGACCTCACGGTACCCCAGTTCCGCATGCTGAACCTCACCAAGAGCATGATGCCCCACATCGCCAGGCAGCTTGACCACCAGAACCTTTCCTTTTCCATACAGAAGTTCAAGGAAGGAGGGGTCATCGTTTCAGGCGTTGGGGACAATGCATTCCTGACCTTGGTGGTGGCCAAGGACATGCCCGTTGAGGATTTTTACGAGATGATACCCAGGGTTCTCACCGGGTCCAGCGTCCTGAGGCACATATTTGAGCTCAAGCCCATATCTCCAGAAAGGATGAGCGAGTATCCCGAAGACGTACAGGAGGAGTTGAAGGTTCTTTCACGACGACTCTTCGTGGAACGGTTCGAGGAAACCCGGGAGTACAAGAAGAACATGGAGATACTCAATTTCATCAAGAAGAAGCTGGAGTCGGTGGTGGGCATCGGAGCCGTGGACGAGATCGTGTCCATGGTTTTCAACGAGATGGGAACCAGCGCACCGTACATGAACCAGCGGTTATGGATGATGTTCGTAGAGAAGGTCATAAAGGAGCACGTGAAGGAAAGGCAGGGAGAAATCGTGGCTGACGAGATGGAGAAAACGTGGCTTCCAGAAGTGGAGAGGAAGATAAAATCGTTTGTTTAGTTTGCTTGACATGACATCTGACAACGAAGGAGAATCGGCCCCCCCTCAAGGGGACGGCTCGGACAAGAAGGAAGAGCGTGAGAAAGCTCTCGTGGAGGCCGGACTTTCCCGGAATGGCCAAGGTACCAATGGCGACGTGGTGGAGGAGGCGATAACGCAGGGTAGTGAAGAACTCGAAGACGAGGAGATGGAGATAGAATACCTCGTTGGCGAGGACGAATTTCACAACGAGATGTCCGGGATGAAGGAACGCATGGAGGAGATGCAGGACTCTTTTTCATCCATCCGCAACAGGATAAGCGACCTTAGGGAGGAGGTCACATCCACGGCCAGCGACGTTACCACTTTCCAAGAAAATCTCAAAGCCCTCACCGAGACCATAGACGACCTGGCGGAGCTCAAGCAGGACAAGAAGTCGATTAATCGGCTTCACAAAGACATTGAAAGGGTATCCGAGAAGGTCAATCTCATGATGGAAGAGGTGGGCTACGGCGAGGAGATAGACGTGGCCAAGATACCTCCCAACATCCTTGAGGTCGTTTTCCAATCCACGCTGGACGACGTCGTGTCGAAGATATGGAGGGACCTGGGTTCCCACGACGCTGAAAGGGTAATCGACGAAACGCTAGAAGAAGTCCGTCTGCGCACGTCAGGAAGCGAACTGTTTTACTCGACGAGCAAGCGCATCAAGACCCGCAATCTGGCAAGTTCGCTGGAAAAGGAACTTATATCGGCAAGGCAGATTCAGACGACCTACCAAGAACTGCTCAACAAACTTCTGGAGAACCTTCCCGGCTACAAGCCCAAGAACTTCAGGGCCATGATAAAGATTAAGAGCCAGGAGTACGCCGTGGACACTTCGACGACCTTGAAGAGGAAGACCGAACGCATGTCCAACAAGATGAATTCCATGACGAGCATGCTCTCCTCCATCACAAACACCCTCGACAACATCCGGGACGACCTGGACAGGCGCCTTGATGAAATGGGCACCCAGTTAAGGCAGGAGCAGGCCCGGGCATTTGAAAAGCAGAGGGCGTTCTTCGAGGATACTCTTGAAGAGTACAAGAAAGAGAGCATGGAGAACCTTGAGGACATTCGGAGGGAAATGGTGACCTTCAAGGGGAAGCAGGAAGAGGAACAGTCCCGACTCATCAAGGCCATTGAAGAATTGAAAGCCCGGTCTTTCGAACCGGAACCAGACCCAGACGAAGTGGAATTGGACGAAGGCCAGAAAGCCATAATGGACGCCGTGACCGAAGAGATGACGCTGACGAAGCTTAAAAGTACCCTCGCAGACGAGATAGACCCCGACGATCTTGAGGAAATGGTCCACGAACTCATGGACGAAGGGCTGTTGGAGATGGAGAAGAAGGGACGGTGGAACAAGGTCCGCCCCATTGAGAAGGGCGATTCACGAGGAAAGGATGAAGAACGGCCTGCCACGGCAGGAGAAGAGGAAGTGGAGGATGCCCAAGAGGGGACCGAAGATGAAGAAGGACCCGAATCAGGGGATGCCGACGAAACTTCTGAAGAAGACGGGGAAGATGAAGAGGCAGAAGAAGAAATATCGGCCGTGGAACTTTCTCCCGAAGACATCGATGAAGATGCAGAGAAATTAACCTTGGATTCAATGGACGAGATTCAGCAGATGGTGTATGACGCTTTGCCCAGAAAAGGGAGCACCCAGAAGAGTCTCGCCAAGTCATTATCTGGAAGAGTGAAATACATGGAGGTGCTAAAAACCCTGAGGACCCTTCTCGACAGCGAATTGGTCGAGGTGGAGACCAAGGGGAGGCACACCGTGTTCAAAAAAATCAAAAAGGAGAAGAAATAAAGGAGGAATGAAGCATGTTAGACGTGGCACTCGTATCGCTCATACAGGATATGAGCGAAAAAGCAGGGGTGGAAGGCACCATCCAGTACTGGGCTCGTGTCGGAGAGAGCTTGGCCAAAAGAATGGGCAAGGAGGCCTACATGGGTTGGCCCTCTTTCAACGTGGCCCTCAGGGAAGGCCGGACGGCCTTTTCCATAGAAGGGAACGTAACGGCCTTGACCGATTTGGCCATAACCGATGTGGACGGCGACGTCGTCGGCTACATATACGCCCTTAAGGACTGTGTCTTCGAACCCACCATAATGAGAATCCGATACACCGTAGGCGAGCTTCCAAGAGCGGACCGGGCGGTGGCGGAGGAGTACAACAACACCGTACGGGACACGGCGGTATGCAATTTTTGCGTAATACACCAGCGCTTCAGGGAAGAGGTGGCCAAGAACATCACCATCGCCGACCAGATGCTGGACTGCATACAGCTGGCCAACAGGGGTTTCGTAGGTGAAACGAAGATAGCTGAGGACAGTCTCAGAAAGATCGACCAGAGCCCTGAATACGTGAGGAGTCTGCTCAGGAATTATGCATGCGTATATGCTATTCTCATGAGGGGCGCCCGACTCAAGGGTGAGGAGATTGAGGACTGAGGAGGTGAAATGAATGGCTGAAGAAACAAAGTCAAATAACGAAATGAAGAAGAATCTGCTGGATGACAATCCCTTCGTGGACGTGGCGGCCTATCTCTTTTTGGAGGACATAGCCGACAAGCAGGGCGCCAGTGGGATGAACAACTACCTCATCAGTTTGGCAAGCTCCTTGGCCCGGTCCATGCCGGAGGAAAGGTATTCTGACTGGGAATCGTTCATCGAATCGGTCAAGAGGGGGGAGTCGATAATATCCACCTTCGAACCGGGCTTGTGGTGCTCTACGGAACACTGCATGATAACCGTGGCGTGTCCCTTCGAGGACGGCTGGAGCGAATATACCAAGAGGATAGGCAAGTTCTCGCCGGTGCATACCGAGGTGGCGGACTACTACAATTCGACTCTGAAACCCAGCGTCGTCGACACCACCTGCATCATACACCAGACGTTCCGGAGCGAAGCCGCCAGCAGGATAACCATTGCAGGCAAGAGGGTCCGCGTGGCCCAGATAGCCGCTGTGGTTACCGACGGCAGGAAGAAGTTGATACCTGACGAGTGGAAACCGATTCTTCTCGAAAAGGCGGGCATAACCAACACCGACCTCAATATGCTTCTCAGGAACAACGCCTGTGTTTGGGTCCTTTATACAGAGTGACCCCTTTTCCTCTTCTCCTTTTCCCCTTTTTGGGGCGTTAATCTCAGTGCGGGGTAGATTCCTTGGAAGTACTTGAAAAAAGCGGCAATTTCGAATTCATCAAGGTCAATTCCGCATCGGAAATAGACAAATTCAAGATAATCGAGGGCAAGGAAGCGGTCATCCTTGGTTCCGGCTTTGGCTATTTCAAAGGGATGGGCATCGTCGAGTACAAGAAGGCATTCAAGGGCTGGATGAGGCAGTTTCCAAGACCGATACTCATATTGGCCGTAAAAGACCGCGAAGTGGGGGCCTGGGTCTATCTCGAAGAATGGCCCCAGGTATCCCGGTCCGGGGAATCGGTGTACGTCCTCCGTGCCATTGAGGTGATGCCCAAGTATCGGAGGAGGAAACTCGCCACCCGCTTGCTTCTTCTTGCCATGAAGAACACCGTGGGCTACATCATTACAAAGCCACTGAACAGCGGTGCAGAGGCGTTTTTCCGCATGAACGGTTTCAAGCCTCCTTCCGAGTTTTCAAAACAGCCAATGGACCTGTCGAGCCACCACGGATATCTCATCCTCTCACCGTACAAAAAGAAGGAACTGCTAGCCAAGTTCGATTTCTTCTTCATGTGAATGCATTTGGGCTGGGCCATGGGCTAACTTTTCAATGGTGCGTTCTCCCCGTAATTGGGAATGTCGGATGCCGTTGTCGTGCCGACTTCAGATGTAACCCGTTTTCCTAAGCATGTACAACGAACCACCAATGGCGGCTACGAGAACGATTATCGATATGGTCCACGGTACCGACGAAGGTTCATCTTCAATGTAGAACTCTTGAAGGAATATCCGGGAGCCACTCTCTTCGAGTATCAGTCCGGTGTCCTCGGCATCGATGACGACCTTGCTTACGTGCCTGCCCAATCCCGGGTCTTCGATGGTCCAGTTGGAGGTCAGGGTCTTCTTCTCGTCCACATCCATACGTTCCACGGTCTTGGATTCAAGAAGCGTTCCGTCCACGTAGAAGCTTACTGAGAGGTCTTCCACGGCGACGTTGCCCGAATTGACCAGGGTCGCCGTAAAGGTGTAGGGGCGGATGATCTTGACTTTCTTGACCGCTTCACTCGTTTCCCGAATTCCGTCCTTGTCACTGATGCCCGTAACTACGATTTCGACATCTTGTTCTTCGTTGGGGGCGGTAAACGTGCCCGTGAAGAAACCGGATTCGGTGGAGTTGCCCGTAGATGGTTCAAGGGTGTCGGATGTGAGGTTCATGCCCCTAATCTGGGACCGGTAGGTCCATTTGCCACCGTTTTCGGCAGGTCCGCCTGTTACGATTACGTCGTAAGAGACCTTCTGTCCCATCCCCACGACATCCGGGCCGATTATGAAGACCCGCACTTCTTCTTCGTCGGGCTTGTCCAGACCTGCAACGTCGGTGACAAGGAACATTGAGCCCATGAGAAGGGCGGCAAGTGCAATGGAAATCAAAACTGCACGCTTCAATTCACCACCTCCTCCCCTTGTAGTAGAGATATCCGGATATGGCCAATGCCACGGCAGATATCATGAGTAGTATGGTCCAGTATGGGAATGCGTCCTCCAATGACATAGACACCATGTCGCCTTCGATGTTGAGTTTGTCTTTTTCCAGTTCTATGTCCGGCGATTCGTACTGTATCCTCAACGTCACCGCCGTTCCGTTGTCCTTCTGGGACCTACCCGAAAGGGCCACTTCGACATTCCTTGATGGATGCGTTCTGGTGGGCGTCAGCTTCAGCGTGAGGGTTGCCTCCGGCGTTTCGGTAGCCACGGTTATGTTGGAAAGGGTATCGTCCACATAGGTGCCGCCTCCGCCTGAAAGGGAACAATTCCATCCCTGGTCGGCCAATTCCTTCGCGTTGATTATTTCCACGGAGTATTCGTCATTGACGTTTCCATCGTTGGTAAGGAGAATGTTGCTGAGATATGCGCCGTTCTTTATCCACGGACGTGGCGTTTCTGCCTGTTCGAGAGTAAAGGATGCTCTTTCCACGACGTTGAACGGAAGCACCTGACTGTCCGTTACGGAATTGTCGTATGTGGAAATGGCTTTGACGACCAGCGATTCGTGGTTTAGGTCAATGTTCTCGGTTATGGCCATGGCGACCTCAACCTTTACCCATTCATCCGGTCCCAGAGTCACAGTCGAAGGCGTGACTTCGGCCTGAAAGGCCTTCGGTTCGGTCTGGATGTTGAACACGTCTTCCTCTTCCCCGGCGTTTTTCAGAGTGACGAAATACTCCAGCGTTTCACCTGGTTTGAAGGTGTCAACCTGGATGTCGTTGAAGGTAAGTTTCACCTCTCTTGCGATGTTGCGCTCCAAGACCGGGTTGAGGATGTCATCGGAATAAAGCGAAACCTCTTTGCGATAAGTGTAGTTCTTTTCGCCTATGTTCTTGTAGATGACGAGATTGTAATCACCTGAAGGGAGATACAGGTTGAAGTATCCAGAGCTTACTGCCGTCGTCGTAACACTCCCCCTCTCACTGCTTTCTGCAATTACCAAAGCGTCGCCGGCAGAACCTTCTCCGTCTTCTATCGTGGCAACGCCCTTGAGCTTTAAAGAGTGGTTTAGGGACAGGTTCATCCAAAGGGGTCCCTGTTCGTGTTCGACGGTAAAGGTTTCTAGATACATCCTGCGGAATCTGTCCGACGGTGAATGTATCTGGTAATCTGCAGGAGCGATGCCGACTTCATAGTAACCCGTGGAATCGGTGACCGCTTCCGTGTAAATGCCCCCGCCATCCATGGGTTTGAACATCAACGGAACGCCTCCTGCCGGAGAACCATCATAAGCAACGTATCCGCGGTAGGTAGTGTTTTCCAGGGACCGGGTAAGTTCGAGGTTAAATTCGGTGGACCCGTTTTCAACGGTCACAACCTCTTCTCCGACGAAGCGATAGTACCGTATCGGTTTGTATTCCGTAACTTCAAGATGGTCAACGCTGGCAACATAGCTTCCCGTGGGCAGGAACGTATCGAAACGCCCCGTGCTGCTGCTTACGGCCACTTCGAAAACATCGCCGGATACGAGTTCGTCGAATTCCACCGTTGCTTCCAGCCATGCGCGCTCGCCGTCGCTTTGAAGGACGCCGCTGACAGGATAGGTTTCGTCGAGAACGTAATCAACCTCCTCGGCTCCATTTACTTCAAGAGTGAATATGGACTTGAAATCGTTGCCTTGATTGATGGAAACGGTGTATTCCCCAAAGGTGAGATAGGTTTCAAGGACGCCTTCGTGGTTAGCTTCGAAATGGTTTTCCGGACCTTGTATGTTGATGTTGACGGGGCCTTCCGGTTCGGTCACGTTGAGTCGGACCTTCCCTTTGTATACGACGTCAAAGTGAACTTCCCTGGTTCTTTCGCCAAGGTTTATTTCCACTTCCTGGTCGGGTACGGATTCTAGTATGACCGAATCGTCCTCCGTAGCATTCATGTGGGCGTCGAAGGCGTATGTCCCCGGGACGAGATCGATGAGCGTTTTGCTTTCGTCGTATGATGGGAACGTCCACGTTTCTCCTGAGCCGGTCTCAAACGTCACGACGTTGAATTCACTTGTTAGCGTTCCTGAGACGTGCCCGGCCGAAACCCAGACGGTGGTTTTCGTAGGCATCGGTTCAAGGGCTACCTCCAGCCCCGTTTTTGGAACGGGTACCTCAATCGGTCCTTCGTAATGATGGCCGAAGGAATCGATGTAAAGGTAGTATCGGGCACCTTTTCTGAGATATTTGATGAACCGCCCGTCCTCATCGGTGGCCGATTCGAACACGAATCCCGAGAAATCGAGGGGAGCGTAGTAATCATCTTCATCAATGATGACCGTCGGCGTATTCTGCTGGGGAACGAAGGAGACCTGGGCTCCCTCAATCTCCTCTCCTGCGTCCCGAACACCGTTATCGTTTCTATCGACGTAGGCGAATCCCTGCACGAGGCCGCCGGAATCTACCTGCATGGAGGTTATGGTCGTAGGTCCCCGGATGTCCACCTTTCTGTAAAAGAAGAGCGCATCATATGAGACAATGACATCAACCATTCCCCGGGGCAGGTATGTCGAAAAGGTGCCGTCCCCGAAGGTGAACACCCTTTTCGTTCCGCCGTCAATGTAAAATTCAACGGGGAGGGAGATATGCTCCGTTCCGTCTGCCGAAATGGGCTTTCCGGTAACCAGATGGCCCCTTTCCAGTTCGATGAAATGTTCTCCTATGCCATCAATGACGGTCGAACCGACGTGAACGAAATGTATGCCTCCTTCAACGGTCTCCGCGTTTATGGAATATTCTCCCGGCGGAATGTCCGTTTCGAAACGGCCATTTTCGCCAGAAAAGACAATGAAATTCTCAGAAAGGTCGTTTTTGGGAAGCAGTATCAGCGAAACGCCCTCGGTTCTCTTTCCTGAAATCAAGGTCGTTCCGGTGAATTTGACGGACTCGTAGGATTCAAGTTCAATCTGCTTTTGGGCGCCTTCGCCAAGGGGGAAGTGGACCGGGTCGGACTTCATGTTTTCTTCATGCGAAAACACGGAGTAATTGCCTGGCATCAGCAGTTCGAATGTCGCCGTGCCGTTGGCATCCGCCGTCATATTGAATACGTTGCCGTTTGCTTCGGAAGTAAGTTCAACGGTCATGCCCGGGTCCGTGGTTATCCTCGCAGAAGACGGTTTGACACCGAAGTTCTTCGTCGAACTTTCCCCGGTCTTGATGCTTATTCTGTCAGACCGTTCTATCGTTGAAGCGTTGTTGCTGACTTTGAAGCGGTAATCCCCTGGGAGCAGGTCGTGGGCCTCGAAATGCCCTTCATCGTTCCCCTTGAGCGTGTAAGCATCTTCATTGTCCATGATGAGGGTGACTTCGGCGTTGGTCATGACGCGGTCCTTGTTTTCTTGGTATTTGTCGTCCATGTCCATGTCCCAGTAGAGGTTTCCCTCGATTGAACCACCGTCTATGACGAAGTCCCTTTCCATGATATAATCCCAGCGGCCATCGTGGTCCCTATCGACGTTGACCCGCATGGCTTGTTCGTCGGATATCTGGTATGACGCCGTATCCACGACCTCGCTTCTAACCTGGGTTATCTGGTCTAGTTCGCCTCGACTTACGACCACTTCCACGTCCCCGAAAGGCAGGAGAACGTCGAAATTTCCGTCTTTGTCGGTCTCAACCCTCTGGTGAGGCGTTGCAGGCATCCCTTGTCCAAGTGCCTTGTCCCTAACGGTGATGCTGATGTCTGGATATGCTGTTCCGTCGGGAAGGGTGACCTTTCCGCTGAGCTTGGCACCATGATAGTATTTCAGCATTACGACGCCACCGGGGGACTTGAGGCTGGCTTGGTCGGACAAGTCGGGAACGCCTTCCCCGTCAACGGCTTTCTGGTACGCGTCTTCGAAATTGACCGCCTGCCAAGCATCGGTATGGTTCCTCACCTCATCCATGGAGTAAGGATTCCAATATGCCGTCTTGTAGACCATCTTGTAATGGGACATCATCCAACCGGGCATGGCGGATTCCTCTTGCAGGTCGCCCTCAATTCCAGGCAGTCCCGCATCTGAACCCTTGCCAACGTCCGGGCCAGAATATCCCATGTAAATCTTGTAGAGCATCGAATTGAAGAATCTTTCCTTGTATTCCAATTTGTAATGGTCGAATTCGAAGTTTTCCGGGATGTCGTCGAGAGAATGAACGTCGCCATAAACGCCCACGGCTTTGATTTCGTAAAAATCCCGGGGCGTGTTGGAATCTTCGTCTATGACCCTTCCTGAAAGCTTTGCCGGAGCGTAGAAGATGCCGGTGTTGCTTGCGGAGAAGGGAAACAATCTTACGTCCACAGTGGCATATCGGATGATGTCTCCCGTAGCGTCGGAAATGTCTTTGTAAAGCTTGGCCACATCGTCAGCGTTGTCCGTGATGTAGACTCTAAGAACCTGTATGATGGCATTTTCAGGCAAGAGCCGGTCCTGGTCCATGGGCCCGTATATTTCCGGGTGGTTCTGAACCTCTTCAATGTATCTATTCCCAGAACCGAGTATCTGCTTCACCTTTGTGGGATTGAGTCCGTTCTCCTCCAATGCTTGAGCAACTTCGGGAGAGAGGCCCGACCTGTCATTGTCGACATAATCCGCTTGGACAATCTTGAAGGTGAGAAGAGCGATGGAATCTTCTTCGCCCTGGGCCATGAGGAAATTACCTGCAAGGCGATGCCCGCCCAGGAAGTTGTCGGCCACGGTGGGGTGTTTCCCCTCTTGAACGACCTCGAAACCGTAGTCCCACCAGCTTATGAAAGCGGGACGTTCCTCTTCGCGTATGATGTCATTGTCTTGTTTGGCGAGCCACTGATATGCCGCGGGGTAGTAGTTCTTCTTGAGAGGAAGCGAATATCCAAAAGCTCCGAAGTACCAGTTGCCCGATTGCTGTTCCGATTGTGCAAAATCAGGAAGGATGTCCTTCACATCCGTGTCATAATCGTTTTTCTTCTCATAGGGTATTCCCGCGTCGGCTGCAAACCAAGCGTTGGGCACGAATACGAGCATGACGAACACAAGCAGAACGAGAATCTGTGATACACCTACGCTCTTCTTGAACGCCTTCCACGGTGTGGAACTGAACCGCCTAAAGGTCTTGATGATGTTCTGGAAGTTCATCTTTTCGTAGATAAGGACGAGTATCCAGCCCGACGTAATGGCAAAGGCGGGTGATGCGTTGAAAAGGAAACGGGCCGCGGAAAGAGCCATGAAAATCGAAGTGGCCGTCCATGCTACGATGAAGATGTATGCCGGAGATTCCCTTTTCCTCAATTTCACGGCCATCCAAGCTGCTCCGGCGATAGACAGATAAAAGGTGAGCAATCCGAAGGCCATGCCTATTCTACTGAAGGTCGGCGCCTGTGCCTCGGCAATGGTTTCGTACGCCTTGGACTGAACAACGAAGTAACCGGCGCCGGTGATTATGCTCATGGCGAGATTCGGGTCTATGACATATACTATCAATAACAGGAGTCCAGCAATCACGATTATCGCAGGCAGCGTGATTATCCAAGGGACGTCCCTGGCCATGGTGAAAAGTATGGCGAAAAGGGAGGCGCCCAGATATAGGTAGATTGGAATGTCGTACCACTGGGTTACGAGGTTGTGCGAAACGTAATAGGGCCCAACCAAGACAAGGAGGGTGCCGATGGATGCGAGGAAAACGCCGGTGACTGCCAGCGAGTCCCTGCCCCTGAACATGTTCAGGAATAGCTGGATTACGAGATATATCAGGATGATGGCCAGTGCATAAGCGTAACCTTTCCAAGCAAGAGCAACGGCCGTCAACATCAACCCTGCCATTACGGCATACAGAAGCGAGCGTTTGTTCATACCCAAATATTGACGGACCCCGGTCTTGACCGAAGGCCAGTCCATCCAATCCTCGACCCATTTCTTACCATTTACGCTGGAGAGCGCCTTCAGGAAGAAAAAGAACGAACAAGTTATGAAGAACAGGGCAAAAGCGTCGTGGTCGCCGTTGCTGAGGATGCTTCTTTCCACGTGGGCGGCCATTACCGCCAGCATGATGGCCGAAACAAAAGCCGTCTTCTTGCTGAATATCTCTCGAGCCATGAAATATAGGGGGAATATCGTGAGGGCGCCCCATACGGCCGTTGAGAATTCAAAGGTGTACCAGATGGACGTGGTTTCGTCCATTCCAAGCACCGGAGACAAGAATTTGCCCACAAGTACGTTGGACCAATCGTATAAAGGCGGACGAGGGTTTCTCGTGCCTTTGGGATAATTGAGCATCGGGTCATGCGTCAGATGCTCCCCCGTTTCGGTTACGTAGTCGATGACTCTCTTATGGTAGTACGAATCGGACCCCCCTGAAAGGAGAAAGTCGTCCCCGTTGTTGGTCGCCATGTCGAATCCGAAATAGGCCCTTATGAATAGGGCCGTTGCGAATATGGCGAGTAACAACAGGACCGTTTTCCAGTTTTGCCCAAGCCATGTGTCTTTTTTGGCCAGAGCGCCCCTCAGGGGTAGACCTCGCTTTCTGCTAGTCTTACCACTAGACGGAGATGCCTTCTCATCAGTTATACTGTTCGACATTATAACACACCTGTTTCGGGGGTAAGGTGCGATTAAGCAACTTATATAAATATCTTGCCGGTTGCCCAAGCACGACGTTTTTATTCATCGGATAATTTATAAGGGTATTGAACCTTCTTGCATCATGGACACGATGTGGTGGATAGGCATTGCCGGAATAGTCATAGGCCTTGTTCTCTTCATAGCCGAAGGGCTCGTTCCGGGTTTCTTCCTCGCCATTCCGGCCACAATGTTCCTCATCCTCGGCTTCATAGCCCTTCTTGCACCCAATTACTTCGGCTGGCCCCTGCTCATCATCATGCCCATCATCCTGGGCCTAGCCACTTATGCCACCTTGAAAATATACAATGTCATTGCTCCCCCATCGGCCCCTGAAACGAGCTCCGGAGGCGCCCTGATAGGCCAATCAGGCCGGGTGAAGAGGGCCGTGGAACCAGAGAATCTCAAGGGCAAGGTGAGAGTGAACAACCAGATGTGGAGTGCCACTTCCGACAAGGAGATAACGGAGGGAGCAAAGGTCAAGATAATCGGGATGGAAGGGGTCCATCTCATCGTTGAAGAGGTAAAGGAGTGAATGATAATGGCGGATGTTTTGTGTTTATTGGTAAGTTTCGGCATAGTGTTCCTGGTCCTGGCCATAGTCATGGCCGTAACCATGGTAAAGATAATCCAGCCCTACGAACAAGGGCTTCTCATCGTCTTGGGCAGGTTCAAGAAGGTTCTTCAGAGCGGTTTCAACGTCGTTCCGCCCTTCGTTTCGACGGTCGTTGTAATGGACCTTAGAACCCAGGTCCTGGACGTGCCAACCCAAGAAGTGATCACCAAGGACAATTCGCCAACAAACGTTGATGCCATAATCTACATCAAGGTCGTGGACCCCAAAAAGGCATTCTTCGAGGTCACAAATTACAAGATGGCCACGATATCCCTGGCTCAGACGACCCTGAGGTCCCTCATAGGTGACATGGAACTTGATGAAGTGCTCTACAACCGGGACAAGATAAACATCCATCTGCGCGACATCCTTGACGAATCCACTGACGCCTGGGGCGTAAAGGTGGAAGCCGTCGAGATAAGAGAAGTGGACCCCGTGGGCAGGGTCAAGACTGCCATGGAGGAGCAGACATCCGCCGAGCGTGAAAGAAGAGCCGCAATTCTAAGGGCAGACGGCGAAAAGAGGTCTGCCATACTTGTTGCTGAAGGTCAAAAGCGGTCCCGGATACTTAAAGCCGAAGGAACACGGCAGTCCAAAATCCTGGAAGCCGAAGGCGCCCGGTTGGCGACGATACTCCAGGCCCAGGGCGATGCCCAGAAATTGCGGGTTTTGTCGCTGGGTGCAGCACCCCTTGACGAGAAAGCCCTTACCTTCCTATCATTGGAAGCCGTGAAAGCACTGGGTGAGGGGCAGGCCACCAAGATTGTCCTTCCCTTCGAGATTACCAACCTGGTCGAAGGCATTGCCAAATACGTAGGCCATTCAAGAGAGATTCCCGGCAGAACGCCCACCACCATGAAGGAACTGGAGTCCATGGTGGGTAAAATTGACGAGGTCCTGGGGCCGATTCCCGACGCTGCGGCCATCCAATCCCAAATAGCCATCATCGAAAAGGAGATGGTCGAGGAGACCGAAGAGACCCAGGAGATGGCTGAAAAGGTAAAGAAGAAGGTGTAGGATGAAGCTTGCCAAGGGCACTTCCCCATATCTGGCCGTACCACCTGCCGTTCTTCTTTCCGGCATTGCACTTGCCCTCATACTCCGGGAACACATTTGGCTGGGACTGTCGATTTCCGCATTGGGAACGGTCTTGCTACTCTTCCTCCTTTACTTTTTCCGCGACCCGGAAAGGCATCCGGGGGAGGGTCTGGTTTCGCCTGCTGATGGTAGAATTCTATTCGTCAAAGAAGGCCCGCCATTTGAGGTCTCCATCTTCATGGATGTTTTCAACGTACACGTGAACCGCGCACCCTTGAGCGGAAAGGTCATTTCGGTGGAACACAAGCCAGGCGGATACGTTCCCGCTTTCAAAAAGGAATCAGACCGGAACGAGAGAGTCGTCACCAAGATGGAAACGCATCTGGGAAATGTCGTAATGGTGCAAATTGCCGGACTTTTGGCACGCCGCATCGTTCCGTATGTACGAAAGGGAGAAAAAGTCGAAAAAGGGGACCGGGTGGGCATAATCCGTCTTGGAAGCCGGGTTGACCTACGCGTTCCCTGCGGGATGATTCCGAAAGTTCAAAAAGGCGACAAGGTCATTGCGGGTGAAACCACCATAGCGGAAGAATGTCGATGAAGATGAAGGAAAGAGTCTCGAAGGCGGATTTCTTGACGCTGCTCAATGCCTTGTCCGGCATAACTGCGATATTCTATTTTCACGACAAGAACTTCATCGTGGGATTCACCTTTTTGCTCTGCGCCATGATATTCGACGGGCTGGACGGGTACTATGCCCGAAAATCCGGCAGGGACTCCCGCACGGGGGCGTACCTCGATTCCATTGCCGATTCGGTATCCTTTGCCCTGGCACCGGCTTTTGCCGTTTATTCGATGTTCTACGAGCTTGAAGGACCCAGTGCTCTCTCCTTTCAATCGTTCCAGAACACCATGGCCGTGTTTGCATCTTTTTGCGTTGCCTTTGGCGGCATCCTACGGCTTGCCCGTTATGCCCGGTCGAGGGAGGTGAAGGACCATTTCACCGGTCTTCCGTCGCCCATCGCGGCAGCCATGATAATGTTTTTAATCCTGGTATTTGGAAAATCGGGTTATCCCGGTTATTTTGGGTTGAAAGAACTCATTCCGCTGGCTCTCCTGGGCTCCATTTCCGTGGCCTTTCTTGAGATATCCCGCATCCCTTATCCCAAGGTCAGAGGTAGGATAATCCTCTCTTTCGCTTCAAGCTTGGCCGCCTTGGGTTTTGTTCCCTTCGTGTCATATATGTTCCTAATGCCTGAAAACCCCTCCCTTTTTCTCACGTTCTCAAGGGTCGCCGTCGTTATCGCCCTCTTCATCTTCTTCCTTTACATACTGGTTCTGCCCATTATGTGGCATGCCGGGAGGAGAATATGAAGGACAAAGCGAAGAACTATTTCGAGTGCAGCGACCGGGACCGAGCCCTCTTTGAGGCGGGCATCAAGATGGGCACGATATACCATCAGTTCGTCGGAATTCCCGTGAATAGAACAAGCGTTGATTCGGTTGAAAGGGCCATTGAAGAGAGCGTCAAGGTCCAGCCCTTCGTGGAAAAGGCCGACGTATCGATAGACGTAAAGAGGATGACCGAAGCAAAGGGGATGTACGGATACACCACGCTCACGGGCAATCTGCTGGACGTTCGGGTAAACATAATCTATGATGGGTACTCCGTGATAGCAAGAATGAAGCACGTGGAGGAACTCGACTATCCTTTGATGTTCGTGGAATCGGTGGAGAAGGTTGGGAAAACACCCGATAAACCATTAAAGGATTAGCCCTTTTATGGGTGAGTATATGCAAGAAACAATTAAGATAGGTATAACGGGCTTGCCCGGGTCGGGAAAGACCGAGAACCTTATCAGAATAATCAATCTTCTGGAAGAGCACGAAAAGCTCGTAGGCGGGATGATAACCGAACCGATAATGGAGGACACCATCAAGGTCGGCTTCTCCGTAATGAACTGGCAAACAAAGGAAAAAGGCGTTCTGGCTCACAAGGACATCGAAACCGACAAGCAGATTGGTGAATACTATCTCGACCTGGACGTTCTTGAAAACATCGGCGTGAATGCCATCCGGCAGGCCATAGATGAAGCAGACGTCATAGTCATCGACGAGGTGGGCAAGATGGAAGTCGAATCGAGCAACTTCGTGCACTACGTTAAAGTGGCCATGGATTGCGAGACCCCCATGATACTGACGTTGCACAAGAAGTCCCGGAACCCCCTTCTGCAGGACATCAGGAGGAGGGACGACATCCGGATTCTTGAGGTGACCCCGATAAACAAGAGTTTGTTGGTCCAGAAGGTCGTCCGCCTCATGCTCGGCGAGATACTTTAGGTACTGACATGCCCAGCGAAGGACTACTGGATTTTCGCGTGGGAAGCGAACAATCCGAAACGGGACCGGGCAGAAGGTCAGCAGGGTTCTACAACCCTGGCATGGCTTATTCACGAGACATCTCCATAGCCGTTTTCAACGCCTTTAGAAGCGAATTGAGGAGAGACCCACCCCGGATATTGGATGGACTGTGCGGTGCAGGCGTCAGGGGCCTTCGGTTGGCCCTGGAATCGCCACCGGTCCACGTCCATCTGAACGACGCTTCCACTTCTTCGGCTAACCTGACCAAGGTGAATGCACTGGAGAACGGCATCAGCGCCGTTGTCACTTCCCGCCCCTTTTACCGTTGCTTTGCGGACCCTCCTTACGATTACGTGGACATAGACCCCTACGGTACGCCGACTCCCTACGTCGTCCCTGCGCTCAAGTGCATCGCGAGAAGGGGGCTCCTGGGCGTTTCTGCCACCGATACGGCGACCCTTGTGGGCAATTACCCCGAGGCGCTGAAAAGGCGGTACATGGTGGAAGGCGTTCCTCTGGAACCCAATCACGAGGTTGGTCTTCGGATATTGATGGGGTACGTCGTTAGACAAGCCGCTTCATTGGACAAGAGCGCCCACCCCCTGCTTTCCTATCAACGAGGACATCATTTCAGGATTTTCTTTGAGGTCAAGGACGGAGCGGAACGTGCCGATGCACTGTTGGAGAAGATGGGTTACGCAAGCCGGAAAACCCCATTCTGGACCCTTGAGGATTCTGGCAACGTGGGCCCTCTCTGGGCGGGAAAGCTTGGTTCTGCGGAGTTTGCTTCCCAACTGACCTTCACCGACGTTATGCCCGCCAAAAAAGACCTTGTGAGGGACCAGAAATCGTGGAAGACGGAATATTCCGTGGAAAGAATGCACTACGACATGGCCGAAGTAGCATCACATCTGAAAAGGAACATGCCGGGGATGGACGCCATTTTGGAGAAGCTGAGGTCTGAGGGTTTTCTCGCTGAAAGGTCACTATTTGGGCCCACGAAGGTCAGTACCAATGCAGATTTTGATAAATTGGTGTCGTTTTTCCGTCAAATTTGATTTTTTTAGACGGAGCAATAACATTTATATAAACTAGTTAATTGATGGAAAGTATCCGTATGAAGGAACGAGATTACCGCCGCCTTCAGAAGCGTCTGGAGTCCATGGAGGACGTGGAACGGCTGGCAAAGGAAAAATCATACGACCGTGAATTCCTTTTCGTGGCATATACGCAAAGTGTCGTCAGGAAAGCCACCAAAGATTATTACCGCATCAAGAGAAATGTAAAAAGGCATCTGAGCAAATGGAAGCAGGGCAAGTCGTTTCTGGAGATAGCTGAAGCCCACGATTTTCCTCCGATACTCATGGCCCAGATGGTGCTGCTTCACAGTGGCGTAGGCCGCAAGACCTTTTGGAAATGGGTCAGGGAAGAGGAGAAGATATCCGACAAGCGACTCAGGAGGGAGCTCAAAGAAGCCGTGGATGCCGACCCAATATACTCACCGGCGGGCAACCGGGCCCAGAAGATACGGGGGCTCCGGGGCGAGAGAAAATTGTCGGTATGGCTGGAGTCCAAGGGCTGCCAGTGGAAGAACGAGGACGACCTGCGAGGCGATACCCCCAAAACGCCCGATTGCGTTCTCGACGACCCGATAACAATCAAGGGCCAGAAGATCAACTGGATAGAGTCCAAGGCGAACTTCGGCGACAAGAAGGAGATACGCCGAAACATGAAAAAACAGCTCCGCCCCTACAAGGAGCTATTTGGACCCGGGGCCGTCGTTTACTGGCTGGGCTACGTGGACGACCACGGTTTCGATGACGAAGGCATAATCATCGTGGACGGCAAGGAGCTTACCGGTTCCGAGGGGCTTCATCCCATCACCGAGGAGATGGTGAAAGAGGAGCTTTGAGGATTCGAATCATCAACAATTATTTCGCCATTGAGATTTGAAATGGAAGAAGATGGCTTGGGTGTTAAGGAGACTTTGCCAGAGTTTTTTCTGGAAAAGTCGAGTGGAACCT
>CAZPOY010000013.1:0-26909 GCA_964588345.1 uncultured Thermoplasmata archaeon
AACATATTATCCTTTCTACGGCAGCGGTCCGGGGTCTCGGCATGATTCTTGATTACAAGAACCGCTACTACCTTTTTGATTATGGCATCATACCAACGGACCCACCCAAATATCCAAGGGTTCCTCCTCTCGTAGATGCCGTATTCCTTACTCACTGCCATGCCGACCACAGCGCAATGCTCCCTTTCATCGCAAGTAGAGGCGACATGCCGATATTTGGCACCAGCATAACACGGGTTCTTTCCGAACTGATATGTCACGATTCCATCAAAGTCTGCAAATACGAAGGATATCCCCCACCATTCAAAGTCGAAGACATCCAGGCATTCTCACGGTCGTACATGAAAGCGGATTACGAAAAGAAGGTGGAACTTGGTGACATGCAAGTAACGCTGCACAATGCCGGCCACATTCCCGGTGCTGCCATGTTCGAAGTTTTGATGGACGACAAGAAGATGTTATTTACTGGGGACATCAATACACTGGACACCTCGCTTACCGTGGGTGCCAAGCCCGTTGACGTGGATGTTCTCATAATGGAAGGAACGTATAGCGGAAGGGAACATCCCAATCGTGACAACCTCATTCGGAGATTTAGGGAACGAATAATTGACGTGGTCGAAAACGGCGGAACCGTGATACTGCCTTCATTTGCCATCGGGCGCACCCAGGAAGTCATGATCATGCTCAACGACCTTGACTATGAAATATGGGTGGATGGCATGGGCAAGAGGGTTACGTCATTCTTCCAGAGATTCCAATCCTTCGTCCGAGACCCCGTTGAACTGAATAAAGCCAGGGATAACATTCATGAAGTCTCCAACCATAGAGAGCGGCTCAATTCGAGAAATGCCGACATCATAATCACAACGTCAGGAATGATGGACGGAGGGCCGGTGCTCCATTACGTAAGTCAGTATGCCAAGGATGAGAAGTCCGCCATATTGCTGACGGGTTATCAGGTTGAGGGGACCAACGGAAGAATGCTGATTGATTCGGGCAAGATAAAGAAGGATGGTGGCATCATTGACGTCAAATGCCATGTGGAATTTTTTGATTTCTCCGCGCATGCAGACCATAGTTCTCTTCTTGAATTCGCCCGCAAATGCTCCCCTGAAAAAATAATACTATGCCACACCGACGAACCGGAGTTTCTTCTGAAGGACCTCTCGGAAGAATTTGACGTCCAAGCGTCTCAACTAGCAAAAAAAATAATCATTTAAACGAAAGAAAATTATTACTACAATAAACACATTAATATATTTCATTCGAGGGGTCAGATGTACGATAGAAAACAGATTAAGGACCTTGTCGGTGACAAGACCTGGGTTTCTCCCTATGAAAGGATATCCGCCGTAGCAGACCAGGAACAAGGGCTCGTCCAGATATACGAAGACCATTCAAGGGGCACATGCTACGGAGGTGCGGCCTGGGAAGTATTCCATTATAAGAGAACGAGTTCTCTGGCCATTGACATCTGGAGGGATGGTGCAAGGAACATATTCCTATTGAAGAAGGGGAAGGGAGAGTTGAATCTCATTCCTTCACTTGCCAGCGCGGGCATCGAGGAAGTCGATATCAACGAAAAGAACATTTCCGTAACATATGCAGGACTGGCAGGGGCTGGTGTAGCCGTTGCCATGGCCAGAGGCCTTGCTCCCGGCCCGAAGGGCATCGACATTCTCGAAGAAGGAGGCGGGTCCACCATGGGAAGGGCAAAACTGCATTTTCCCTTCAAGGAGAAGATCACCGTCGGTTTGGACGATACCGACTCAAAGGGCAAAGGGGCGACATGGGGCCTTGCCAATGAAATCGGGTACATGCTTGACCAGGAAGCCGGCGTTGATTACCTCAATCACACCATCGTTCAGCTTTACCACAAAGCACCTACAAAAACAACCAACTGCGTGTCCATAGCTCTCACCTTCGGGGTTCTTCCAGACCAGGTGGACTGGTTGCAGGAGAAGGTCATCAAAATACTCCGCAAGGAGACAGAATCCGACCAGACAGGCGTCGCCTTCCAAAGAGGAATCGGGGTCTCTCCCTCCATCATGGAGTTCTCTGAAAGAACGAGAAACCAAATCGTAACGGTGGAAGATGCAAGAAAAGCGATAAAAGACGATGTTAGGACCAGCGCACACGCCATTACGGGGGAAATAGGCATCATCGGTTCCGTTGCTGCCCTGGGATTGGCCGAGATGACCGATGAGGCGGTCGTACCTGCAACGACAGAATGACGTCGAGCGAATGAAGTCGAACCTCGGGTGCAGTGCAAATGGAAATTATGACAAAAAAATTATGAACGTAATTGGGCGATATTAGAGCAACGAAGAAAGGTGACTCCTCATCCTCTCGATATACTCCTTTTTCTCTTCTATCTCCTTCTCCTTCTTCTCGATGTTCTTTTCCCGTGCTTTGAGTTCTTCTTCTTTCTCATTCCTCGATGCAAGCCGTTCCTTGACCTCGTTCTCCCTCTTTTCAAGGTCTTTTTCCATCGCTGCATATTCCTCTTCGAGTTCCACGAGCTTCTCGGCTTTTTCTTCCAACTCTTCCTTCTGCTTTACAAGTTGGGTGTTTATGATTTCGTCCACCTCGGCTTCCTTCTCTTGGACCCTTTTGGTCTCCTCCTCGACCTTGTCCCACACCTTTGATAGTTCGTTCCGTTCATCGGCAATCCGGGACATCTCCTCTTCCATCTTCGTTTCCATCCCCTTGATGCGTTCCTGGCGTGAATGAAGAGAAGATTCCATTGTGGCAAGGTCTCGCTTTTTCTGTTCAAGCTTAACTTCAAGCTCCTTCAAGCGCCCTTCTATGTCTCCCTTGGCTTTTTCTAGCTTTCTTCTCTCTGATTCTATCTTGGTAAGAAGTTCCCGCTTCTTCTTCATCTCCACGTTCTTGGCAAAGCTCATGAGCGAAAGGGCGTTTTCTCTCATTGAGGACACTTCCTTTTTCTCTTCTTCAAGGGCCTTCCTTTCTTCAGTTAGGTTTGCTTCGTCTCTCTCAAGTTCCTTCTCAAATTGGTCAAGTTCCTTTACCCTCTTGTCCAAACTTTCCTTCTTTCTTTCGAGGGCTTCTGCCTTTTTGGGAAGGTCTTCTTTCATCTTGTCCACTTCTTCCCTTGCCTTGGCAATCTCTTCCATCTTGTCGTCCAGGTTTTCCTCCATTCGCATGAGGTCTTTCTCATGCTCGTCAAGGTCTCTCCTCTTCTCTTCGAGAAGTTCGGCTCTTTCTGTCATCTCTTCCTGGTCTTTTGCAAGGTCGTCGTATTCATTGGACAATCTTTCGTCCTTTGCCTCCACTTCCTGAAGTTTTGACTGAAGTTCGACCTCCTTTTCCGTCAGTTCTTCTTTTAGGTCCTTGAGGTCTTCTTCACGTCTTTTCAGAGATTTTTCTTTTGACGTTAGTTCCTTGTTGAGATTTTCCTGCTTGCGGGTTTCCCTCCCCACCTTCTTCCATATCGTATCGACCTCGGTTTTCTGGTCGGCCAGCTTGGACAACTGTCTTTTTATTGAATCCTCTCTGGCTTTCAACGATTTCTCCCATGATGTCAGTTCCTTCTCCTTCTTCTCGACCTCATCCTCTCTTTTGTCAAGATTGTCGATGACTTCCTGATATTCATCACGCGTCTTCCTGAATGCCTCCACTTCTTCTTTCATATCCTCTTCAAGGGCCCTGACCTCCGACTCCCTCTCTTCAAGTTCCGATTCCTTCTCCTCGAGGTCCTCCTCCCAGCCCCTCAGGTCTCCTTCGCGGGTGGCGATGCTACGGGAGCGGTTTTCCAATTCGGTCAGGTCCGCTTCCAACTGCTTGTCCTTTTCCTTGAGTTCCAATTCATAATCGTTGAGCCGGTCCAATTCCTCTTCCCTTCTTGATTCGAAATCCTTGTTGTCTGCATTGAGACGGCTGCGTTCCTTGGCGAGATATTCCTCCTGCTTGTCGATGTCCCTTATCCTTTCTTCCAGGGTCTTGCTCCTTTCTTTGAGGTCCTCTTCCCTTTCATCAAGTTTCTTTTCCTTGGAAGCGACAGCGGATTCCCTGGTCTCCAGTCTCTTTCTCAATTCCGATAGGTTTTCAGCGTCTTCATCAACCAACTTCTTCTGATTTTCAACGCTCCTCCTTTCCCGGGATAACTCCTTGTCTCGAATGTTCAGGGCATGCTCCCTGTCGTCCAATTCTTCTCTTAACTCTTCCAGTTCGTCTTCGCGTTGATTGAGTTCGTCTTCTTTGGCCTGAAGCTTCTCCTCCTTTGGAAGTATCGCATCTTCCCTCTCGTCCAGGGCATCTTGTATCTCTTCGAGGTCCTTGTCGAGGGAAGCCAGTTCTTCTTCCTTGTTCAGAAGGTCTTTTTCCAGCGCTTCTATCTCCTCCTTTCTCGATTCGATGCTCTTTTGGGTCCTTTCCAATGCATTTTCCCTGTCGGCCAACAGTGCGCTCTGATGTTCAAGTTCGTCAGCCCTGTCATCAAGTTCAAAGCCCAGGTCCTTCAACTCCCTCTCCCTCGCATCCAATCTATCTTTTAGTTCCTCCAAAGCTTCTTCCCTTTCATCCAGTTCTGAAGTTCTCTCATCAAGTTTTTTCTGTTCGGAAATAACCGCTTTTTCATCTTTGGACAAATCATTTTCCCGGCGGTCCAATTCCCTGCCCTTTTCATTGAATTCCGATTCCCGTTTGTTCAACTCCTCGTGTCTTTCATCCAATTCATCCTGAAGATTTTCAAGTTCTTCTTCTCTCTTGTCAAGACGTCCTTCTTTTCGTTCGTTCTTATTCTGCAACTTGGAAAGTTCCTTGCTCTTCAGTCCAAGCTCCTTTTCCCTTTCGTCAAGTTCCCGTTCCCGCTCATCGGCCTTCTCGACCCTTTCTTCCAGTTCCGACTGCCTATCTTCAAACGTGGACTCCTTCTCCTCGATTTTCTCTTTTGTCTCAACGAAATCTTCTCTTTCCCGGGCAAGTTCCTCCTCACGGCTTTCAAGTTCTTTCTCCTTGGCTTCTAGTTCTTCCTTGAGCTGGTCAAGCGCTTTTTCTCTTTCCTCGGTCTTCTCGGAAAACGATTTTTCTCTTTTTCCCAGGTCCTCTTCCAGTTCGGACAGGTCATTTTCCCATTCTTCAAGGTATTTCTCACGCTCCGAGCATTTTTTCATCCTTTCATCGACCTCTTCCCGGGTCTTTGAAAGTTTTTCATCAAGCTGAGCGAGTTCCGATTCCCTTTCGAGAAGCTTGCTCTCCTTTTCACCTATCTGGTCTTCGGTAAGCCGTACGCCTTTCTTGAGGTTCTCAATCTCTTCCCTTTCAACGGAAAGGTCCTCTTCACGCTTCTTCAACTCCTCAAGGCGCTCTTCGTTGCGTTCTTTTTCCTGAGATATTTCTTCTCTCCTTGAGTCCATCTCTTTCTCGAACTTGGTTTCCTTCTTTTCCAATTCGGAAATCTTTTCGTCGTATTCGTTCTCAAGTTCTTCCGACCTCTTGGCCAAATCTTCGGTCAAATCTTCAAGTTCCTTTTCCTTCTCCCTCTTTTCAGCCGTCCATTCCTCTTTTTCCTTTTCGAATGCTTCTTTTCTTTTCGAAATGGCCTCTAGCGCTTTTTCTTCTTCCTTTTCGAGTTCCGCTATCCGGTCTTCCAATTCCCTGCTTCTATCTTCAAGGTCGGAAACGTCCTTCTTCAATTCGACTTCTTTTTCTTCCAATTCAGATACGAGTTCCTCGTGTTCGGATTCAAAACGTTCTTTGAGCTTCTCTTCTTCTTGAGAATAACTGCTGACAATCTCTTCATGACGGGCTTCAATCGCCTTTTCCTCTTCCTTGATGCGATTTTCAAAATCCTCTCTTTCTTTTTCCAGTGCGGACTCCAATTCCTCCCTTTTGCGGGCGAGTTCGTTTTTAAGGTTTTCTTCCTTCTCTTCGTACTCTTCCTCGAATTTTCTCCTCTTCTCGTCAAGTTCTTCGTCAAGTTCCTTCTTCTTCTTTTCGATGACCGCTTCTTCCTTCTTGGCGATGTCTTCTTCGATTTTCTCTGATTCTGCACGAAGTTCTTCTATTCTCTTTTCCAGGTCGTCTGCACGTAATTCCAACTCGCCTACCTGCTTTTCAAGGTTCTTGGCGGTTTCCTCCTTCCCCTTTAACTCATCAACCGCCTCTTTGAGTCGGTCTCGGGTCTCTTCAAGCTCGGTTTCTGCTTGTTCCTTTTCTTCCTTGGCTGCTTTATGCCTTTTCTCCAAATCCCGGACGTCGTCTTCGAGTTCCTGGATTTTTTGCTGGAGCATCAACTCCTTCTCTTCATAATCCGAATCGGGAACTTCCGCTGGCTCATCGGTAAAAACCTCATCTTCGGGGGGCGGGGGGGTTTCATCTGGGAGAACATTTTCCTGGATGGCACTTGAAAGGACATCTTCCATTTTGCCTTCGCGTTCGTCCTTCTTCTCTTTCTCGTCCTTCCGAGCTTTCTTTGCCTTGTCTCGCAAACCCATGAAAACACCTTATATGCCCAGCTTGTCGAGGACTTTTTCGTAAAGTTCGAATTCCTCTGAATTGGCGAATGCCTTGATTTTGTCTTCGGGAAGGTCTTCCAGTAGGTCATCCATGAGCTTGATTATCTCAATGACTTCGCCGTCGAGATGAAGGGAATCCTCTATCTTCTTTTCGAGACGTTCCTTTTCTAACTTGAGCGTTTCCAGTTCGTCTATCAGCATTCCCCTTTCTTTTTCACTCTTTTGGCTTTGGTTGTGTAGCCCTAGAAGTTCATTTTGTATCTTCTTCTGTTCTTCCTTCCATTCTTCTTTGGACAAACGTTCTATCGGACCTTCCTTGGTTGTTTCGTCGTCACCTTCTTCCGTTTTTGATGCTCGGACCTTTTCTATCTGTTCTTTCAGTCTCTCCTCTTTCTTGATGATGAGTTCCTCTCGGTTCTCAAGGTTCTTCAGGCGTTTTTCTACGTCCCTCTCTCTTTCTTCCACCTGGACCTTTTCTTCTTCCAATGCCTTTTTCTCCGCCACTCTTCGCGAAAGTTCCTTTTTGAAAGCGCTCAATCGGAGATTAAAGTCCCTCTCCTTCTTTTCCAGCTCATCTCTTTGAGAAATGATTAGCGAAGTATAGGTCTGGCGAAGGTTTTCAACGGCCATTTCAATCTTTTCCAAACGGTTTATCTCGTTTTCGAAAAATTTCAGGTCTTCCTCAACTTGTTCGACTATCTTCTCGCTGTCCTCGGTCTTTTTCATCTCTTCAATCTTGTCGCGTGATTTTTCGAATTTGTCCTTCAATTGCTCAATCAGGTTATGACGATTGTTAATGGCCGTTTCTAAAGGTTTGTCAACGCCTAGCGGTTTATCGCCCTTGCTTTTGACGTCTTCGACCGGTTCCAGGTCCGTTAATCTCTCTTCGGTGGTTTTCATCCCGGTGGTCCGCATCTTCATGAATACGCCAGCGGCTTGTTCCTTCTCCTTCATGTCTTCGACGGTTTCGACGTCCTCTTTTCTCTTTTGCCCCCACTCCAATAACTTTACCAGAAAATCCTCGTCTTTCGCCTTCGGGTCGGGAACAAAATCACCATCTACTTTCACCTCGAACTCCTCTCCGCAGATGGGGCACGATTCGACGTCACTCTCAATAAGTCCGCCGCATGAAGGGCAAACTTTTGCTTCAAATTCCCCTTCCAGCGTTTCTTCGCAGGCGGGACATACTTCGTCCCCTTCCTTCACGGAGGATGAACAATTGGAGCAGAAAAGCCCGTCATCTTCGGTCCTTGCAATCTTGGCCATGGACGGTTTGGTAAGATATTGTATCGTAGATAATACTTACGCACTTGACACGAAGGAAAAAAAAGTATTCATTTCCTCAACCGTTCTAGTATTTTCCTTGCGTTTTCCATGCCTATGTCATCCGTTTGCACCATCTTTTCAGCCACAACTTCTATCTCGCCATTCTCGGCCCCAGCGGATATGGCGATGTTCTTTGCATGAAGAGACATGTGCCCTTTCTGTATCCCTTCGGTCGCAAGTGCTTTCAAGGCGGCAAAGTTCTGAGCAAGCCCCAGAGCAGCCATGGTCCTCCCCAGTTCCCCGGCACTTTGGACATCAAGCATTTTCAACGAAAGCCGAACCGAAGGATGAACCGACGTTATGCCACCCACGATGCCCACTGGCGTCGGAACGGTGATGATGCCTCTCAAGTCCCCTTCAGGCGTCCTTTCAAAATGGGTCAGGGGCTTCATGTTTCCCGTAGAAGAACTATATGAGTAGCAGGCGGATTCGACTGCGCGGGTGTCGTTGCCAGTAGCTAGTACCAGTGAAGTAATCCCATTCATGATGCCTTTGTTGTGAGTGGCACACCGGTAAATGTCCGCCTTTGCCAATTCGTATGCCTTCATTATTCCATCAATGGCATTCTCTCCAATCATCTTCATCGGCCAAACGGCTTCCGCCTTGGAGAGTCGTTCATCAGCAAGGTTCGTGATTATCCTGAGATGGACCTTTCCCCCGGTCATTTTCTCTATGTCAGAAGCGACCCCTTCGACCATGGTATTAACGGCATTGGCCCCCATGGCGTCTTTGGTATCAACGGAAAGATGTATGATGATGTCTCTTCCATGGTCCGTTTCAACAATTCGCGTTTTCAAGGATGCAGGACCGCCTCCAACCTTCTTAAGCACAGGGTCGAATTGCGCTGCTTTTTCCATCAATCCTTCTTTTCCATCTTCAAGCGAACGGATGGCCCGTTCAACGTCTTCCACTCCGGTCACCTGTACCTGGCCAATCATTCTCGAACCGAGGGTTTCGGTTTTGAATCCACCGGTTTCCCTGCAGAGTTTGGCACCGTAAGAAGCCGCCGCTACCACGGATGTTTCCTCGGTCACCATTGGTATCAATCTTTCTTTCCCGTCAATTATGAAATTTACTCCAAGGGACAACGGAAGAGCAAAGAGCCCGACAACATTCTCGACCATGCTGTCGGCCATTTTAATGTCAAGACCGCCGGAAGAAAGATGGGCCATCTCCTTTTCACTAAATCCTGCAACGTCTTTCAATATCTTTCTTCGTTCCTCGATTGTCTTCTTATAGAATCCTGAAAATGCTGAATCCGAGGTCATGGAACCACCTTTTGCAAGGGCTAAGCATCAATCCCTTGAATACCTTTTTCTCGCCGATGCGCCAACGGCCAAGGTAATGAGTAAGAAAACGCCCGTCAGCAGTTGATATTCTGGGATTATGGTGCTCGTATCCGTGGCGTAGTCCGAAACCGTTGGGTCCGCGGAACTTTCCGCAGTAAGCGTAACGACGTCCGAAGAACCAGGAAGGGCATCAAGAGGTATTTCGACGACGACGTCTATCAGGGAAAATGAATTGGGGGTCGCCTTCAGGTCGGGGTTTCCATCGACATCCTGGTCGTAATTGGGATTCACATAATCCCAGACCCCATCCCCTCCAATGTCCTGAGCAATCAATACTCCTGCATCATAAAGTGAGACGTTGTATCCCTGGGTGCTGGATACGTACAGTTCGTAATTGTCAGCGCCTCTGCCCGTATTATTGATGTAATGAGAATACGTCACGTTCGTTCCCGGGGAAACGATGGCCGAATTGTTGGGTTCGACGCTTACGCCTGGAACGGCCAACGGCTCCACGGACCATCCACTCTTCGATTCTTGCTGGGGACGTGATAAATGAGAGACGTTCTCTCCAAGGTCCTGACCCCCGTTCCACGTCCGGTATTCCATATACACATTGAAATTTTCCGCAATCCCTTCGATGTGGTGCATGCTCAAACCCGCTTCAACGGCCGTCCAGTTCCACCCGACCTCAACATGGCTGACCCATTTCCAGACCGTCTTGCCACCCAACGTTTCGGGCATGTACAATGAGGAATTCACCGGTTTTCCACCCCTGCCCCAGATTCCCACAAAGGCCTCTTCGGCAAAGCCGGAATGTATTCTTCGCCCCGTTGACCCGTCGGCATCGGCATCGATGTGGAAAAATAACGCATCATCCCACTTTCCTGGCTGGTCTGCCGACAAAGGCCCTATGTAGATGGTCACGCCGGTGAAAGGGTTCTCAAGATAAACGTCTGGCGTCCCGTCGTAACCAATGGCAGGATAATCTGGAACGCCGTCTCCGTCCAGGTCCTTGTATTGCACCCCATTAATGGCAATAACGGAATCCTCGTCGGGAATTCCATCGTTGTTGAAATCGTATGGATAGGTGTCGAGCAAGTCAATTATGCCGTCCCTGTCGCTGTCAAGACGCTTTGTCCCAGAAACGTTGCTTGGAGAGGTTACTCTTGGCAAATCAACGAAGGAACCATTGAACAGACCGTCATACCCACTTGCGAAGAAATGCAGTTTTTCTCCCACTTCCACCGCCCATTCCTTGATGTCGTTGCCTGAACCAACGCCGGTATCACCTTTCGGGTCATAATTTTTGGATACGTCATTCCAATCTGAAAAGGCACCGTCAATGACCACTTCGCCCGAAACCACATCGCCTAGATATGAACTGCCTTCACGCAGAATTGAAACGGGAAGGTCTCCTTCCGACGTCCCCATTTTCTTTGAAATGATTCCCATGCACGCGCCATTTTGCTCAGTTGTGATTGCATCTCTCATCCAGAAATGGAGTTTAGACCCCGCTGCAACCTCCAAGTCCAAGGGTACGGTGGCTGGCCCCGTTCCCAGTGCCAACTCAAAGAAGTTCATTTCAACACCAGGTTGTTTTCCGTAAGATACGTTCATGGTCCCAAAGTTGTCAGACCCCTTTCTTTGTGATAGCTCAAGGCTTTCCAAATTTACCTCTTCATGAAACGCAATGGTGAATAGCTCGTCGCCCGAATCAACCAATCCTGGTGCTTTCCAATCGAATATGGGTAAAGGTCTCCCCTCATTGGAATGAATGGGGCATTCGCCAGCATCAACGGTCCCAAAGGCATTGGCCGTAACCGGCAGAACCGAAGGGAGACGGTCGCCCATGAAGTACGATAAGCGGAATTCCATTCGGGAATCGTCGCTGGCAATTTCGACCCTCCCCACGGTGCCGGTCTTTTTCCCCTGTTCATCAATCTGATATGCATGGGGCTTCAATTTTCCCCTTATCTGGTCTACCATTACGACGGATTCTGCCCCCATCCCCTTTATTCGAAAACCGGTGGAGGGGTCGTTGTCAAGGTCAATAAAGAAGGCCGTGCGCAAATTTTCCGTGGATTCTTCCACCAGCGCATCTTGGGAAAACGCTATGTATCCTAGCAACATCGAATCGTGCATCCTTGCTGAATAACCCTCGATTTCAATCCCAAGATGTTGAGAATCGTCCGGCGGGTCGAAGAAAATCATGCCTTGCCAATCAGAAAAATCCCCGTCGATGGGGTCATGTTTTTCTTGCGTCGTATAAACCATTCCTAGAAGGAAGGGGACAACGGTTACCAATAGCAATATGACCACAAAAGCCGCCACCGCCTTTTTCCACATCCCCGTCGATAGGTGCATCGGTCGGAACTCAACCTGGGAAAGGCCGTTGGTAAGACCCGTTCCATTGGTAAGACCCCATGGTTCATCCAGCTTCGTGCCGTTGACCTTCCCCATGAATCGGCCCATTCCGTTAACAAGTCCTTCCTGGGGAGGAGCATATTTGTGATATATATTCACGTTGTAAACTGTGGCATCAAGGCCATTGGTGAATCCGTTTGTTATTCCCATTCCATTGGTTAGACCGTTGGTCCTTCCGATGCCATTCGTAAGGCCGGTGCGGACGCCGTTCGTAAGGCCGTTGGTCTTTCCAACGCCGTTTGTAAGCCCCCTCTTCTCCACTTCGGCAAGACCGTTGGTCCTTCCTATGCCGTTAGTGAAACCGACCTTCTCTTCTCTCCTTTTTTCTTTCGAAGGCAGTTCCGAGACCAATTCTTCCATGGGCAGGTAATCCTCTTCAAAGGGCGTTTGGCATATGGGGCAAACCGTTAATTCAGTCCCTACTTCCGCACCACATTCCTTGCAGCGGACCTTCTCTTCCTCACCTTTTCCGCAAACCGAACATTTCGCCCCGGCCAGGATGAATGCCCCGCAATCGGAACAGGTTGCAAGCGGCAATTCTTCTTCTTTGTCTTCAACGACATCCGTGGTCTCTCTGGATAGTTCCATTCCGCAGACGTTGCACGTGTTCTCATCACCCGTCACGAATGCTCCGCAATTGCCACAAGCCAAAATGGCATCCTGGCCCTCTCTGTACCAATATCCATCGGGCTCTTCCGGCTTTCGAGACACGGGCACCTTGACCTCTTCCACCGGGGAATGGCAGATGGGGCAGTTGGCATCGTCTTTCTTCAGGAACGCTCCGCATTTTCCACAGTAATTTAAACCATCCTGTCCTTCCTTGTACCAGTACCCATCGGGCCCTTCTTTCAATTTCAATTCTTCAGGAGGTTCCAAATCGAGATGTTCGCCATCGACCACCATCTCCTCCACGGATTTTTCACAAATCGGGCAGTGTTCCATCCCCGGATTGATGAATGCCCCGCACTCATCGCATACGATTACTCCGATTTCCTCGTCTTCCTCATCCTTGGTCATTCCTTCGAGGGAAAAGGACTCCGCGATGTCTTCATCCAGATGGAATTCTTCTTCGTCGGGCGTTTCTACGGGGGCTTCCAACCCCTCTTCTTCTTCGAATTCAAACTCGGAATTGCAAACGTTGCAGACCGTAGCGCCTTCCGCAACAAATGCTCCACAGGAAGGACAGATGAAAAGGGAGGGCTTCTCCCCTTCTTCCTTTTCTTCGAAATACGCTCTTTGGGCGACCTTCTTACCGCAGACGTTGCATTCTTCCGCTCCTTCCGGAATGAACGCCCCGCAACTACCGCATATCTCAACTTTACCCTCGGACCTGTACCAGAAGCCATCGGACTGCCTTTCTTCGCTGGCCTCCTCTTCCTTCCCTCGTGGTTCTTCGTCCTTTTCGCCCATTCCCAATGCTTCTGGCGTGAGTATCTCTTTTTCTTCGGGTAGTTCCAGTTCATATCCGACCTCTTCTTCGTATTCTTCCGATTCGATGACGTCCTCTTCATCCATCAATTGGTCGAGTTCCAGGGCGAAGAACTCCTCAGGGTCCATTTCCCCTTCTTCTTCCTCTTCAAGCTGACGAATTTCCTCATCGAAAAGTTCGAGGTCTTCCATTTCATCGGTGGCATCTTCGGCCAAGGGCACTTCTTCCTCAAGGCCTTCTAGTCCCAGGTCAAGGTCTTCCGATTCATCAATGCCTTTCATTCGTGCATCGTCGGCAACGGGCACCTCAAATCCAGGGGACGAAAAATGCAATTCCCCCGATGTGAGCTTCATGCGCATTTCCTCTGGCACGACGCCCCATTTGTCCTTTTCACCGACCAAGGAAAATTGGCCGTCTTCTTCTTCCCTGACCTCCAGAACAATGCCCGCCCCCGCCTTGAACTTGGATGCATCTTGGTCCATGCCCACGCTGTTCCAAATGAGGTCGCCTTCGTTTTCCTTCACAATGGCTTGCACGGCATCTATCATCGATTTTACATTCTTGGTTGAAAAATACTCGTTGGCATATTCGAGAACGTCAAGAACGATGAGCGGTCTTTTCCCCTTTAGTTTCTCCAAAGCCATTTCAATGGCGGTGGAAATGTTGAATATGTCCGGTCCCAAATGAAAGAACATTCCGTCGGGGTCGATGCCCGAAACGTTAGTGCTTCTGTGCGTGTACCAATCAAGAACGCAGGCCCTTTCTTCGTCCATTAGTTCCTGGAGGTCGTGTCCTTCCATTTCAAGGTCGAAATCCACCTCTTCCTTGGAAGCCTTTGAAAGAACTATCAAAAGCGGCCTTTCTTCGTCAATGGCTGAAGAGAGGGTCTGAATTAGCAACTGCTCGGAGCCCGCGGACATCTCACCTTCCAGATATAAGGACCTCTCCGCCTTTTCCATTCTATCGAGTATCTTCATGAGGTTTGCCCTAATGGGGCGGCCAGCGTTCTCTTTTCCTTCTTCCATTTCAGTAGACCTTTTCCCTGACGGATATCCTGATGCCTGAACGGAGTATCAACATTGGATGAACAGATGAATCGTGCTTGGTATAGCGCATCTTCCTCACGTTTATCGTCCTTCTCAGTTCTCCTTCTATCTTCTCGAGGTCAATTAACAGGTATCCGTCACATACGAACTGCTCGATGCCGTATTTGGTCCCAGCGTACTCCTCCCCGGATTCACCCACGAGTATCGTCGTAACGCCAAGGTTCCTGAGAATCTGCGTGAAACGGAACAGTTCCTGCCTGAATATGTTCGGGTCGTTATAATATACGCCAAGGGCCGTCAGCGAATCGACGACTACCCTTTGCACCCCGTTCTTTCTGACCTCGTTTTCTATGATGGAAGCAATGGAGGTAAAGTCCGCTATCTTTTCTTCGGTCTGAGCATCGCTGTCGGATAACATTCTTGCGGAGGTAAGGTCCGATATCAGCAGGGAACCACTGTCCAACGAACCCATTATGTCAAGTCCGATGCCCTTTCCCCCTTCAATGAGCGAACGTTTCGGCTCTTCGACGGTGACATACAAAGATCCCCCATTTTCACCAACAAGATATGAAAGGGAAAAGAGTGATTTTCCAGCACCGCTGGGACCGCTGACCAGAATTACGCTTCCTTTGGGGAAACCTCCATCAACCAGCTCATCAAGGCCTTTTATTCCCGTGGGTATTCTTTCTACCATTGAAACTCCTCTGAACAGACTTGTCATTAATGATATTTAACGCTTTTCGATTGCAGTATAATATATCACCCATAACCGGAACCATGGTAAATTTTCTAAATATTTTTGTCTTAGAAAAGTTGAGATATTTCGATGATATAAGCATATCATTAAATATGATATATCACATGATAAAATCATGGATGTAATGGAAGAACTTGTCGGAAAGTTGCTCTTGCAACCCAATCCGGAAATCGACGGGATATCCGAAGAAATGGGATGTTCCAAATATACGGCGGCAAACTACATTTCGAGAATGAAAACCAAAGGGAAAATCGAAGATGTGACCATTCCCGGGCTTCCTGAGAAAGGCGGATGGGTCTTGGTCCATCATAAAGGAAGGATGAGGGGAAACCAGATTCTCAACAGGGCATTCTCTTGGAGAACCGGTTCATCGATGCATCATCTTTCACTCTTTCAATCCTTCAGAGATTTTTCCATCGCCCGTAAGTGGGGGCGTTATGAAATCCTCGCAAAATACTCTTCCTTTGACATCCCGGAAAATGGCTTGGTCTTCAAAAGTGCCCTGCCTCAAATCGGTGGAAAACTACAGCGGAAGGTAATGAAGGGTCTCTCGTTAGCAAAATGGAAGGACAATCTGGAAATTGCTGATTCGCTTCATGCGTCACCCGGAACGGTATCCAAAGTAAGGAAAATCCTCATGGACTCAGGTTACCTTCAAAGGATGTTTCTTCCACAGGAAAATGATTTTCTTCCTCAAGGGCTTAAAGGCAAGGTCATTTTTCCTGATTTTTCTGGCAATGGGGGAGAGATGACCATGAAAGCCATTGCCTCTAAAGACTTTGCTTATTCACCTTTTGCTTTGGGTGCCGCAGCCCTTGATTATCCTTTGTGTGAAAACATCCACGAATTCGAAATGTCTCTCAACCGCATGGGAGGAAAAGCGCTTACCAACATCGTCCGACTTTCTGGTGGTCCGATACTTGCTACACAACTTTCCCCTGCTCTTCCACGAAGAATGAAGGACGGCATTCGGGAATCCCTGATACGTTCGGTTTCGGATGCTTTTGGACCGGACCAATGGAACGAGGTCGAGGAACTGATTGTTAAAATGAAAAGAGGACACGAAGGGGTCACCACCGGGACCGGGTAAAATCTTTTTTAGAATGGTTCAATTGTGCAAGCATGACGGAAATGCTTTACATGCATGACGCTGAGGCAAATTACATCAAGACGTTCGAATCCAAGGTCGTAAAACAGGGCAGCGATTATGTCGTATTGGAAAAAACGGCCTTTTACCCCGAGGGAGGCGGACAGCCATCAGACAGAGGCATTCTCACATGGAACGAAACGTCCGGGGAAGTGCGCAAGGTTACAAAAAGCGGCATCGTCAAGCACAAGGTCGCAAAAATCCCTCCCTTGGGCGAGGATGTCAAAGGAAAAATTGACTGGAAACGACGATATGCACACATGAAGATGCACACGGCCCAGCACATCATCTCGGGAATCGCCTATGACCTCTTTGGCGCAAGAACCGTCGGAAATCAGATAAATAAAAAATCGTCACGGCTTGACCTGAGCCCTTTCAAGCCAAACGAGGAACAACTTCAAACGCTGGAGGAACAATCCAATGCCATCATCAATGCAGGAAGGCCCGTGAAAATTTACACGGAAAACCGAGAAGCACTTTTGAAAAGGACGGACCCTCTAAGGTCCAATCTAGACCTCATCCCTTCCAGCATCAAGAAGCTCAGGGTCATTGAAATAGAAGATTTTGACGTATGCCCATGCGCCGGGACCCACGTCAAGAACACTTCCGAGATAGGTCAGATGAGAATAATCAAGACGGAAAACAAGGGAAAGGAGAGAACAAGGGTCCGGTACGAATTGACAGGTTGAATGCAGGCGAATGAACGGCCTGTGTAGCCGAAAAAAAATCATTTGAGGACTTGCTGGGCCAGTTCCTCGAAGGCCTCTTCGACGTTGTGCCCGTCCTTTGCCGATGTCAAGAAGCTGGGAAAACCATATTGCCCTGCAAATTCTTTCAGAGTGGGTTCTTCAAAATCCCACATCTCGACGCCCATCTCCTTTTCACCGATCAAGTCGGATTTGTTGGCAAGCATGACCATGGGGATGTCCGCTTTGTCTTTTGCTGCGTCTATCCATTTCCGGGTTCCTTCCAAGGTATGCCTCCTGGATACGTCGGCCACCACCAACGCGCCTTTTGCGCCCTGAAGATAATTCGTGTGGACCCGGGTAACCCCCATGTGCCCCATGATGTCCCAGATGGCCAGTGTGAGTTCCACATCAGCACCTGTTTCGGGATGTTTGGTTTTGATGACCTTCTTGGATACCTTGGTACCAATGGTCACTAAATATTTGTCGTCGAAGGTATTTAGAACAAAACGCCGAATGAGACTAGTTTTTCCGACGCCGCCATCTCCCAAAAGGACCACTTTTCTCTTAATCTCAAGCACTTAAACCACCTTGGATAGTTCCTCTTCGAGTTCAGGATATCTATTGACGACCTTGCTAATAAGTGATTTGGGCTCCAAGGCCGTCAGCGTTTCGCCTCTTAGGGCTTTTACAACCTTGTCAACGTGCTCGTTCTCGACCTTCTCTAGGAAGTTTTTCACGATGTAATGCTGGAGAAGTTCATTCTCTATCGCACCTCGCCACATCTTCTCATATCCATCGAGTATTGATTGGTCCCTTCCGTTGTTGATGAATTCTCCCGCTACGGACCCAGCCATCCTTCCCGTTATGATGGCATTTACAATGCCTCCCCCCGTCATGGGATCCGTAACTCTGGCAGCATCGCCAACCAGAAGCAAGTTCCTTGATACCGTTTTTTCCAAAGGCCTTGACACGGGGATGCCCCCAGATATGACCCTCGTTACCTCTCCCATTTTCAGATTCGCCTTGCTTTCGATGAACCTTTCAAGGGCATCTTTGACTTGCGCCCTATCCTTTAGATACCTTGCGTTGATGCCCAATCCGACGTTTGCCTTGCCTGGTCCTTTCCAAAATACCCAAGCGTATCCTCCGGGCATCACGTCTTTATTGAAATGGAACTCTATGAACCTGTGGTCCCCTTCGATGCCTTCGAGAGTATATTCCAAGCTCGATATCATGTCCCCTGTATCAAGCGTGGTGTTGATTCCACACCAGCGCCCCACCTGGGATTCGAATCCGTCGGCGGCGATTATCACGTCAGCGAATATGTCGAACCTCCTTCCCATGTGACTGACGGTGCATCTCCATTTGCCTTCGTCCCATGAAGCATCCATCAAGGCCGTTCCCGCAACCACCTTTGCTCCTGCCTCATGGGCCATTATCGCAAGGTCCCGGTCGAATATCTCCCGATTCAAGATATATCCGCACTTTTCCTTGACCAGGGATGAATCCACTTTCAGGATGTGGTTTGAAGGCGATACGATTTTAGCACCATGGACCTTGTTGTCTATCCATGCATCGCAGGGTTCTATGCCGACCTTTTGAAACATTTCTTTTGTCATTCCTTCGGCACATCGGACGGGGGTTCCTATCTCCTTTCTCTTTTCGATGAGGAGTGCATCGGAACCAGCTTCCGCGGATTTCATCGCTGCCATGGACCCTCCTGGCCCAGCACCTACTATGAGAACTTGAACGTGGGTTCCTTCATCAATCATCGAGATTCGCCTCCAATTCCAGGGCCCCCACGGGACAGAATAGTACGCAGCGATTGCACTTTATGCATGTTTCCTCTTTCCACGTTATCCTCGTGTTTAGAAAAAGACTATCCGTGGGACATGCTCCAACGCATCCTCCGCATTTCAAACAGGCATCTTGGTTGATATTCACGGGGGTAATATCTCCAACTAATAGAAAAAAATTGGGTCGCTTTTTCACAACGGTTTAATAATCTGTGTAACATCACGGGAATGATGAATGTCATCCCCTTCGAGAAGAAGCACCTTGACCCGGTCTTTGACTTGGTAGATAATGCCCTTACCGAAACGTACCACCCCAACATGATAATGGACATCTGGAAGATGTGGCCCAATTATTCGCTATGCGTAGTGAAAGACGGACAAATCGTGGGGTTCATCTCTGGAGGAATCACTTCGAAAAACTACGCCCGCATATTATTGCTTGCCGTAGATGAAAACTACCGGAATCGGGGGATTGGGACGAAACTGCTGGAAAATATCGAATCCATGGCGATGAAAAAACATTGCCAAGGCCTGACCCTGGAAATCCGCGAGGGAAACGAAAGTGCGGAAAGATTCTACATTAACCGTGGATTCTCAAAGAGAGGGGAAGTGCCGATGTTCTACACGAACGGTGACGGAGCCGTCATAATGAAAAAGGATTTTTAAAAATGTGCAGCCTTTGATGCCCGTCTGCTTACAATTCCTCTTTTAGAGACACCGTTTCCACCATCGTTACCGTCTTGTGAATGTGGTCCTTGTACTTCTCACGGAAATCCAATAGGAAATCGTTGAATGCCGCAAGGTCGGAAAATTTCATCTTAATGAGAAGGTCGTACTCTCCCGTAAGCCCTGAAACGACGGTTATCGCAGGATGCTTCAGCATTTTTTCGTCGAGATATGGTTCCATGGTTCCTGCAATGAGCATGTACACGGCAAAACCTCTGTCGAACTCTTCATCATTCAACTTGACGGTGTAATTGACGATGTTGCCATTCTCTTCCATCCTCTTTATCCGGCCATGGATGGTTGACGGCCTCATGCCCGTTGCCTTCGATATCTCTTTGATGGTCGCCTTGCCGGTCTCCTTCAGAAAAAAACCGATGGCTCTGTCTTTATCGTCCAAGGTCATAAACGCATAATATTAACATTATTACTTAAATATTTGTAATTATTCCGTAATAATTCAATATATTAGTAAAATATCCGTAATCAAAACGGTAATCTTGAAATATGTACATGTAAATGATTGTAGTGATAACATGAGTTCGGATGTCAGAGACCTTCAGTTAGCAGATGAAGGCAAATTGAAGATAGAGTGGGCCGAAAAGGAGATGCCCGTTCTGGCCAAGATACGCAAAGATTTTGAAAATAACAAACCCCTTGAGGGCAAAACCATTGGTTGCTGCCTTCACGTCACTTCGGAAACGGCCAACCTCATGAGAACCTTGAAAGCCGGTGGGGCCGAAGTTCATCTTTGCGCCTCAAATCCCCTTAGCACCCAAGACGACACGGCAGCTTCGCTGGTCAGGGATTACGGGATAAACGTTTACGCTGTAAGAGGGGAAGACCGTGACACGTATTACAAGCACGTAAGCCAGGTTCTAGACGCAAAGCCCCACATCACGATGGATGACGGAGGCGACCTGGTAAGCACCATCCACAAAGACCGAAAGGAACTTCTAGACCACATAATAGCTGGAACGGAGGAGACCACTACTGGCGTCATCCGCTTCAAATCCATGGAGAAAGACGGCGTTTTGAAGTATCCCATAATCGCGGTGAACGATGCGGACACGAAGCATCTTTTCGACAACCGTTACGGCACGGGGCAATCCACCTTGGATGGCATCTTGCGGGCGACAAACATCCTCATTGCAGGCAGGACCGTAGTTGTAGGCGGATACGGGTGGTGCGGACGAGGCATCGCCATGAGGGCAAAGGGTCACGGAGCCAACGTAATAGTACTTGAGGTCGACCCGGTCAAGGCCATTGAAGCGGTCATGGACGGATTTAGGGTGATGAAGGGTATCGAAGCAGCGGAGGTAGGCGACCTATTCATAACAGCCACGGGATGCTGCGACGTCATCTCTACGGACATGTTCAACAAAATGAAAGACGGTGCCATCGTATGCAACTCCGGACACTTCAACGTGGAGATCGACGTAGAAGGACTTGAGAACATTTCCGTTTCCAAGAGGAGAGTTAGGCATGAGGTCGAAGAATACGTTCTAAAAGACGGCAAGAAGATTTACCTTCTCGGAGAAGGACGTCTGGTGAATCTTGCTGCTGCAGAAGGACACCCGGCATCCGTGATGGACATGTCTTTTGCCAACCAGGCATTGACGGCCACCCATCTTGTGGAAAGGGGTGATGACCTTGAGAACAAGGTTTATTGCGTTCCCGAAACCATCGACAAAGAGGTTGCCCGTCTCAAACTCGAATCCATGGGAATGAACATTGACGTCCTCACGCCGGAACAGGAAGAATACCTCTCATCATGGGAAGCAGGGACCTAAACAACGTGAGATGTAAGGGAGGAATGGAAATGCTGGAAGAAGTGCCAAAAGACGCTTTCAAAGATTACGTTGAGAAAGAACTCGGTGGGAGCTTTTTGGGGCTTGACACCCTTGGAGGCGGATGGCACGGGAACGGCTACCGGATACGCTACGAGGTTGATGGCGAACCCCGGGTGTTGGTTCTCAAGACCATCGCTCCAGAGAATTTCGGGCACGACCATTTTGCTGACCGTGCTGCAGTGCACCTTCTCGCCCACGACACATTCGGAAAGATGGAAAAACATGTTGGAACGGGGGACGTTGTTTCTTTTGACGGTGAAAAGTTAAATAGCGTGGGAGATGCGGTGGAATTCTTCCATCTTCAGAAAAAAGCCCATGGCAAACCGTATTTCGACGACCTGGACAGAATCGAAGAAACGGGAAAACTTGCTGAAGAAGACTTGGTCAAATGCCTCAAACTTGCCGATTACCTGGCAAATCTTCATTCGGAAAAATGGACCGACATGGTCATCTACGTAAGGAAAGCCAGGGACAACATCGGGCACGGCGAATGCCTCATGGGCGTCATCGATACCTACCCGGAAGAAAATTTCCTGGATTATGGGGATTTGGAAAGAGTGGTTTCCCTCTGCGTTCCCTATTGGGTACGTTCCAGGAAGATTTCCGGAAGATGCTGCGTGATACACGGTGATTTCCATCCGGGAAACATCTGGTGGAACGAGGAAGGGGATTTCGTTCTCCTTGACCGAAGTCGGGGCCCACACGGAGAAGCCTGCGATGACGTCGCTTCCCTGGTCATCAATTACATATTCTACGGCATGAAGGGAAAGCACGGTTTCAAAACGGGGCCCTTCCGTCGCCTATACGATGAATTCATCTCCCGCTATATCGAAAAAACGAAAGACGACAAGATGCTAGAATTGCTTCCTCCATTCCTCGCCTTCCGCAGTCTCGTCGTCTGCCACCCCATCTTTTACCCGAATGTCACCGACAAGGTCAGAAGAAAAATTTTCCAGTCCACTTGCAAATGCTTGGAGAAAGGAACAGTGGAACCGGATTTTTTTACTGAGTGGTGATTTGGTTGGATTGGCTCGAGATTTTCAAAAAAGCGGGACGCGAGTGCCTTGAAGCATACCGCAGAGAATCTCTTGAAAACGATTCGAAAAACGTCATCGGCATCGGCAAAGGAGGAGACCGGACCATGCGCATGGACAAGGTTCTCGAAGACATCATTCTCAAACAGATTGAAGAGAAAGGTAACGTCCGAGTGGTCACCGAAGAAGCCGGAGAGATTTTCTACGGGGAACCTGAAGGCACCGTTGTCATCGACCCTTTGGATGGGTCTTACAATTTCAAGGTGGACATACCTCTTCACGCCACATCTTTGGCCTACTGTACGGGAGATTCCCTGGGAACCGTTCAATCCGCATATGTGCTCAATTTGAAAAATGGGGACGAATATACTGCCATAAAGGGCAATGGAACCTTCCTCAACGGTTCGCCCATTAACGTTAATGAGAAGGATGGAGACCTATGCTTTGGCATCGAAATGCATCCTTCTACACCGGAAAGAAGCAAGAAATTGGCCCGCTTGGTACCCGTTTCGGGTCGTTTTCGATGCCTAGGTTGCGTTGCACTGAACCTGGCGTTCACTTCCCAGGGAACCAACTCCGCCACCATTGACATACGGGGATGCATGCGCGTGCTCGACTGCGTCGCCGGAAAACTTCTGGTGGAAGAAGCGGGAGGCACTGTTTCAGGATTGGACGGAAAGAGCATCGACCACGTTCCTGTGACCATGGGACATGCTACGGAGATAATCGCCTGCGCTTCCCCGGCATTGTTGGAAAAGGTGGTCAAGGAACTAAATGACGACGAAGGATGGTGCATCTGGGTAACGGGACTTCCCGGGTCGGGCAAATCGACCATTGCCAAAGAGGTTTCTCATATGTTAAGAAATGAGGGCGTTGACCATCAGGTGCTCCGTCCCGACGTCTTCCGAAAGACCCTTTTTCCCAACCCGGAATACACAAAAAACGAGAGGGACCGTCTTTATCGCACGCTTGTTCTAATGACCGAGAGGGTAGTGAAAGGGGGCGGCAACGTGATTCTCGATGCTACGGGGCATCGCAAGGAATGGCGGGAACTTGCCAAAGAAAAGATGGACCATTTCAGCGAGGTTCTTGTGGAATGCGACCTCAAAACTGCCATGGAACGTGAGGCCCAGCGAAAAGACTCTCCCGTTATATCAGACCTTTACAAGAAAGCGCTGAAGCGATTGGAAACGGGACGGGGACACGAAGGACTCGGAGAAGTCATCGGCATCGACGTGCCGTTTGAAAGGACGGACAGGGAAGACCTTGTGCTGGATTCAAACGATATTTCCCCAAGAAAAAATGCTAAGATTGTGGCTGAATTCATTTGGAAAAAGCATTATCCGCCAATCTAAAATTCTGACCAGGCAGATGGAAGATGTTTGATGGAAGAAGTGGTCATCGGTCATGCACGATAAGAGAGAAAAAAATTAAAGGAAAAAGAAAAAAGCCCTGATGGGCCAATGAAATGTCCCGTTTACAGCGTTATGGCGCCGGTGGGGCATGCGGCTTCGCATGCGCCGCACTCGATGCATGCATCTGGTTCTACGACGTGTGATTTTCCGTCCTTGATCTCGAAGACCTTGGGGTCGGCTGGACAAACATCGTAGCAGGCTCCGTTTCCGTCGCAAACGTCTTTATTTACTTCCGGTGGCATTTTTCAAATCACCTGACAAGGAGATTGCTTTATTGATTTTAAACGTATCCCTTACAAGCAACGCAAATTAAAGGGGCGAATCACCACTTGCAAGGAGTTAAGGTCCGTAGAATTGTGGTCCGTTCCTTCTTTCTATCCGGTAAGTTGTGAGATAGTCAAAATTGTTCATGGACCGGGACTCCTCCAGGATGTGCCACCGTATCTCCATGAAAGCGGATTCCATGAAAAGAAACTCACCGTCGCTGTGGGAAAGTTCACCGATGTACCGGTCCCAGTCCATGGCTAGCATTACGTAGAAATTAGGTCCGTCGTCGGATATTCGCATGGAATACGGGTTGCTGATGTCGAACCAACGGATATGCTCGTCGAATCCTACGGTATGATGCCAGGTCCAATGCGAGAAAACCCGTACCTTCTCGTAAATCTTCATCGCGCTCATTTCAGGCACGAATACATTGAATATGAATGGGAAATACTGGCCTCTTGAATATATTTCGTAACGGTCCTCCGACATCTTTTCTTTAAGAAAAAGCGTATATTGGGTCATGTTGGAGTATATCAGGACGGGATTGAGCGTCGTTGAATCAATGAATAGCTTGCCTTGGAAATGCGTCAGGTAGGGCTGGTCGGACCCCAACGTTGAATTGGGTGCGAAAGGCATGTAGCAAGAGTTTGAAAAATTCGACTCGAAAGATATTTCCCATACGTCAAAAAAGGTGCCATTCACCGTGATGTTCCTTTCTGAAAGAACGTTGTAAGTGACGAGAAGGTCGTAATTGTAAACTCCGGCGGCAGTGAACGTATATGCATATTCGTCTCCGACTTCTATCTTGGGAGGCACAATACCCGTTTCTGGTTCCTGAAATGTAGGGTAATAGAACATGTAGCCCAGTAGTGCTCCAGATGTTAAAATGCATAAGAGGAAAATGGGAAAGTAAAGCCGGACCTTCGAATTCATCTCCTTTCCTGTCTTTGATTAGCCAATGGTGTCTAATATCATTTTCCATGCCTTGTCACATGCTCATTCTATTTTGGAATAACGGAAAAAATTTTCATTTTGCCTACTATTCTTAAATTACTTCTGAAAAAAGCCAAATCTTTATATTTGATTGCAATAACCCTTGATGAGGACATACCTCGGTGATCTAAAATGGGATACACCATCGCAGAAAAGATATTGAGAGAACACGTGGGAGACGGCTCACCCGAACGGGGCCAAGAGATAGGAATGAAGGTCGACCAGTGCCTTACGCAGGACAGCACGGGCACAATGGCTTGGCTTGAATTCGAATCGCTAGGCCTTGACAAGGTGAAGCCCGATACTGTTGTATCATACAACGACCATACATCGCTGGGATTCAAGGGAGAATCGACAGACGACCATTTCTTCCTTCAATCCGTGGCTTCCAAATTCGGAGCCATCTACTCAAAGCCTGGAAACGGCGTCTGCCATCAGCTTCACTACGAAAGGTTCGGCAAGCCCGGTGTCACCATGCTCGGTTCCGATTCGCATACACCAACGGCCGGTGGCCTTGGAATGATTGGCATCGGCGTTGGCGGAATGGACGTGGCCGTTGCCATGGCCGGAGGTTTCTTCTACATGAAGGTTCCCAAGATGATGCGGGTGACGCTCAAAGGAGAACTGAATTGGGGCTCATCCGCCAAGGACGTAATTCTCGAACTTCTGAGAATGATAAGCTTCAAGGGCGGCGTCGGATACATCATTGAATACGATGGGCCCGGCGTGAAGACCTTAACAGTTCCCGAAAGAGCCACCATCACGAACATGGGTGCAGAAACCGGTGCTACGACAAGCATCTTCCCTTCCGATGAGGTAACGAAGAAATTCCTTGAAGCCCAAGGGCGATTGGAAGATTGGAAGGAACTCAAGGCCGACCCTGATGCAAAATACGACAAGGAACTCGAAATCGACCTTTCCCAGATTAAACCTCTGGTGGCCATGACGGGAATGCCCGATAACGTCAAGGACATTGACGAGGTCAAGGGAACCCACATCGACCAGGTTTTCATCGGAAGTTGCACCAACGGCGGCATCCGGGACCTGAAAATAGCTGCTGAGATAATCAAGGGCAAGAAAGTGGACCCCTCCATTGACCTCATCGTCTCGCCCGGTTCAAGAAACGTGTGGGAAATGATGCTGGAAGACGGGTCTTTCGATGCCATTACCAAAGCAGGCGGAAGAATGATTGACCCCGGCTGCAACGCATGCATAGGCATCGGATTCGTTCCCGGACATGGGCACCTCTCACTCAGGACCGTGAACAGAAATTGGATAGGAAGGGGCGGAACCAAGCACGGGAAACTGGCCCTTTGCGGAGCGGAGGTCGCCGCTGCATCAGCCCTCAAGGGCGAGATATCCGACCCCAGGGAGCTTCCTCCGGTGGATGTTGGACCTATCAACTACAAGTACGACGACCTTCTTTTCCTGGAACCAAAGGGACCCAGCGTTTCTGTGAAACGGTCGCCCAACATCGTACCCTTGAAACCCCAAACGAAGATGGAACAGGTCATGGAAGGAGAGGCCCTTCTAAAGGTCGGAGACGGCGTTTCCACCGATGACATTCTTCCCGCAGGACCGCTGACACAGCACCTTCGGTCGAACCTACCTGAGATATCCAAATTCGTCTTCTATTACGAGGACGAGACGTTCGCTCAAAGAGCTTTGGACAATAAAGGCGGATTCCTGGTCGGTGGAGACAATTACGGACAGGGTTCTTCAAGAGAACACGCGGCACTGGGACCATGGGAACTGGGCATCAAAGCCGTTTTGGCCAATTCCTTTGCGAGGATACACCGGTCGAATCTTATTAACACCGGGATACTTCCGATAATCATCGACACGGCTGAAATCGACCAGGGCGACAAACTCAAGGTAGTCACCAACAATCTCGAAGGCGACACCGTGGAAGTCCAGAACCTCACCAAGGGCAAGACCATGGAAGGCAAGATTGACCTTTCAAAAAGGGAAAAGGACATGGTCAGGGAAGGCGGGTTGCTGGCGTATACTAAGAAGATGCACGCCTAGAAGAGTAGGTAGATATTCTTTTAGGAGAAAATTCGCACGTCGCCGGAGATAGAATTCTCCGGCTCTTTCTTTTTTCATTCTTTGATTTTGTTTATGAAATCGAGATGGAATATCATCGGTTGAAGTACGGAATTGAGCCGGATCACAAATTGCGGGTTTACCTTTTTGCGGACCGTCTCTACATCACAACCCAAGCTTGAGGTATCAAGCT
>CAZPOY010000014.1:0-14703 GCA_964588345.1 uncultured Thermoplasmata archaeon
TCTTTTTCGCATCGTTCACCTCTCCTTCGATGTTCTCCAACCGAGCCATGAGGCCTTCAAGGTCCTTTTCAAGCTTGACGATCTTTTCTTTTTTTTCCAGCCATTCTTCAAGTTGCTTTTCGATGATTTCCTTCCTTCTTGAAAATTCCGCAATCTCCTTTCTTAAGTCTGCGACCCTTTCTTCGCATTCTTCAAGTTCTTCTTCAACCTTTGCAACCCGTTCATTTTTCGAATCAATCTTTTCTTGAAGGTTTTCAAATTCCGAGGCAAAGCTTTCCAGATTGGAACGAAATCGGTCGGCATCACTCATTTTCCCCCTAAGGTCCCTTCTCGAATCGTCAATGGCCCGTTCTATCCGGTCAATCTTGAGAATCTTAAGCAGCCGACGCTTTCTTTCGGCAGGCGTGAGCGATGACAAGATGGCAAGGTCATTTTGGCGGGTGAAAACCGACGTTTCAAAAGAGGCGAAATCCATTCCAAGGACCTCCCCCATCAATTCAACGGCCTGCGTGCTTCCCGTTGCGAGAACTTTCCCTTTGCAGCGGACAACGGCATCGGGAGAGAGATTCTTCCCCTTCAATTCCCTCTCCACCTCATACTGGTCGCCACCAATGTCAAAGACGAGCCTTCCAAAGACGGGAGAACCCGCAGGAGCCCCGTGCCGCTTCAATCCCTCCTTATTCAATCTCATGAGGGAACTCTGATTGCCGTAAAGGACCCAGGCGACTCCCTCCATCAGGGTTGATTTTCCTTCCCCGTTCCTTCCAACGATGCCGGTGACCCCTTGGGGAAATTCCAAGGAGACATCAGCAAAGCAGCCGAAATTCTTCAGTTCGAGGGAAAGGAGCATCACAATACCCCCTCCAGATATCCTTTTCCTTTTTTGATTACCGTCTTGTTCTGAATGCCCGATTTTTCCACATACCTGGAAAACTCATCTGCCATCCCTCGGAATTCAGACGTGGACCCCGCGTCGGAAAGGCCCAGGGAAGATAACCTGAGGTCGAGATGAAGGGCATGGGAAAACAACGTGCGCAATCCCCTAATGTCGAGATTGTTCTTTTCGCCTTTGTCAATATTTTCAACGGACACCTTTGCGACGGCCCCATCAGGAACCTTTTGAGCGCATTCGCGAATCCAATTCTCAATGGCAGAAGAATCGAGGCCTTTGGCATCCAAAGGACCCAAGGCAAGCATGTTTCTTGCTTGGTACGGGACAAAATCCGAGGTGCCTCTGGCAAGGTCTACGACCCGCACTCCTTTTTCATGGTCCTTTTCCGAAAAAGACAGTTTCTCAAGGCTTCCCGAATAGTAAACCCCATCCCGAATCTTGGTGTGTTCGTGATAATGTCCCAGAGCGACGTAATCGAAATCATGGGGTATCTTACCCGCAGGCATCACGTGTTCATTGAAATCCCCCGTTGCAAAAACGGATATCCCGCCGATGCCAACGTGAAGCATGGCGATGTTGTACTGGAAGCGGCCATCCGGTTCCAAAGAACCGATGGCTTCTGCAAAAGAATCACCATTGGGTATGTGACCGATGCCCTGGACGAGGCAATCACCCAATTCAACCCTTCCCGTGCCCAATCCGTAAATGGGGCGTATGTTCTGGTCGTTTTCAAGAACCCGGAATATTGACCCGGTCCTCCTCATTCTGGGCGTTTCATGATTGCCTGCTATGACGATGAATGGAATATTCTTTTCTCGCAATTTCCTAAGTGATTGGAAGGCGAATCCCAAAGCGCGGTTGCTGGGCCGGATGTTATGAAAAAGGTCTCCTGCGTGTATCACGGCATCAATCTTCTCCTTGACCGCAAGGTCCACCATCCAGTCGAAGGCATCGTACAGGTCTGACTCTCTGGCATTGATGCCATTTTCGTCAAGTGGGTTGTAGGCGGAATAGCCAAGGTGAGAATCTGCAGTATGGAGTATCTTCATCCGGCGGAACATTCGCACCGTGCTTATTAATCATTTCACGGGGGGCACCGAAACTATTTGGAAAAATAAAGGAACAGTATTAAATAAGAGTCATGGACATTATTAAAAACATGAACGACGAGGAACTCCCGTCAATGGAACAGGTAGAAGAAAAGCCGCCCAAAGAAAAGGTCGATGACCCATATTTCCCATTCACTCTTCTCATGATTGCTGGGGTTTTGGCCATTCTCAACGGAATTCTTCTGTTCGCCATGAACCCCGACCACGTGGGCATGGTGCAATTTGAAGGGGGGGATGTGGACCTGGCGGTTTCGTTGCTATTTTACGCCGCCATCATTGAAATCCTCGTTGGCATCGCCGTAGTTGCCCTCGGAGGACTGGCAAGAGCAAAAAAGCCCGGACTCATCAAGGTGGGAGCCGTCCTATCCATAATCTCACTCGGGCCGCTCCTCTTATCATCGATACTGGCGGTGATTTCCTTGGTAATATACAGGAAAAATCAGCTACCGTCGGAAGAGTAGAAAAAGGTTGAGCACCCCTCCTCCATTCTCATACACCATCATCCTTAAGTCAATGTTCGAAGTTGGAAGTTCGTGACGATAACGCGCCTGGACAAAAGCACCGTCGAAAGGATTGCCGCCGGGGAGGTCGTGGAAAGGCCTGCATCAGTTGTCAAGGAACTATTGGAAAACGCACTTGATGCAGATTCGACCAAAATACTGGTGAATTTGAAAAAAGGGGGTGGAGAACGAATCTCCGTTAGCGACGACGGGTCAGGCATTCCCCCAAAAGAACTGGAAATGGCCCTTGAAAGACATACCACTTCCAAAATAACCGATGACAAGGACCTACTTCATCTTTCGACGCTGGGTTTCCGGGGAGAGGCCCTGGCATCCATTGCCGCAGTTTCCAAGGTAACGCTGATATCGAAAACGGAGGGTCAGGAGGCATTTGAGGTCCGTTCCGTGGGAGGGGAGATAAGCGGGAAAAAGCCCTCGGCCCGGTCCGAAGGGACCACCGTCATCGTCGAAGACCTGTTTTACAACACCCCTGCGCGAAGAGAATTTTTAAAGACGGCTCGAACGGAATACCGGAAGATACTCGAAGTTGTAACGGAAGAGGCCCTCTGCCACCTCAACGTCTCGTTCAAGTTACTCAATGATGACCGGGTCGTGACGGACCTTCCGGCGGTGTCAAATCTACGCCAGCGTCTTTCGGACGTATTCTCCGTGTCAGAAGCCAAAATGATGCTCGAGTTAAGCGGGAAAAATGATGAAATGACGATTTCAGGCCTCATATCACCCCCCTCAAATACCCGTTCGAACCTAAAGAAGATGTACTTCTCAATCAACGGAAGGCCCGTGAAAAGCGAGGTCATGAGGCGGGGTCTTTTGTCCGGCTATCGTCAGAAGATAACCAAGGGGCACTATCCTTATGGAACCATTGAATTGACGCTGCCAACCGAAGACGTTGACGTGAACGTGTCCCCCACAAAAACCGAAGTGCGCTTCAAGGACGAAACGGGGGTAATTTCATTCATCGCCCATTGCATATCAGAATCATTGGAAAGGTCCGACATTGCCGTCAAACCGACGTTCACCCCTTCAGGAAACCGCATTGCCGGCGAAGGAGATTCCACGTCGTCGCCTGGTCCGTCCCAACCCCCTTCTCAACAAACGACCTTCGACCTTGGCGAAATAAAGCGTGCACTTGTACCGGTTAAGTTGGAAGCGGAGAAGGTGATGGGCCAAATATTCTCAACGTACATCGTGGCCCAGACAGAGGACGCCCTTCTTCTCATTGACCAGCACGCAGCCCATGAACGCATCAATTATGAGAAGCAACTTGATGCCATGCAGAAAAACGACAAAATACCTCGACAGGAACTCCTTTCCCCATTGGTATTCACTCTTACCACTAAAGAACTGTCCGTGTTGAAAGAACATCAGGAAGCGGTGGAAAGACAGGGCTTTGTCATCAGGGTATTTGGAAGCAGAGAGGTAAAGGTGGAGACCGTCCCCGTCGTTTTAGGTCGCATAACGGGAAAAGAGGCCCTTGAAGAGGTCATAGACGAACTGTTGGATGAGGGATTGCTGACCTTCGATGATTCCTACATGGACCGGGTCGCAAAACTCGTAGCGTGCAAAAGTTCCATCAAGGCAGGGGAAACGCTCAGCCGGGACGCAATGGCGAGACTGATAAAAGACCTGTCTGAAACCAAAAATCCCCACAACTGCCCCCACGGCCGTCCGACCTACCTAAAGATAAAAAAGTCTCGTTTGGAAAGGGATTTTTTAAGAACTTAATTAGAGCAGTTCTTTTCCGCATTCGGGACATATCCCTATCTTTTCAGCGCAATTCTCATGGAAACGGGCTCCGCACTCGCAAAGAATCACGGGGTGCCCGGTCCAAATCGGGCCAAGACATGCGTCGCAACCCTGGTATATTTGAGTGAGCTTCTGTGTCGGAAGCCGGCCCCTTAGAATTAGTGGTTTTAGGATGAACGGGACGATGAGGGACAAGATGATTACCATGAAAATGGTGCTAGTGTATAACACGTTATCGATAAGGCCGTTGGACAGCCCGTAAAGGGCAATGATGAGGGCAACTTCACCAATGGGAGACATGGAAAAACCCACTAGAAGGGCATTGTTGGGCTTCATGCCGAACAACCTGGCCATGCCACCGGCCCCGGCCGTTTTTGCTATGAGAACGACAAAGGCAAACCCGAAGCCAAGTATCAGACTCTCGAGGAGCCCCCCTTCGAAGGTTACCAATAGTCCCAGTGAAATGAAGAATATCGGCGTGAAAAGGGCACTGAGGAATTCCCCCCCTTCCATGATGTCACTTCCCAGGTCGCAACTGGAAAGGGACGCGCCGGCGACAAAGGCGCCGATGATGGCCGAAAGGCCAATGACTTCGGCAATCCACGCATAAAGGAAAGCCGTGGCGAAGGCGATGAGAAAGCCCGTGTGCTTCAAACCCCTCTCACGGCCTCTTTTGTCGAGATAGGTGATTATCCTTTTCACGACATAATTGCCGACGAAGGTTCCCGCGGCCAAAAATATCAGCGCTTTTGCAACGGTGAAGGAAATGCCCAAGACGGAAAATCCCCCATGTCCAATGGAAACGATGACGGCGAGAAGGGTCATGGCTATGATGTCGTCCACCACCGCTGCTCCGATGACGGCCCTTGCAACGGGCGTATTCATTTTGCCGTAGTCCATGAGCATTCGCGCCGGAATGGCAACGCTGGTGGCAACAAGGATGGATGCAATGATGATGGAATGAACAAAATCAAGATTGAAGAGAAACATGGAAATGGAAATCCCCCCGGCAAAGGGTACCACCACGCCCCCGACGGCAATCCAGAATGATTTCATGGTGTAGGTTTCTTTCAGGTCGCATTCCAGCCCAACCAGAAAAAGGAGTATGATGGCCCCCAGTTGTGCAAAAACGTTGATGAGGTCGAAATCCGAAAGAACCGGTAGGGCAAGTGCGGCAAGAAATACGCCAACCAAAAGTTCACCTACCACGGAGTGCAACTTCAACCGGGTCATGAGAAGGTGGCTAGCCATGGCTACGGTGAGAAGGATGGTCAATGGTAGCCAGATGTCGCCAGTTGCTTCCACGGGAACGGATTATACAAGGGTCATAAAAATTTACTCATTGAGAAGACGACCGTTCAAACGGTTTTTTCGAATCGCAACATCAGATGCTTTTTCTCGAATCGCGAGATGTCGCATACGTCAATGACCCGCCCAATGGATTCTATGATGGCCCTGGCATCATCTTCATGTTCCTTCGCCCTCTTCGTTCTCGTAAGGGATTCCAGCTTCAGAGAAAGGACGCCCTGGCACCCCGTTTTCAGGTATCTGCAGTTTTTCACGAAGATATCCGCCTGATTCCTCTGGCTGACGTCCTGGAAAATCCAATCGACCCGGGGAAGCGGGCCCATGTAATTTTCCGGGCGATTCGCATCATGAAAGATGGCGTGGATGTTGGGCCGGCACGATGCAAGCTTCACGACGTCCTTCATGGCGCTTCTGGAGATTTCAACGGCGTATATGTTAGCTGAAGAATTAAGCGTTTCAGAAAGGAAGGACACGGAATAGCCGTTGCCGGCCCCCAGATAAAGAATTTCTCCCCCCGAGGGAAGGAAATCGGCACTGCCGCTTTGAACGATGTACGCCACCAGCTTGGACCTTCTTGCCGAGTAGAAGGCGCGCTTCCCCTTTCTAATTCTTTGGAAGGGGGTATCGTCGAATTCGGATTCGACCCAAACGCCGTTTTCAACAAGTTCCATTTTTCTCGAAAAGAAGAACGTTTCGTTATGATTAAGATTTCCCTTTCATGCCTAGCGCTGTTTGAAAACAAACCGGCGTTTGGGGTGGACGACCCTTTTGTATGGGACGCCTTCTCTTGCGTATCGTATCTTTCCCAGGTCGATCTCTACAGAACCGAGTTTCTCCGTGTCAATGCGAAAGATCGAATCACGCTTCAGGAGAATGAGGTCCAGCAGGTCGCCCGATTCAAGAACGAAGTCATCCTCCTTTGCATCCTCGAAGAAAACCCGGGGATACAGCGAAAGGTCCAATTTCATGGAATACTTCTCCCCCTTCTTTGAAATTTGCATGTTGCCGCCAGTGACCCCTTCTTGACCAACATGGACGTCCGACATCCCCTCCCGAATCTCCTCAACGGCCTTTCTCACCGAACCGACGGCGTCCAATTCCAGACTTTTTCTTATTCTCATCATGGCGCAGTACGGTTTTAGGTCATCCGCCATCCCGTTCTGATAGGTAACGTCATTGACTTCCCCAATCTTTTTCCCATTGTTGAAATGGAAGACCTTGGCATTTTTCGTATCCGTGATTAGGGATAGATAATCGCCTTTTGCCGAACGGGATTCCAAGGTCCTGTCGTCGGTGGTGCTGTGAAAAAGGGCTCGTTTGCCCTTGCCAAAGGGATGTGAATGGAACAAACCAATGATGCCCAACCCCCGAGGTAAGGCAAGTGTGAGGTCACTCTCGTCCTTCAAAGACCCCTGGGCGCCGAAGAAGTGGTCGAATCCCGTCTTGCTGGAAAGTACGGCATCGAGTATCACGGCGTCAACGTTGAAGAATCCAACAAGCCAGCCCACCACCTCCCTCTTCTCTTTTTTTCCTTCAGCGGACCATCGGAGTATATTCTTTCGGGCCGCTTCCTCCATGAACACCTTCAATCGGCATCACCGCAGATGGGACAGTTAGGGTCTTTCTTCATGTCCAAGCTTTCCACCGTCCCTTCCAAACCCCGGTAAATCAAAAGAGGTGAGGGGGTACCTGCTCCCGTTATGAATTTCAAAACTTCCTGGGTCTCCAGACATCCGATGATGCCCATGGTCGTGGGGAGCGATGTTGCGAAACACATGCCCGAGGGGCCCACCCTTTCCGACGTCTTTTTTTCAGAAAAGAAGGGCTTGCTGCACCTGTAACAGGGGAATTTACCAGGAAGTATCGTCTGCACCGTGCCGTTGATTCCATCTTCCCTTGCCCCACCGTCAAAGTATGGGACCCCCTCATTTACGATTTCCCGATTAATGAAATTTCTCACATGGGGCGAATCCACGCAGCCCAGCACAGCGTCGGCCCTTTCCATCGAATCGCGAAACCGCTTTAATCCTTCACCATCGGTTACGTCCCCGACCCTGGGCAGGAGCTCCACATCGGAATTCACCTTTGAAAGATACTCGGTAATGGCATCCACCTTCTTTTTTCCAATTTGGGAAGGAAGAAAAACGGACCGATTGAGGTTCGCCCACTCCAGAGTGTCAAAATCAAAATATTCCAGCGTCCCCGCGCCGAGTCGCGCAAGGTTGTCCAAAACCACGACCCCCAGCCCGCCGACGCCTACGACGACGATGTGAGAATCACGCATTTTTTCAATGTCGCCGGAAAACCCTTCCAGGCGTGCATATCGCTCCTTCACACGTACCCCTCCTTTTCAAGACCATAATAAACGGCAGTCAACCAGTAGCTGACCTCCCGCTTCAGATAAAGTGAAATTCCTGAGTGGTCATTCCACCAGTAATTTGATTCCATGTGCATGTCGCAGAGCCGTTCGCCCAGGATGGGGTCTTCAAGCTTCCTGTCCGTGTATTCGATGAGCCCGGGGATTCTTGCGGCAGGCGGAACCGATGGATAAGCGTCCTTCAAGATGAGTTCCATGGGATATTCGTGCCCTTTGATTCGCACCTTGCCCAACCAGCTTTTGCCGTCGTTTCCCGTGGGCGCAAGTTCGAACCATTCGCTCTCTTCCCCCTCGGTAAAACGGAGAAATTCCCGGTATTTCCAAAGAGAATAAACCTCTTCTTTCAACCTTCTATTCCACATATTGCCGTCAGGAGATGCCACGGTGGCACATTGCAGAAAATAGAAAAGGTCCGGTTCCGAGGCCAAAGTTCATCACCCGACGATTGCGGGGTCGATTACGTGGATGGTGGCATTCTTTTCGCCGACCTGTTCAACGGTACTTCCTTCCAGGGCCGTCCCCCCGGGATACGTGCACGTCAGGTTCGATGGGTCCTTCCCCTGTTCTTTGGCTGCCATGACAAAGGCCTCGCGGAAAAGGCGGCTCCCGGGTAGGGTAATGGTGACTACGGGGCGGTCCGGTTCCGAAATGAAGATGAATCTCAATGTGGTGGCTGACATTTTTCTCACCGTAAGGAAAAAAGCGATGAACGCTTTTAAATGCTTTCCTTGACCTTCATCCCTTCTTCGACGTCCCCCATGAATATCCATTTGCCTTTGAAAAAGAAAACGGAGGCGGCGTATAGGTTGTATGCCGATGCCAGCAGTAAATATGTGGCGGTGTAGTGCTGTGGAAGAGGGGAGAGAAGCAACGAAAGTCCTACCAACTGCACGAAGAACAAGAATTTTGCAACAAATGGTGGGGACGGATAAATGAGGAGGGGATTTTCACGTTTCATTCTGGCAAAGAGGAATATGCCCACCAGGACCAGGATTTCGCCCAGCAGAACAATCACAATGAAGACAAAAAATGAGGTCATGACGAAGATGCTCCCCTCAACGCCTTTTACATACAGAAAAGCGATGATGACCGGCGTTGTGATGGCCCTGTCGATGACGATGTCGAGGACCTCCCCTATCCCCGTCACCTTGTTGAACCAACGGGCCAGTTTCCCGTCGAAATAGTCCGTTGCTGAAACCACCCACATGTAACCCACGGCGTAATGCCAGGAGGCGTAAATAACAAGGAACGGGAGTGGTATGGCAAGGAACAATCTGGAGATGGTAAAGGCATTGGGAACGTTCCAGAGGTCCTTCAACCGTATGGGCCGGGGCTTGTCTGCCATCCCAGCAAATCAAACCCAGAACGTATAAAAATGTGTGGAATCCCCGATGGCCGAAATTACAGATATGACTACTTCTGCGAACATTTTCAGCATTTTGGAGAATGCCCGACGAGAAAACGATTTTCCTCGCTCTCCATAAACGGGAAAAAATAGAAAAGGGAGGGAACAATGTTTCCGTTCATGTGCTTGGCCTTCCCTGGTAGGGTCCTGGAAAAATCCGGAGAACGCGGAAACGTCGATTTTGGAGGTGTGAGAAGAGAGGTAAATCTTTCCTTGATACCCGATTCCAAGGTAGGTGATTACGTAGTTGTTCATGCGGGATTTGCCATTCAGCTTCTCGACAAGGAGGAAGCCGAAGAGACCCTCAAGTTGTGGCAGGAAGTGTCAGAAAGCGGGTGACCATCCGGAACAAGTATTTTCATTCCACGGTGACGCTCTTTGCCAGGTTGCGGGGCTTGTCGATGGAACAGCCAAGGAGGTCTGCCGTGTGATAGGAAAGCAGTTGCAGGGCGACCCCAAAAGTGATGGGCGTTAAAAGCGGGTCAACCCTGGGGAGAAGAAGGGTCCAATCGGAGAATTTTCCAATCTCCCTGTCGCCTTCTTCCCCAATGGCAAGAACAGGGGCATCCCGGGCGGCCACTTCACGAATGTTGGCCAGCATCTTTGAATACGTGTGGTCCATGGGGGCCAAGGCGACGACGGGCGTTTCCCGAGAGAGGAGTGCCAACGGGCCGTGCTTCAACTCGCCAGCAGCGTATCCTTCGGCGTGGATGTACGATATCTCTTTCATCTTCAATGCACCTTCCAGCGATGTCGGGTAATTGATGTGTCGCCCTATGAAGAACATGCTCTTCGACCCGGATATCTCCCGGCTCAAAGATTTGATTTCCTCCTCCATGTCAAGGACGTTGTAAATGCTCCGGGGGAGCCCCCTGAGTTCCCGCCGGTATGATTCGGCTTTTTTGGGAGAAAGCGTCCCAAGCTCCACGCCCATTTCCAGCGACAAAAGGAATAGAGCAACTATCTGGGTAATCCAGGTTTTCGTTGCGGCCACGCCGATTTCAGGTCCGGCACGGGTATAAATGGTTGAATGGCACTCACGGGACAGACTGCTGCCGACTACGTTGGTGATGGCCACGGTGAAGGACCCCCTCTTGTTAGCTTCTCTGGCCGCGGCGAGGGTATCTGCGGTTTCTCCACTTTGGGATATCAAAATGACCAATGGCCTTTCCCTGCTTCCCGAAGAGTATCTGTATTCGCTGGCAAACTCCGTCGTAACGGGCAGCCCAACCACTTCCTCCATGATGTATTTGCCAACAAGGCCCGCGTGATAACTGGTGCCGCATGCCACGATTTTGAGGTTCTTGATTTTCCAGGCACCAATCCCTTCCAACCCCTCGGAAATCCTACCGCGAATGGAGTCTCTGACCGCCTGGGGGACCTCGAATATCTCTTTCAACATGAAATGCTTGTATCCGCCCTTTTCCGCATCCTCCAGTTTCCACGATACTCTTGAAATGGGCTTTTGAACGGTGTCCCCCTCTGCATCGATTATCAAATAATCCTCCGGTGAGACCTTGACGAGTTCTCCGTCGTCCACGTAAATGACCTTTGAGGTGTGTTTGAGAAGCGGGGTAACGTCTGAAGCGAGTAGCATTTCTCCGGCTCCGACCCCTATGACGAGTGGGCTCTGGTATCGGGCGGCGAAGAGTTTTCCGGGATGGTCGGAATGAACCATGACGATGGCATAACTACCTTCGAGCCGGGAAACGACATTTCTGAGAGATTCCAACGGGTCGTCCGCATCTTCTTCTTCGAGCATGTGGACAACGACCTCACTGTCGGTATCACTGGAAAATTCATGCCCCCTTTCCACAAGTTCTTCTTTCAGCGGTTGAAAATTTTCGATGATTCCGTTATGCACCAGAGCAATCTTTCTTTTACAGTCGAAGAAAGGGTGCGCATTTTCTTTCGAGGGCTTTCCATGGGTGGCCCATCGGGTGTGTGCAATGCCCGTCTGGCCCGACAGAACCTCATTTTTTTCTTCCAATACGGCAATTTCTCCACGTTCCTTGCTTATTTGAATGGCGTTTTTGTTCAGAACGGCAATCCCTGCAGAGTCATAACCCCGATATTCCAGTCTTTTGATGCCGTTGAGGAGAAGAGAATATGCTTCGGCATCACCCGTATAACCGACGATGCCACACATTCAGACCATCACCGTTGCATCCTCTAGATTCTTCAAAACCTTGACGTTGCTTCCTATATCGCAGTTCCATCCGATGATCACCCCATGAGCAAATGAAGAGAGTGGCCCGACTTGCGTATCGTCCGCAATCATCGCGCCTATCCTTTCCAAGTCGTGGCACTCTTTTTCCGTAAGAACCCGGGCTTGGCCGGAGACGACGGAACAGTTTGGTCCGAACCGGACGCCCGACCCGATGACCGAATCTTCGATTATCGTACCTGCACCTACACACACGTCCTCCATCAAAAGGGAATTGCTAACCGTTGAATGGGGGCCGATGACGGAATTGTCCCCAATGGACGTTGAAGGAGATATGACGGCATTGGGTCCGATTTCGCAACCACAGCCGATGATGACCGGTCCCGTGATGTAAGCCCCGGAACGGACCGTCGTCCCTTCCCCAATCCGGACGTCCCCCTTCATGTGGACGCCGTTTTCAATTTTTCCAGCCACGCTGCCAGACACCGATTTAAGGGCGGCGAAGTTAAGGTCCAGAAGGTCCCACGGATAAACAGCATCGAACCACGGCCCCTCCGTCACGATGCCTTTGAGGTTTCTCTTTGGGATGAAATGATTAAGCGTATCAGACAATCCCACGACCCCCTCTTCAAGGTAAGAATCAAGTTCTTTTGCGAAGGCCTTGCTTAGAACGTATACGCCTGTATTGATGAGATTGCCCATGGCCTTTTCGGGTTTTTCCTCGAGACGCTTGACACGGTCGCCACTTAATTCGGCAACGCCGTATTTGGAAGGTTGGTCCGAGTGCGTCAAAAGAATGGATGGCCCCTCTGCTTCCCCAAGGAATTTCTTCAAGCCATCTGACGAAATGATGTTGTCCCCTGGCATCACCATGTATTCTTCTGGCAGCATGTCCCTTGCCTGAAAAAGCGCATGCGCCGTCCCGAGCTGTTTTTCCTGAATGACATATTCGATGTTGGCTCCGTAGGCACCGCCATCCTTCAGATGGGTCATGATAGATTGCCTTTTGTAACCTACCACGATTAAGATGTCCTTGACCCCCGCACTGACCAGAGAATCAACAACGTGTTCGATGATGGGCTTGTTGGCCACGGGTATCATGACCTTCGGTTCGGAATGGGTAAAGGGGCGAAGTCGCTTCCCCTCTCCGGCGGCTAAAATTACGGCTTTCATGGAACTCGATTGACATGACCCTTGTCTGAATTTAAGTTTTTTCAATGTTTTTATTTTTTCCGCCCTGCCACGAAAAACAGATATGCTGCTAATCTTTGACATAGGGGCCATGTCCACGGGCAAGGTCGCATTTATGACAAAATAGGTGCGCAAAGCGGAATGTTTATAAGGGAAGGCAAAATGGAGGTAATCCCTCATAATGTCGGAGGAGTCAGACATGAAAGGAGAAAAGACCGACCAAGGTTTGGTCTCCCTCATACATTTCCTCAAGAAATACTCTCATGAAGAGGAAGCACCAATCTGGCGAGACATTGCAAAGAGGCTTGAAAGACCGAGAAGGTCCTGGGCCACCGTCAATGTCAGTAGATTGGATTTGTATGCGGAGCCCAAAGATTTCATCGTAGTCCCCGGTTCGTTACTAGGAGCGGGCTTGCTAGACAAGCCGCTAACCGTTGCTGCATATAAAATCAGCAAGGGCGCCGAGGAGAAGATCATTGAAGCAGGAGGAAAAACCCTCACAATCGACCAGCTTGCATCCGAAAGGCCCAAGGGTCAAGGCGTAAGGATAATGGGGTGAAAGTATGCAGGTCATAGACGGAAAAGGCGTTGTAATGGGCCGGCTCGCAAGCCACGTCGCCAAGCGTTTGCTCGAAGGTGAAGAGATTCACGTAATCAACTGTGAATTAATTCTTATAAGTGGCAAAAGACAGTCCATCATGAATCGATTCAAATTCAAAAGGGAGGTCGGTTCTACAAGAAAAGGGCCCTTCTACCCGCGCATGCCACACAAGATGTTCAAGAGAACCGTAAGGGGCATGCTCAACTATCAGCAACCCCGGGGAAGGGACGCTTACAAGCGACTCAAAACTCACATCGGCTCCCCCAAGGAGTTGTCGAAGGAGAAATCAGAGGTCATCGAGGATGCCAAGCCCAAAGGCGGAATAAGCTACGTCGAACTGGGAAGGGTATCCAAGGACCTGGGAGCAAAATTCGGGTGATTAAATGGTCAAGAAAAAAGCGATAAATACTTCAGGAAAACACAAATCCGCCATAGCCAGGGCAACGGTATCTCCCGGTAAAGGCATAGTCAGGGTCAACAGCCAGCCGGTGGAAATAATTACGCCCGAACTGGCAAAATACAAGATTGAAGAACCGCTGAAACTGGCCGGAAAACGGTTCAAGGGCGTGGACATAATCGTCAAAGTAAAAGGCGGCGGAATAATCGGCCAGGCCATGGCAGTCAGAACGGCCATAGCAAGGGGTCTTGTTGAATTCCTTGAGGACGACGACCTGGAAAAACTATACAGGGAGTACGACCGGAGCCTCCTGGTGAACGACCCGAGAAGAAAAATGCCCAAGAGACCTCTGGGAAGGGGTGCCAGGGCTAAGAAACAGAAATCATACAGGTGAGAAAGTGCTGATACCAGTAAGATGTTTCACGTGCGGCAAGGTCATAGGTTCTTACTATGAGAATTTCCAGAAGATGGTAGAGATGGGTGAAGAACCCAAGGAAGTGCTCGACAAACTGGGCATAAAACGCTACTGCTGCAGAAGGATGCTCATGTCCAATCAGAACCTAATAGATGACGTGATGCACTACGATTGAGGAAAACTATTTAGTGCGCCGGAAAAATCCGGCGCACGACTTCCCCTTTTATCTCCATACGCAAAATGGACGGGCCCGTAGGGTAGCTTGGTATCCTTCTACATTGGGGTTGTAGTAACTCCAGTTCAAATCTGGGCGGGCCCACCATACCCCCACAGGGGGTATGTTGTGTGCCCAGCCAGATTTTTTCAAACTACAACCAATCTCTTTGAGATTAGTTGCGCTCGCGAAATAAATTCCGCTCGTCTGGGCGGGCCCACTTTTCAAACTTGTTTTGAAAAGCCTGTCGTGCCCTGCACGACTAGGTCTCGTTATTCGCAGAATGACGAGATTCACATATTAGCTCAAACTTGTTTTGAAAAGCCTGTCGTGCCCTGCACGACTAGGTCTCGTTATTCG
>CAZPOY010000014.1:14803-26796 GCA_964588345.1 uncultured Thermoplasmata archaeon
CAGAATGACGAGATTTGTTTGTTGGCAAAAACTTGCTTTTGATGGTCAGTCGCATCCTGGATGCGACTAAGACCTCGGTTTTCACCAAAAACCGACAATAACTCCATTGGTCTAGCATCATTTTCCCTTTTCTCATCCCCTTCAATTAAAATATCACAATGCCATTTCCGTGGTGGAATGGAAAACATATCCTTGATGTTCAACCCACGTTCGGTCGCTGTGATAGGTGCTTCAGACCACCCCGAGAAGGTCGGTGGACGCTTCATGAGGAACCTGCTCAATGGAAATTTTCCAGGAGACGTATACCCCGTCAACATTTCTGACGATGAGGTTCACGGTCTCAAGGCGCACAAGTCCATTCTCGATGTTCCTGGGGAAGTGGACCTTGCAGCCATCATCGTTCCGGCAAAATACGTCAAGAACGTGGTCAAGGAATGTGCTAATAAGGGTGTCAAGACGGGTATCATCATCAGTTCGGGTTTTTCTGAAATAGGTAACAATCAAGAAGAAAATGAAATAGTAAGGATTGCCAACGAAGCAGGCATGCGCATCCTGGGACCCAACGTTTTTGGCCTTTGGAGCGCCAAGGCATCTCTGAACGCCACTTTCGGTCCTCAAAACATCCACTCCGGGGAAATTGCCATAGTGACTCAGAGCGGTGCCCTGGGAATCGCCATGATCGGCAAGACCATCAAGGAAGGCATTGGCCTTTCCACCATCGTTTCGGTGGGAAACAAGTCAGACATCAACGAAGTGGACCTATTGAGATATCTGGCCCGAGATGACGATACGAAGGTCATATTCCTCTACATCGAAGGGGTAAAAGAAGGGCACGACATGGTTCGGGTTCTCAAAGAAGAGATGCCTTCTGAAAAGCCCGTCGTCGTTCTAAAAGCGGGAAAATCGGAAATGGGCAAAAGAGCCGCGGCATCCCACACGGGGTCCATGGCCGGGTCCGACCGGGTGTTCGATGCCGCCGTAAAGCAGACGGGCATGTTCCGTGCCAACAGTCTGGAACAGGCATTCGACTGGATAAAGACATTTGCCAGGTCGCCACTGCCGCAAAAGAACAACGCGGTAATCGTTACCAACGGCGGAGGCATCGGGGTCATGGCGACGGATGCCTGTGAAGAATATGGCGTCCCTCTTTACAATGACCAGGAGATACTCAAAAAGGTTTTCAAACCCGCCACCCCTGATTTTGGTTCGACGAAGAATCCCGTGGACATAACGGGCAATGCACTTGGCCGGGATTACACCCTGGCCATGGAAGCGGCTTTTAAAGAATCATCCATGGGGGGGATACTTGCCCTCTATTGTGAAACGGGGCTCATCAACGCCCAAGAACTGGCGGATGAATTCATCCAGGTATACAAAGAGTACGGGAACAAGAAGCCCGTTACATATTCTCTCGTCGGAGGCGAAGTGGCCAACGAAGCAACGCGTCTTCTCCAGGAATCGGGCCTCCCCGTTTTCTCCGACGTGGAGGATGCCGTTTCGGCCATAAGCGTTCTTTACAGGAAGGCAAAGCAGATATCCAAGAAGGACCCCGAGGACCACCCTCCCCAATTCGACGAAGAAAGCATACGGAACATCCTGGAAGGGGCCCTTGACGAAGGAAGAAAATGGCTTCTGGCCGACGAGGTGCGAACCGTTTTCGAAACGGCAGGGGTTCCCATGGCCAAGGGCGGCCTTGCCAAAAATCTAAGGCAAGCGGTAACCATCGCCAATGAAGTTGGATATCCCGTGGTGCTGAAAATTTCATCTGAAGACATAGTACACAAATCCGATGCCGGTGGAGTAGCCCTCGATTTAGACAATGAAACGGAAGTCATCGATGCTTATGAAGCCATCATTTACAATTGCAGGAAACGGTATCCCAAAGCACGCATTCGGGGAATCGAAGTTATGGAGATGGCACCCAAAGGCGTGGAAATCATCGCCGGGGGTTCCCTAGACCCGTCCTTTGGACCCGTGGTCATGTTTGGCCTGGGGGGCATCTACGTTGAAGTAATGAAAGACATATCATTCCGGCTCGCACCGGCCACTTTCAGCGAGGTCCGGAGGATGATTTCCGAGATACGGTCTTATCCCCTTCTTCTGGGCGTGAGGGGCGAGAAACGCAAGGACATCGGTTCCATAACGGACGCCGTTTATAGGGTAGGGTTGCTCATGGACCGATTTCCTAATATCCAAGATTTGGATATCAATCCGCTCAGGGTTTACGACCAGGGAAAAGGCGTCAAGGCCTTGGACGGAAGAATCATGGTCAAGGAGAAATGAAAAATGAAGAAATATCTGTTCGCATCCGTAAGAGAAGGAACGGGAAAGACAACGGTCATCACTGGGCTTTCCCAATTGCTTGGAAAAGAGAAGACGGGCTATTTCAAACCCATGGGCGACCATCTCGTCTACAAGAAGAAAAAGCTCTGGGACATGGACGGGGCCCTCATGAAAGAGGTTCTTGGATTCCCATACGAAAGTCAGGACGTCACGGTTGGCTTCGACCACTCGAAAATGAGATACATGCACGATGAGAAAACTCTTGCCGGAGAGATTCTAAAAAGAGCCGACAAATTGTCCCAGGGCAAGGAATATCTTCTGATTGAAGGCCCCTCCTCATTCCATTATGCCCACTCGCTGAACCTGGACCCGGTATCCATATCCAAATGCCTGGAAGCCCCCGTCATTGTCGTAGTGAAGGGAAGCACGTCGCAGATACTCGATTCGGTGGATTTTGCCAAAAAGCTGGTGGAATCGGAAGGAGCCGACTTCAAAGGCGTGGTCATTTCCGACATTCAAAACATTTCATCCATCAACGAAGAAGTCGTACCCGAACTGGAAGAGATGAGCGTCCCCATTCTTGGCAAGGTGGAACACAAAGCAGGACTCTCAATGCGCACCGTTTCATTCATCGCCGAACGGCTTTTTGCCAAGGTCATAGCCGGCGAGAAGGGAATGGGCAACCACATCAGCCAGGTATTCGTTGGCGCCATGGCGGCATCCCATGCGAGGAGGCATCCGGGATGGAAGGACCCCATGAAGCTCATAATCACCGCGGGTGACAGGGATGACCTGATAGCAGCGGCAGTGGAGGACGGTGCATCATGTCTCGTCATTACCAACGACCTTGTTCCCTCGCCAAACATCCTGGCCAGGGCGGACCTCCGGGGCGTTCCCATCCTTCAGGTCCCGACGGACACCTTCACCACGGCCAAGAAAATCGAGGAGATGGAAACCCTCACAATGCCCGACGAAGCGGGAAAAATCGACCTTGCCAGGGAAGCAGTGGAGAATTCAGGGCTCGTGGAACAATTGAAATAACCCCTTCTTTCAACGGCGATGGAATGCGGTTCAAGCGGAAACGGGCACCTTTTCAACCTTCTCATCTTCGATGATGGTTTTCTTCCATTTGCCCCAGTAGAAGAATCCGACCGCCGTAATCCCGGCCACCAGGTTTGATATGCCCATGGCCCACCATATTCCCACGGAACCCATGTTCAATACGAAGGCGAACAGGAAAGCTAGGGGGACCCTCAGAGCCCAGAGTCGGATAATCATCAGTGTCATCGAGTAAGTGGTGCGGCCCGAGCCCGAGTATACGCCGTGAACGGCTTGGAAGATGCCGAAGCTGGGCATGAAAAGCCCGAATATGCCGATGAATAGCATCCCTTCTTGAAGGACTTCCGTGTTCGTGGTGAATATTCCAAGGAGCGGTTCTCTCAAGAGCCATATCCCCAATGCACCTACACCAAGGAGCGAACCCATGAGGACCATGGCGCTTTTGGCCGCTTTTTCTGCTCTTTTGACATTCCCCGCTCCGAGGTTTTGACCCACCATGGTAGAAAGGGCCATGGCCAAGCCGGATATGACGATGAACATTATGCTGATTATCCTGTCTCCGATGCCGTAGGCCGCCAGTGCGACGGTTCCGTTATCCACCCGGGCCACCATGAACATCATGATTACGAAGCCCAGAGCGGCACCGGAACTGCCCAAAGATGCCGGGAACCCGACGCGTATGATTTTCCAGATTTTCTTCCAATCGGGCATTACGTCCTTCAAAGAGAGTTTGACGCCAACCCTACCCGAAAAGAGGAGTGTGATGGATATCAAGGAAGCGATCAAACGTGTGATGAACGTAGCGTAAGCCGCGCCCACGAAGCCGAATCCGTGGAACGAACCGAAGAGGGGCTGAAGGACCGAAAGGAAACCCAGATATGGGACGCTGCTAGGCCCGAACATCAAAATGGGGTCCAGCACGATGTTAATGGCGACGGTCCCTGCGGTAATGTACATTGGCGTTCGCGTATCACCGTATCCCCTGAGAAGAAAATCGAAGGAAACGGCGCTGAACATGAAGGGCATTCCCAAAAATATCACCCGCATGTAAATTACCGCCATGGATTGGACGTCGCCATCGGGGACCACGGTTTTGACGAGAAAGGGGGTCAGGATGAAGCCAAGCAATCCCACCACTACGGAAAACGCAGCGAAGAGGAAGAAGACCTGACCCCCCGATTTATTGACCTTGTCATATTCTTTGGCGCCCACATATTGTGATACGAGAGCAAGACCAGCAACGCCAAAACCCATTCCCAGAGATATCAGGAGCCAGACCACGGGCCACGTGATTTGAAGGGCGGCTATGGCATTGGCCCCCCTTTCGGGACCAAGCTGTCCGACCCAGAACGTATCCGCCAGATTGTAGGCGCTTTGAAGGAAACTGGTTATCATCATGGGCCAGCCCAGGAGAAACAACACCTTGACGACGTTGTCATTGGCAATGCGCTCTTGAATGCTCTTCATTGATGGATATTAGATGGTTTTGGGATATAATACTTTTGCATGATTGTGCAACTATTCAATCATTACGTTACTTCCGCTGCCTTTTCCTTAATTCCACGAGCTACTGGCACCTTCCATTTGCCCCAGTAAAAGAATCCCAAGGCCGTCAGACCACCTATGAAGTTGGAAAGTCCCATGGCCAGCCATATGCCCGTTGACCCCAGTCCCACGATGAATACGAGGGTGGCCAATAGGGGAACCCTAAGCCCCCACAATCGAAGAAGGGAAAGACCCATGGAATATTTTGTGTGCCCGGACCCGTTGTAGACGGAAGTTACCGCCCGAAAAACGCCGAAGAAGGGCATGAAAAATGCAAAAATGCCCAGAAAACGTCCCCCTTCTTTGATGACGGCGGCGTTTTCAGTGAAGGCCGCTATCAGCGGTTCCCGTATTATCCAGATTATTACGGAGGCCACGGTAAGTATGGCAGCCATGAGTGCGATGGCCGCTTTTGCCGTCTTGTCTGCTCTTGCGACGTTTCCGTTGCCAAGGTTTTGTCCCACCATTGTCGATAGGGCGATGGCTAGTCCGTTGATTATCACGAAAATCATGGACGTGACGCGGTTGCCAACACCCAAGGCCGCAAGCGGGACCGTTCCCGACCCCACCCTGGCAACGAGGGACATAATCACGATGAAGCCAAGAGCCGAACCGGACATGCCGATGGACGATGGCAACCCGACCTTGACAATCTGCTTTATGTCTTCATAAACGGGCTTTAGTTTTTCCAAGCCCAGCTTGATGCCCACTTTCCCGCCGAATAGAAGGTAGAATCCGACGATGGAAGCGAAGAATCGCGAGATGAAGGTGGCATAAGCCACGCCAATGAAGCCAAACCCTGAATACTCGATGCCAGGTATGCCGTATATCATAATGGGGTCAAGGATGATGTTAAGGACCACGGATGCGCCTTGGACGTACATGGGCGTCTTCGTGTCGCCGTATCCCCTGAGGAGAAATGAAAAGGCGAGCATTGTGAACATGAAAGGAAGTCCAACGAAAATTACGCGTATGTATTGGATGGCCATTTGGTTGACGTCCCCTCCTGGACCCATCACCCCGATGATGTAAGGTGCTAGGAAAAACCCCATGGCGCCGAGAACCACGGAAAAAGCGGTGTAGAAGAAGAAAACCTGACCAGCGATGTCATTGGCGCGCTTGTGTTTTTTGGCTCCCGTGTATTGAGAGATGAGTGCGATGCCCGCCATCCCGAGCCCCTGTCCGAATGAAAGCATGAACCAGACCACGGGCCACACCATGGATACTGCGGCTATGCCCTGGGCACCCTCGGTAGGGCCCAATTGCCCCACCCAATACGTGTCTGCAAGATTGTACGTACTTTGAAGAAAACTAGTGACCATCATAGGCCAGCCTAGCATGAACAGAACCTTGACGACCCCGCCGCTTAGGATCTCATCATGGACTTTTTCAATGTCCATGGTTTTTCAAAAAGTAGGAAAGCATATAAGTATTTTGCATAATCGTGCAAATGTTCAAGTGCTATCTGACGACGGGTATTTCTACGGACGGCTTCGATTCTTCTGCTTCGGATACCAGGGTGATGCTGAAATCCTCAACCTCATCGGTCGTTACGGTCTTTTCCAATACCCTGACGGAAATTTCTCCATGGGGCAGGGCCCTCTGTTTCAGGTCAACTTTCTTCATTTGGGCCAGGAAAAGAAGGCTCGTGAAAACCGTTATGAAATCGTAAATGGTGTCTCCGTAAAGGTCATGCAAGGGGATGTTTTCCGAACCGTATTCGGTTATCTTCTCCCACGTATACCTGATGTCATCAGCAATGCATTCTTCGTGAACCTTTCCTTCAAGGGTCGGCTTCTCCCGATTCTTGGTAAGCTTTTTCCTTGCGTTGGCCACCCGCACGTTGATGGCTGCCTCGGCTCTTGCTTCTTCGAGTGCGTCCATGAGTTCCATGAGGGAAACGGGCCTTTCCGTTTCTTTTTTGACCGGCGGTTTCAAAGGAGGGGTCCCTTCCATGACCAATCCACCGTAATCAACGTCGAAGGGTTCGTCGAAAAATGAAGGCACCTCCCAAGTTGGTTCAACCGGTTCCTTTTGCTGGTCCGCCATGCATCTCTCGTTCAACTCGTCACTTTTGAGGCGGAGTATCCTGTAAGCCAGAAATATTATGCGCCCCGTCACGATGAAATTTATGTTCTTCTCGCCCTTGAGTTTTTTATGGTATTCGGCGCAAAAGGAGGAAAGGTCAATGCTCCACGGGTCCATATTCTGGTCTATTACGATTTCGAAAAGGTGGTAGAATGCCCGGTCTATGGGATCTGCGATGTGCTCGGAGGATTCGCTTGCAGCTATCTTCATGTAGTGGTCAAAACGACCCCCATCGTCCTCCTCGTCAATGATTGCTTTGTGAAAAAGGAGATGGTTCATAAGGGGTTTGGCCGAAGCGCTCACGCCTCCACCTCCGTGGATTCGCCCTTCTGACCTTCCACCGTTGGGATGCTTGAAATGTTCACTTTCATGATGGCCATGGACGCGCCCTTCTCCTGCATGGTTATGCCCACGAGGTCGTCGGCTTCTTTCAGGGTGACCTTCCGATGGCTAATCTGCAAGAACTGAGCATATGAACTGTTGGTCCGGACCATCTTTGCGGCACTCTCAGCATTGAGGGCATCAAGATTGGCATCCGCTTCGTCAAGAAGATAGAAGGGGGACGGCTTGTATTTCTGTATGGCGAAAATGAACGCAAGCGCGGCCAGCCCCTTTTCCCCGCCGGAAAGAGCTTCCAGCCGGTACACCCGTTTTCCAGGAGGCCTTGCCTTCATTATCAGGCCACCTTCGAAGGGTGCATCGGGTTTTTCCAGTTCGACATTCGCCTCTCCACCGTTGGAAAGGCGCGTGTATACGTTATGGAAATTCTCGTTTACGGCATCCATCACTTCCAAAAGTCCCGTTGTCTTCTTTTCCATGGCCTCTTCGATGACCTGCTTAAGTTTTTTCGATTCCTTTTTCAGCGTCTTGACCTGTTCGGATAGGTCCTCCATCCGCCTGCACACCCGCTCATATTCGTCAATTGCGTGCATGTTAACCGGACCCTGGGAATCGAGCTTGGCTTCGGCGATGCGGATGTATTTTTCAAGTTTTGAAGAAGACGGTATCTCCTCGTCGGGGGATATTTCCACGCCCGCAAGCTCCTTGCGTCGCTCATTCAGAGCGTCTTCCTTGGCCTTGAGTTCCGTCTTGAGCTTGATCACGTAATCGTTTTTGGCATCGGAGGTGACCCGCAGCTTCTCCAACCGGGCTTCCAGGTCCGTTTTCTCCTTGTATAACTGGTCGCGCTGCTTCCTGAGCCCCTCCACCTTTTCATCCATGCTGCCTGAAATTTTTAAGAGGGCATCCAGGTCCTTCTTGAATCCGGCGAGTTCTTCCTTCTTCTTCTCGTTGTCACGCTTAAGGTTTTCACGCTGGGCGTCCAAACCTTCAATCCGAGTCTCCGCCTTGTTGCTGTTGCCTGAATGTAGGTCCAGCGCTTCTTTTTTGCTTTCCAACTGGGCTTCGACCCTGGCCAGCGTTTTTTCAAGCTCGGCAAGTTCATTTCTCTCCTTCTTGAGCTTTTTGGCAACCTCTGCAGGCCCCGCCTCCATCAACTTCTGATTGAGCTTGGAGAGGCGGTCTTTCAATTGGGCAACTTCTCCAGCAAGGCCGCTGCATTTTTCCGTAATCTCTTTCAAATGGTCTTCATTTTTAGCCAATATCTTTTCGGTAGTGCCGATGTTCTCTTTGAGCTTGTTCAGTCTGTTCTTCGATTCTTCAAGGGATTTGGTAAGGGCCTCCAGGCGCACCTGCTTGCCCGAATCCTGAGACGACGTTTCCGTAAGGTCTGCCGAAACCTCAGCCAGTTCCTTTCGGGTTTCCTTGAGTTCCTTGGTGACCCTCTTGGAATGTTCCATGGCAGAGCGGAGTTCCTTTCCCGCCTTTTCCAACTGGTCCTCTTTTCCCTTCCCCATTTTTACCTTGGCCCGGGCAATCTTGCCCCCTATCATGGCTCCCTGGGATTCTATAAGGTCGCCCTCCAAGGTCACGAGCCGGACGCCTCCCATGAGCTCACGGGCAGTGGAAAGGGAATCAACGACGAGCGTATCACCAAAAACGTACCACAACGGTCCACGGTGCTCTTCTTTATATTCTATGAGGTCCAGTGCGAACCCCTCGGCTTTCTTCTTGGCTATCACGGCCTTTCCCCTGGGCCTTCCCGGCACCATTTTGTTCATGGGGAGGAACGTAACCCTGCCAAGCTTGTTTTTCTTGAGATATGAAATGGCTTTGGACGCTACCTCGTCGCTTTCGACCACAACGGCCTGAAGGCGTCCGCCGGCGGCTATCTCGATGGCCGTTTCATAATCCTTGGAAGTCTTAATCAATTCTGCAACTGAACCGATGACACCCTTGAGTTTCCCCTTGTCCCTCATCTCTAGAATGGACCTTACGGCCCGACTGTAACCGGAATTCACCATCTCCGAGGCCTCGATTTCGGCTTTGAGATTGTTGTACTGCCTCGTTAGCGTGTTGATGGCCGATTCCAGGTCAGCAGATTCCTGGCTGAGCGTTTTCTCCTTTTTGAGAAGTTCTTCATGCCTCTTCTTTATCTGGCCCACGTTCTTCGTCTTCTTCCTAACTTCCTTGCCCAGTTCGCTCTTTTGCCATTTCAAGTCCTTCAATTCGAATTCCAGCGCTTTCCGGTCTTCTTGCAGGGAGGCGAGTTCCTCTTCTCGGCTTTCGACCTTGAGCCGTGCTTTCTCCTTCTCAACCTCGGCTTGGTTAAGCTCTTCGGTCTTTTCATCGAGTTCATTCTTTTCACCGATAATCTTCTTCTTGATGTCTGATGCTTTTGAATCGGATTTGCTGATGGCGGCATCGAGCTCTTCGACCTTCGCCTTCTTTTTTTCAATCTGCCCGTCAAGTTTGATTTTTTCTTCGGTGAGTTCCTTGAGAATTTCCGTATGCTGGGAGGAACTTTTCGAACTATCCTTCATCTCCTTTTCTAGTTCCCTCATCTCGGCTTTTATCTCTTTGCGTCGGTCTTGATTGAGGTCCATGAACTCCCTGGCCTTCGCCATCTTCACCTTAAGTTCGTCAATCTCTTCCTTGACCTTTTTGGAATCGTCTCCCATCTTGGAAGCAATCTCTTCTTCGATCTCGCTTTCCTTTTTGGATTTATCATCGATTTTCTCGGCAAGTTCTTTTCTGGCTTCAAGCCGCTTCTCTTCTTCTTCCTCATGAGATGACAGCTCCTGGTTTATGCCGGATATTTCCGTTTCCAGTTCGTCCACGACCTTTTGGGAGTACATGGCCCGATACTTTTTCAGTTCGTCCCGGAGCTTTTTGGATTTCATGGCGGTCTCGCGCTGGGATTTGAGCGACCTTTCCTGATGCTTCAATTCGTCCAAAATGATGCCTATGCGTTCGAGATTCGCCTCCAGCGCTTCCTCTTGCTTTCCTGCCTTTTCAATCTCTTCGTCAAAACGCGAAATGCCCGCCACGTCCTCAAGCACTCTTCGCCTGTCCACGTTCCCCATCTCCACAAAGCGAGAAAGGTCATTCTGCTGGACAAGGTTGTATCCGTCGGAAGAAATTCCCGCATGGGAGAGAAGTTCATCAAATTTCGTAAGAGAGGCGGATTTTCCATTCACCATGAAATATGAATTATAGCCGAGTTGGCTGTTCTTGCTGAGTTTGACGTGCCTGGTGAATTCCACTTCTTTTGCATCCACGGGTATGACGCCATCCCGGTTGTCGAATATGAGTGAAACCTTGCAGTATCGTGCTGGGCGCTTGGATTTCCCACCGTTGAATATGAGTTCGGTCAGGTTGCCCGCCCGTATCGATTTGGAGCTTTTTGGGCCCAGGACGAAAAGGATGGCATCGGAAATGTTGGACTTGCCCGAGCCGTTGGGTCCCGTTATGCATGTGTACCCCTCTCTTAGGGGAATGCGCGTCTTGCCTGCGAATGATTTGAAGTTCTCTAATCGTATCTCCTTAAGGTACATCGAAATCCCTCACGTGTGGAGCTGAAGCTCGAGGATTCTCTCACCAAAGTAGGTCCTCGGGATGAAAAAGAAGAGAAAATCTCCTCAGCATCCCATCATGTTTTCCATTGTGCAAGTTTGTATTTATATTTATTGGCCATCCGACAATGGAAATTTTGAATGTGTTTTGCACGGAATTTTCAAACAAATTGGAAAAACACCTTTAAATATCGAGGACCATCGTACAATCATGAAAACGAAGTTCCAAAGAATAATCGCACCGGTGGACGGGTCGGAAGCATCCATATTTGCGGCGAAAGAAGCCCTCCTCATGGCAAAAGAAACGGACATGCCCATATTGGCGATATACGTCCTTGAAGAGCCCCCCGTCACTATGTCCATACCCCCGAGCAACGAGTTTCCCCAATGGCGGGAGACATTAAAAAAAGAAGCCATGGACGTCCTCAACAAGATTGAAGGAAAGGGCGATGAAATGGGCGTCAAGGTCGAAAAGATAATGACCGTTGGGATACCCGATGACGAGATAATTAATGTGGCCAAGGAAACGGACCTAATCGTCATGGGAAATAAAGGGAAGACGGCCTTGGAAAGACTGTTTCTTGGAAGCGTAACGGAAAAGGTGTTGCACCATTCCAATGCCTCTGTCATGGTGGTAAGAAGCTGAAAGAGGAAGACCCATGTCTTCCTCATTTCATTTCCTATGGGGTGAGATAGCCCGTTTTATTTTCCGACCATTTCCTCAATTTCTCTTTTTCCCTCTTCCATCTCCTCGACCTGCTCTTGGTCGTACCTTAGAAGCATCGTCTGGAATTCGCCCACGTGTTCTTTTTCTTCCTTGGCAACGTCCAACAGGACCTTCTTGATGTCTTGGTCTTTGACCAAAGTGGCCATTTGCTCATACAGGTTAATGGCGTCAAGTTCAGCTATGAGCGCAGCCCGAAGGACCTCTCTTTCAATCTCTTTTTCTGTTGCTTGGCCAATGTCTATCGGAATCTTGGATAACATTCTATTTCACCTTCCTTTGGTGACAAAAAGGGATGAAGGTATATTTCCGTTTGGAAAGAACATTGACAAATTATGTAGAGATGACACGCAAAAATGCCACGTGCGCTCACTGTTTTC
>CAZPOY010000015.1:0-17403 GCA_964588345.1 uncultured Thermoplasmata archaeon
CCTACACGAACTTCACATTCGTATAATGCGTCGAACAACTAATGCACGGGTCGTAGGCCCTCACCAGCATCTCCAGTGTAAGCTCCACGTCTTCTTTTGGCTGGTCGATGATGGCCGGAGCCAGTTTTTCCATGTCTTTTTGGATGTTGGCGTGATTCTGGTTGGTGGGGATGACGCAGTTGGCCTTGGTGCACATTCCCTTGTCGTCGATGGTATAATCGTGTATCAAAAGTCCTCGGGGGACCTCGACGGCGCCGATGCCTCTTCCGGCTTTGACATCGTAATCGACCCTTTCTTCTTTCAAGCCCTTGGCCAGAATCATTTCGATGAGCTGCAGGGAATCCACCATGGAGTGCACGCATTCGACAAGCTGTGCGATGTTGTTCATGAAGGGATTTGCATTCACCGGTTTCAAATCGAACATCTCCGCCACTTCTTTCGCTTCTGGATGAAGTTTGTCGTAGTTGTTGTTGAGTCGAGCAAGGGCGCCCACCATGAGGGAATCCCGCTGATGCTTCGTGTATTTGGCCGTGGACTGGGGCACAACGTATTCGTTCGTAAGGTCCAGATATTCTTCCTTGGGGTGTATTCCCGTATCCGTGGAAGCAATGTCCCCGTCGTAAAGTGCGTATTCTTCTCTGTTGACAAGAGCGATGTACTCAGTTTCCCTCTGGAAATCCGGGAATTTGTGGGCCACGGATTTCAAAATCCCAGCGATTTCTCCTGCAAGACCGAGTCCTTCTTTCAGGCGTGGTTTGAACGCCTCCATGCGCTTTTCCTTGGGCAGGGCCGTGAAGCCACCCACCTTGAGCGTTATGGGATGCGTAGTCCTTCCGCACACCAGGTCCGAAAGTTCATTGGCGAGACGGTGAAGTTTTACAATTTTCAAAACAGCATCCTTGTGGCTGGATGCCAGCGGGAATACGCTCCCTGCTCCCAATAGGTCAGGTGCTGCAAGATATCCCACGTGGAGAACGTGGCTTTGCAAATTCTCGCCGTGAAGGCCCAGCTTTCTAAGAAGGAGGGTCTGTTCCGATATGTCCACGCCCATGGCGTCTTCGGTTGCCTTGAGTGAAGCAAGAGAATGCCCGATGGAGCAGATGCCGCATATCCTGGAAGTCAGGTGGGACAGCATGTTGTATTTCTGGCCCCTGACAAAAGCTTCGAAAAAGCGCGGGGCTTCGGAAACCTGCCATTGGACGGTCTCCACGTTGCCGTTCTTTGCGTTCAATACGATGTTGCCGTGCCCTTCGACCCGGGTCACGTGCTCAACTTCTATGGACATTTCGCCGGTCATTCTTCCACCTCCTCTTCCTTTTCTTCTTCATTATATTTGTAATTGAACATGTTGAAAGCGGACAACATGTCGTCCACGCTGACGCCGTACTTTTCCAATACGGTCTTTTCCGCTTCCATCTTCGGGTCGTCCAAAAAGCCGCGGCACCCTTCGCAAGCGCTCTTGAAATTCGGGCATGCCGAATTGCAGCCGGCCCTGGTTACCGGTCCCAGGCAGAACTGGCCAAGTTCGAATACGCAGATGTTCTCGTTCTTCTTGCACTCGACGCATACGGGGTAATTGGGAAGCTTTGGCTCCCTGCCCATGACCAGCGTTGTAACGACGCGCTTGAATTCGTTCCGGTCGATGGGACAGCCGGGTATGACGTAATCGACTTCCACCACTTCCTCAAGGGCCTTGGCTCCGTATGCATCGAAGAAGTCGTTGCCCGTGGTGTCAAAGTCCTTGTAGACCTCTTTGGTAACCTCTCTTGCCGTCCACTGGTTTGCGAGTTTTTGCACGCCGCCAAGATGGGCACACGCTCCCAACGCAATCAGCACGTCGGCGTTCTCCCTTATCTTCTTGAGCCGTTCCTCATCAATGGGCCTTTGTATGGACCCTTCGACAAAAGCGATGTCGTAATCGTCGGAATGCTCCTTCATGACCTCTCGGAATGAGACCACTTCGACTATTTCGATGAGTTTCAGGACCTCTTCTTCCAGGTTGGCTATCTGAAGCTGGCATCCTTCGCAACTTGCAAAATCAAAAAAGGCAACTTTCGGTTTCATGTCAATACCCCAATGTGAATGCTTCAGGAAGTTCTTTGATCTCCCCGTAGTTGAATACAGGACCTTCAAGGCAAACATAGACCCCGTTTATCTGGCAGTGCCCGCACTTGCCCACCCCGCACTTCATCCGCCTTTCCAAAGAGACGAGGATGTTGTCGTGGGGAACGTCCTTCTTCTCAAGTTCGCTGATGACGAAATGATACATGATGGGGGGGCCGATGATGACGGCGATGGTGTTTTCCGGGTCCAAGTCCAGGTCGGGAATCAAGGTCGTAATGAGCCCCACGTTCTCCTCCCAGCACTGGTTTTCAGGGCACTGGTCAACAGTCAAAAGCTGATTCACGTCGTCATGCCCACCCCACTGTTCGAGTTCCTCCTTGAAAAGAAGTTCCAACGGTTCTTTGCACCCGTACAGCATGGTTACGCTGCCGAATTCATCCCTTCTTTCCAGCACCGACTCAATGAGCGAGCGCATGGGGACAATGCCCAGTCCGCCGGATATGAAGATTATGTCCTTGCCCGTCAGTTCGTCTACGTTGAATCCGTTGCCCATGGGGCCTCGTATGCCGATGCTGTCTCCAACGTTCTTCTCTTCGAGTTTGTTGGTAAGGTCACCGACGGCTCGGACCACCAGTTCGAAGGTATCGTCGGCGGGCTTGGATGAAACCGATATCGGGGCTTCTCCAACGCCTGACAAAGACACTTCGACGAACTGCCCCGGCTTGTGGCCCAAGGGCTCGCCGTTCTTGAACTGCAGGACGTATCGCGTTTCTGAAGACGTAAGCTTCTCCTTGGACTTGATGACGGCTTCTCTGGGCTTCATGATAGGCTTTTTGACCGCCCTCTTTTCCTCTTCGGGAATGGTGAGATTTACGGGCGTGATGTCCTTGGAGCGATTCAGGTGGTTGAAAACCTGGGTCGGGTCAGCGATGTCGGGAAGACAGGCCGTGGAACATCTACCGCAGCCCACGCAGGCGATGAAGTCGTAGCGGTCGGGCAGGTATTTGCCCTTGCGGTAAAAACGGTGTCTAAACCGGTCCTTGGTTCTCTCCCTGAAAACTTCTCCTCCGGCCACCAACGTAAAATCCTTCAGCTGACAACTATCCCAGGTCCTTTTCCTAACACCTTCCTTCAGGTCCAGGGAATTCTCGTCTTTGACGTCGAAGCAGTAGCAGGTGGGGCACACATTCGTGCATGACCCGCATTCCAGGCAACTTACGGACTTGTTCTCCCATACCGTGTGCTTGTAATTGGTTTCCAGCAGCCGTGGCCAGTCTTCTTTCTTCATGTTTATCTTAGTGCGGTATTTGGCCGCGGTCCGGGCCCGGTGCTTTACGATGGCCTCCAGGTCTTCCCTTTCCGACTCGGTGCCTGAAGCGTATTGCTCCAAAAGATTCTTGCCCTTTTCTGACCCGATGTCAATGACGATTCTATCGCCAAGGTCCGTAACGAGAAGGTCGTAACCGGAAGAAACCTTGTGGGTCCCCATGCTCTTGGAGAATGACCTTTCGGCCACGTTGATGATGTCCGAGGCGATTATCAGCGTGTTCTCCCGCCTTTTCTCGTAATGTTCGTCGGGATTTTCGTCAAGATAGACCTTGTCCATCTGCTGAATGGCAATCAGGTCGTAAGGATGAACGCCGACGAGAATTCTAGGTGGCTCGTCGTGAACCATCTCGTTTCTAAATTCACCGAGGGAAAAGGTCATCAGCTCCTCCTTTGGAGGGAGGAAATATTTCTTCGGAGGGAGAAGCGTAACGTCATAATCAAGACGCAGGTCTTGAGGGGTCTCCAGTTCGTCAAATACGAACTTCTCTCCCTTTGAAACGACCCCTACGACCTCTCGGGCATCCTCTCTGATGAGTCTTTCGATAAAGCGGGCCCATTCCTGCCTGGTCAAGGTCTTCATGTGAACACGTTCCTGTGCGTCGATGTTACTTCTTTTTGAGGAAAAGTTATCTTTTCCCTGGAACATTAGACGCTATCCGAGGGGATATACTAGGATTATAAAAGTTAAACGCTTGCAGGACAGAAATACCGGAAATATTTTCCCCCTTGGAACGATTCACCATCTGATGGACCCCCTATCGGACACCCTAAATCTCAGAATACTCCGGTCTCTGCTTTCTGGTGATGGCGTCAGCATCAACATTAGCGTCCTTTCGAAGAAGTACGACATCCACAGGGCCACGGCCAAGAAGAAGATGGACCGGTTGGTCCATTCGGGAACGATATCCCATCCGACCTACCCCTTTCCCAAGCTTTACGACCTTTACCCCCTGGTGATACTCGTCTGGGCCGACATCCCCCGCACCCAGCAGGCCATGGATTTTTTCAATGAGGATTCCCACATATTCGCAGCATTCTCCTGCATGGAAGGGCCGTACAACACGTTTCTCATTGAATATTTCGAGGACATGGAATCGTATAATTCATGGCGGAAGAGCATAATAACGGACAACAGACTCCCTTCCCGGTCACAGCGGGCACCGGCCAATGCCCACATGCTGAGCACGAAGCTTTGCATAAAGAACGCCCCCTCGGTATTCATCGAACGTCTTGCCAGGAAGTCCCAAGAGTGTGGCACCGTGTCAATAGACGGCGTGGAAATGGACCGAACCGATTTTGACATGCTCACCACCGTCATGAAGGGGAATTGCATACGGACCAACGATTCCCACATTGCCAAGCAGGTAGGCGTCCATAGGAAGACCGTTTCCCGACGAATATCCACCATGATGGACGAAGGGATACTGGCTCCCCCTCGGTGTTCATTCCCTCACCTTCTTGCACCTCCAGGATACAACATGGTCCTTTCGCTCATTGAAGTGAGGAGGGACAGGGACGCTTTTCGGAAGATGTTACTAGAAGACGGAAACGTTCCTCGCGCGTACGATACAATAACTGGAAGATACAATTTCGCCGTATTCAGCGCTTTTGAAAAGATTGACGATTTCTTCGAATGGGGAGAGAACATACAGACCCGTTTTGCCGAAGACATAGGCGCTTTTTCAAACACGGTCATGTCCAGCAGAATGGTCCATACAATCCAACAGCAGAAAGTGTCCCTCGGCTACGTCGAAAGGCGCATGAGAGGCCCACTGTAACCACAGCAGACATACAATATGGTCATCAATAATACGAGATATTAGCCAAAAAGTACATCATAAAACATTTCAAATGTAATATACTTTTAAATAACCGAGCACACATCGGTATTTCAGATGCCAAGGAGGCACCTCGAATGACCGAGAAAGGATTCAATGCATTCGAAATGGCAAGACAGCAGTTCGACGACGTCGCCGAGAAGCTGGACCTTGACCAGGCGAGCAGAAACTTGTTGAGAACCCCCTTGAGGGAATACCACTTCACGATACCCGTGAGGATGGATGATGGAAGCGTGACGGTGTTCCAGGGATACCGGGTCCAGCACAATGATGCAAGAGGACCCTGCAAGGGCGGAATCAGATTCCATCCCCAAGAAACCGCTGACACGGTGAGGGCCCTGTCCATGTGGATGACGTGGAAAACCGCCGTCGTGGACATACCTCTGGGTGGAGGCAAAGGCGGAGTGATTTGCGACCCCCATAACATGTCTTCACGCGAACAGGAGAACCTATGCCGCGGCTGGGTCCGGCAGGTAAGCAAGAACGTGGGTCCGGTCCAGGACGTACCGGCTCCCGATGTCATGACCAATGCACAGCACATGCTCTGGATGCTTGACGAGTACGAAAAGTTAAACAACGGACGTTATCCCGGTTTCATCACGGGAAAGCCCGTGGGCATGGGCGGTTCTTTGGGACGAACCGAGGCAACGGGGTACGGGACGATATTCACTTTGAGGGAAGCCCTGAAGGATATGGGTTTGAGGGTAAAGGACACCAAGGCATCCGTTCAGGGATTTGGCAACGTTTCTCAATATGCCGTGGAACTTCTCAACAACTATGGCGGCAATGTCGTTTCCGTTTCCTCATGGGACCAAGCGGACAAGAAGGCGTATTCGTTCTACAAGGAAGATGGCATTGACCTAAACGAACTAAGGGCCATGACAGACCGCTTTGGAGGCATTGACAAAGAGATGGCAACGCAGAAGGGTTATCAGATCCTTCCCGGAGAGGACTGGATAAAGCACGAAGTGGACATCCTGATACCCGCGGCTCTTGAAAACCAGATCACCGGCGAAAGCGTCAAAGAGATATCTTCAAAGGTAAAGGTCGTGGTGGAAGGAGCAAACGGCCCGACGACGCCAGAGGCCGATGCACATCTACATGAAAACGGTGTTTTCGTCATCCCTGATTTCCTTGCCAACGCCGGCGGGGTCGCATGCAGTTACTTCGAACAGGTTCAGTCCAACATGAACTACTTCTGGCCCAAGGATGAGGTGCTGGGCAAACTGGACATCAAGATGACCGATGCCTTCCACGCGGTGCTAAAGCTTGCCAAGAGAAAGAATCTATACATGAGGGATGCCGCCTACATGATAGCGATAGCAAGAGTGGCAGATGCATGCCGATTGAGGGGATGGGTCTAGAGAGGTAGTTCAACCCATGCTAGATAAGGACGAAGCCATCGAAAAGCTCGTTGATGAGATTACTGGACGACAAAGGAGGAATGCCCCGGAATCAGATTATGCGATAGACCTTCCCAGGCAGACCATTACCGACGTTCTGGTGGTTTCGTCCGATTATGATTTTTTCACTTTGGAAGAAGGAGGGCGGCTGAAGGATTCCCTGGTAAAAACCTATTCGCGATTGGGCTTTTCCTTCCCTCCGTCGGTAAAACAGGTTCGCACCAAGGACCTTTCGACCGCCCTCCACGATTTCAACGAACCGGACCTTGTGGTTTTCTTCCGAAAAGAAGGAGACGAACTTGTCCAGCTTGTAGCCCAGGTCAGGGAAAAATGGAAGGAAGTTCGCCTTGCCACGCTATCGAATTATGACGATAACGACCCTGGACCGACCCAGGAATCCCCCTTTGACGCATCGGTCAAATGGATGGGAGACGGCAGGATATTCGTGAAGATGGTGCTTTTCATCGAAGACAAGATTGACCTCGAGAGAAATCCCGACCCGCTGCCCAATGACGTTATGATATGGTCCCAATCATTGAAGACTAGGTCGCAGTGCCTCATGTCCGTTTACGAAGCCATCGTCCAACGCACTTGGGACGTGCTGAGTGAAAAAGACCTTACCAAAACGAGAAGGCAAATGCGAAGGAACAATCGCCCAAGGGTTAGGTCATTGGAAACAGAAGACAGCGATTCGATTCGCCAAAAAGTTCATCCTGAATGCATCCTCATATTGCACCTTGAAAGCGGTGGAGACCCGGGAGGGGTACTCCCACAATGGGCCCAAAAGAGAAAAAAGACCATCATGCTGGCCGATAAAGACATTTCCACCGGAGGCCCCTGCATCAATCCAAAGAAGGATTTCCATGCGGAACTCAAAGAGGCCGTATCGGAAATGATGGGCCCCCTGGTTATTCAAGTGCCCTCCGACGGGGGTGCCATGCCAATGGAAATTACCAGGATGAGCAACCTGGAATCATTCATCTGGAAGGTGGATGACAAACGGCTTTCGGCCCTTCTCGATTCGGGGAAAATCCAACGCTGGCTCACGGCAAGAAACGAACATCGCCTTGCCAAGCAATTCGATGAAATATCCGCTCTGGACGAGTCTCCGGCAAAGAAAAGGACGATGCTGACCGATGCCCTGGAAGGGTCCAGATACCGCTTCCAACAGGGTGTCATCATAGATTACTCCAGGAAATCATACGGAGCCAGCACGAATTTTGCAAGAGTGGGAAGCGGCGCCCTGGGGGGAAAGGCAAGGGCCCTGGCCTTCCTGGACAAGGTCCTCTCAAAGTATGTTTCCGACGACCTCTTTCCGGGCCTTAGCATCGGCATACCCCGCACCGTGGTCCTATCCACGGACGTATTCACGGATTTTCTTGAATCCAACGAGCTGAAAGAACTTGATTTCAACAACATGGATGACGAGAGAATCGTCTCAATGTTCAAGAATGCGGACCTGCCTACGCTGATACTGGGTGACCTCAGGTCCGTGATAAGGGAAACCAAGGCCCCCATAATCGTGAGGTCTTCGAGTCTGCTGGAGGATGCCCTTTTCAAACCCTTTGCAGGCGTTTATTCCTCGGTGCTCCTTCCAAACAATTCCTGGGAGACGGACCTGCGTTACCTCGACCTTTGCAACGCCGTAAAATACGTGTACGCATCCACCTTCTTTGAAAAGGCAAGGACGTACATGAAGACCACGCCGAACACCTATGCCGATGAGAAGATGGCCGTGGTAATCCAACCGGTGGCTGGGACCAAAAGGAACAGCCATTTCTATCCTGCGGTTTCAGGGGTGGCCCGTTCGTACAATTACTATCCTTTTCCGGGATGCCAACCCGAGGATGGCATAGTGAACATCGCCGTGGGACTGGGCAAGACGGTGGTTGACGGAGGAAGGACATTCGCTTTCAGTCCAGCCAAGCCGAAGAAAAACATGCTCCTGGATGGGAAGATACCCGCTGACGGCCTTCAGCAGACCTTCTTTGCTCTCCCTCTTCAATATGCATCAGATGTATCGGAGGAAGGCACCCTCAAGGAACTGGACGTTGATGAAGCGGACCCTGACGTACTGGAGAAAACGGCATCCATCCTTTCCCACGAAGACGGAAAGCTTTATCCGGGAACGGCAAGGGAAGGCGACATTGTGATAAATTTCGCACCTTTGCTTGAATACGGAGACCTTGACATCAGCAGGCCACTGAACCTCCTTTTGAAGATATGCGAGAAGGCGCTGGGTGCTCCCGTGGAGTTGGAGTTCGCCCTCGATTTTCCCGACAATGGCGATGCTGCAGAACTCACCATACTTCAACTGAGAACGATGTTCAGGACTTCGACTCAGGAAGGGGCCGGCGAAACGGCCATCGACCCGGAAAAAGCGATCATATATTCAGAGGAAACCCTGGGAAATGGCGTAACGCAAGGCATCCGCCACGGGCTTTTTGTTGACCCGAGGAAGGTAGACATGGCCAAGAGCCACGAGATGGTCCAGGCCATCCGCGGATTCAACGAAGAGATGCTGGAAGCAGGCGAACCGTACATCCTCCTAGGTCCGGGAAGGTGGGGTTCCACCGACCCGTGGCTTGGCCTTCCGGTCCAGTGGAGCGACATAGCCGGGGCTGTTTTGATAGTGGAACTCGAGATGGAGGACCGGCACGTGGACCCCTCCCAGGGGACCCATTTCTTCCAGAACATGGTGGCTTCCGGTTCTTCCTACATGCACCTGCGGGAACATAAGAGGGGAAAGATAGATTATCAACAACTTGATGATGCAAAGGAAGAAGAATTGGCTCCTGCGACATACCGCTTGGCCTTTGACGAACCCCTGAGCGTGGTAGTAAAGGGCAAGGAAAGGAAGGGAGCGGTAATGCCACGGGACGGAGAGGTCTTGACATGACTGAGAATGACGATGATGAAACCCAAAGAAGTGGCCCTCAGCCAAACGCCAAGTTGGACAAGCCAATCGAGAACCCCGAGGAGCTGAGGCAGAAGACCCACGAGCTGAATGAACGGATGAAAGAGCTTAATTGCCTTTACGAGATATCCAACATCGTCGAGAACAGAACCCTTTCTCAAGACGAAATTCTGGAAAGAATCGTCGAAATGCTACCCCCCGCCTGGCAGTATCCGGAGGTGGCCCAGGCCCGGCTGACCGTGGGAGACAAGACGTACTCCACCGAGGAGTTTTCCCGTTCCCGATGGTGCCTCATACAACCCCTCATCGTCAATCGTAGGAAGGTCGGTTCCGTTGAGGTTTGCTATCAGGAGGAGATGCCGGATAGCTTCAAAGGCCCCTTTCTCAGAGACGAAGTGCGGCTCATCAAGGAGATTGCTGACAGAATCGGACACTTCCTAGAAAAGATGGAGATAGAATCAAAATTCAACGCGAACAAAGAGTACCTTGACAAGATTCTCGGCCAGAAAAGCGAAATCGCCGCTGAGAAGAGGAAGAAGGACGACTGGACGGTCATCTTGGAGATGCTTGCCAAAACGGACCCCTCAACCCTCTTGCGACTGACCCGGAAGATGATTTATTACCTCTACAGGAAAGACGTTGAAGAGATCGAACTGGTAATGTCCAACGTGTGCCCCGTGGGCTCTTTCGACAAACGGTCCAAGTGGTGCGGCATAAACGTTCCAAATCCTAGAAGGGACATGGACGCCCTTGAAGACATCCAGAGAAAGGTATTCCAGATAGCCGAAGATGCGATTCCCGGTGACGAGATATCGAACAATATCTACCGATGGCTCAAGGAGGACAAGGCCAGGCCCCTCCTCCTCGCTTCACAGAGAAAGGGAATACCCCTTTCGACAATAAAGGAAGAGATACTCCGATACAAGAACATCCCCGACAATCAGGTCATACTTTCCAAGGAAGACAGCATGGTCATTAGGACGAGCTTGATAAGGCGTTTTTTCACATCGCGGCTCGATTACATCAACATCGCCAAGAATTACATTTTCGTTGAAGATTTCTTTCCCCTCGTCGAGAAGATAATCGGCCCTTCACAGGGCGAAGGCAAGCTCGGAGGCAAGGCATCAGGACTGTTCCTGGCCCAGAAGATCTTTGAATCGGAAATGAATAACGACGAACTTCTCAAAAAGGTAAAATTCACCAGAAGCTGGCACGTTACATCCGACGCCGTCCTGGAGCTCATTCGACAAAACGACCTGGATGAGGTCATATACATCAAGTACATGGACCCAAGCGAGATTCGTCAGGAGCAACCATTCCTGGAACAGATATTCAAGAACGCCGTATTCCCTTCGGAGATAACCGACGGGCTGAGAAAAATTATTCGGGAGATAGGCGAAAACCCTGTAATCGTCCGTTCTTCAAGTTTGCTCGAGGACAGCTTCGGAGCGGCCTTTTCAGGCAAGTACAAGTCTCTTTTCCTGCCCAATCAAGGGAACGAAGAGGAGCGTCTAATCAACATGATGGATGCCATCGCCGAGGTATATGCTTCGACTCTGGGGCCCGACCCCATCGAATACCGTAAGGAAAGGGGACTTCTCGATTTCAGCGAGGAGATGGGCATTCTCATACAGGAGGTCGTGGGAACCCAGGTTGGCCCGTACTATCTTCCATCCTTCGCAGGCGTGGCATTCTCCCTTAACGAATTCCGTTGGTCGCCGAGAATAAGGCGCAAAGACGGCATCATTCGCATCGTCGCCGGGCTGGGCACCAGGGCGGTGGACCGGGTGAGCAACGATTATCCCGTAATCATGAGTCCCAAGAAACCGGAACTCAGGGTCAATACCGTCGTCGAGGAGATAATTAAGTATTCGCAGACGTACATGGACGTCCTGAATCTGGAAGAGGGGATACTGGAAACGATACCCGTAAAGGAGCTAATTAGCAAATACGGAGACCAATTCCCCAAAATCGAATGGATAGTAAGCGTTCATGAGGACGGAAGTTTGAAAGTTCCCAACCCCATCACATACGACCCTTCTGAGGACGAATCCATCGTCACTTTCGAAGGACTCGTACAAAAATCCGATTATCTTGAGCTAATGACCCGGACCCTGGACCTACTCGAAGAAAAGATGGGCTTCCCCGTGGACATCGAGTTCGCTTACGACGGCAGCGATTTCTATCTCCTTCAGTGCCGGCCCCAGAGTCAGGGCATTGAAAGAAAGAGAAGGCCGGTACCCAAGAACATCCCCAAGGCAGAAAAGGTGTTCTCGGCCAACCGCTACGTCACCACGAGCCACATAGAGAATCTCAAGTACATCGTCTATGTCGTTCCCGAAGCATACGAGCAATTGGAATCCCGGGAGCAGATGGTCAGGGTAGCCAATGCCGTGGGGGAACTCAATTCAACCCTTCCGCGTAGGAAGTTCATCCTGATGGGGCCTGGCCGTTGGGGAAGCCTGGGGGACATAAAGCTGGGCGTATCGGTGAGATACCGGGACATCAACAACACGACGCTGCTTGTGGAAATAGCCAAGAAGAAGGGAAATTATCTTCCCGACGTTTCCTTTGGAACCCATTTCTTCCAGGACCTTGTCGAAGCGGACATTCATTATCTGCCTCTTTACCCCGATGAGGAAGAAACGATTTTCAACGAAGACATACTGGAAAACGCCTACAACTCTCTGCCGGACCTGCTTCCCAAATATGCCAATCTTTCCGACGTGGTCCGGGTAATCGACGTCAAGAGACTATCCAAGGGGGGGACCATGGACGTCGTGATGGACGGAGAGAAGAACGAGGCCCTGGCATACCTGAAATCACCGGACCATTCACTTTGGCGCAGAGAGAAGGCGGAACAGATCGGCAGGGAGGTTGACCCGGACCTTCTGGGGATAAAGGCCATGTATTACTTTGGGAGTGCAAAGGAGGACAAGGCGGGCCCCAAGAGCGACATCGACATTCTGGTTCATTACGATGGAAACGAGGTTCACCGGGACAGAATCCTCGAATGGTTCGACAAGAAGAGCCAGGAGATTGCCAAGGAGAACGAGGAGAGGACCGGCTATTTCGTGGAGGGGATGCTGGAGCCCCATTTGATAACGGACGAGGACATAGAAAAAGGGACGTCCTGGGCCTCCCATCTTGACGGCAGAACGGGCACGTCGGCACGGAAGATAAAACTAACGAGCGGAAAGGTCGGTCAGTAGAGCAAAACCCGTTGTGCGGAACCCGGGTCCTGGGCATCGAAAACGACTACGGCCATCTCATTCTTCAAGCAAGCCCCGTTGAAGGCCCACGTTCTGCCGAGTTGTTCCGACCATTTCCCAGTAAGGTTCGTGGATTCGTGAATGTGTCCGTGAAGAGTGACAGCGGGCTGGTTCTTCCGAATGAATTTTTCAATGGCGATGCTTCCCACGTGCACATCCAGAGGAGCGTGGTCCACCATCTTCCCATCCAGGTCGGCCCGGTCCAGATTCGTATTGTACGGAGGCGAGTGGAAGAGCATTATCGTACGGGAGAAATCGAGGCCTTGGCCGAGCATTTCCAGGTCATTTTTGATGGTGCCGTTCTTGACTTTATAAGGGTCCATCTCAACGGTCCGATATCCCATTTCCGGCGATACGGACCCAGGGTCGACAAATCGGGAAACGTCGTACTTTTCCCAGTCCTTAAGGAGGAACGGGGTTGGCGGAACGAAGGAATATCCCGCTACGGTGAAATCGAGCCATTTCCTCTTTTTCATGTTGACGTAATCAAGGATGCCGTCTTCGTCCGCTTGTTTCAGTTGTCCTTCTTCGGAGCGCAGGTCGTCGTTGCCCATTATCGCGAAGTAGTGAACGCCATTCTCTTCGCTTGACCGACAGATGGATTCGATTATTTCATCAAGGGTCATGACTGGATTTGTCTGCGTCCCGCTTGCCGAAAGAAGGTCGCCACCTAGGAAAACAGCGTCTATTTCACTATTCTCTACATGTTCGAAAAGCGCCTGATATTTTCTTTCCATGCCATGGAGGTCCGATGCGAACAAGCAGGTAGGTCCCATTTTCACCGATTGGCAACAAAACCTTTTGCCGTTAATAAATCTTGCATCCGCGTTCCCATTGTGAGCGGTGCCTGCCCAACAACAACGGAAGGAGGTTTTTTTGGGATGGAGCCATCATAACGGCATCAAATCTATTATATGTGGGAAATCATCACGATTGCGACGGCAAAGACCGTCAGCCCACCAGGAGGCAAAAGATGTTTGAGATAGTAAGAAGAGAGACTTTCTCCCCGGTGACGTACCTTTGGGAGGTCAAAGCGCCAGAGGTTGCAAAAGCGTCCCAACCCGGACAGTTCGTCATGCTCCGCGTAAAAAAAGGCGGTGAGAGGATACCACTGACCATTGCTGATTTTGACCGAGAAAAAGGAACCATCACGTTGGTCGTCCAGGCCATCGGCAAAACCACTTCCGAGATGATGGTTGAGATGGGCGTTGGCGACGAGATACTCGATTTCATCGGCCCCTTGGGCATCCCTTCCAACATTGAAAAGAAGGACGGGAAGGTCGTCCTGGTGGGAGGCGGACTGGGCGTGGCTCCGGTTTTCCCCCAGTTGCGCAAATACAAGGAGACGGGCAACCACACCATTTCCATCGTTGGCTTCAGGACCAAGGAGCTTATGTTCTGGGAGGACCGGTTCAAAAAGTACAGCGACGAATTCTACGTGGCCACCGACGACGGCAGCTACGGCACCAAGGGTTTCGTCACAACGGTTTTGGAAAAGATTCTCGAGGAGAACGACGACATCGCCGAGGTCGTGGCCATTGGCCCCCTGGTGATGATGAGGGCTTGCGCCCAATTAACCGAGAAATACGACGTGCCCACGGTGGTCTCGCTGAATACGATAATGGTCGATGGCATAGGCATGTGCGGAAGCTGCAGGGTCACCGTAAACGACGAGGTCAAGTTCGCCTGCGTGGACGGACCGGATTTCGACGCCCACGGCATCGACTGGGAAGAAGTGATTAACCGCAATTCGCGTTTCAAGTGCAAGGAGGATGAGGAGATGGAGTGCTTCACGAAGGAGTGCCGTGCCTATCAGAAATACATGTCAGAACAGGAGGGGGAACAATGACCGACAAGAAACCTCGCAGAAGAGAAAGGGTTCCATGTCCAGAACAGCATCCTGATGAGAGGATAAAAAATTTCGATGACGTGGTACTGGGCTACACGAAGGAGATGGCCATGGAGGAGGCCAATAGGTGCCTCAACTGCAAGCACAAGCCGTGCGTTTCCGGTTGCCCGGTGAGCATTGACATACCCGCATTCATCCAAGCCATCACCAAGGACGACCTCCAGGAAGCGTACAGGATACTCACCGAATCCCATCCCATCCCCTCGGTATGTGGAAGGGTATGCCCTCAGGAGGTTCAGTGCGAGGCGAAATGCGTTCTTGCAAGAACGGGGCAGCCCATCTCCATAGGCAAGCTGGAACGTTACGTCGGTGACTGGGCCGTGGAGAATAATGCGTGCGCCCGTGGTTTGGCTGACCCGCTGGAAAAACCCGCAAAGGTAGCCATGATAGGAGCCGGACCTGCCAGTTTGGCTTGTGCCCAGGACCTTGCCCTGACGGGCATAGACGTCGAAATATTTGAGGCCCTTCATACGCTGGGAGGCGTTTTGAAGTACGGCATACCGTCGTTCCGACTTCCCAAGGACATCATCGACGTAGAGATTCAAAAGCTTCAGAAACTCGGGGTCAAGTTCCACGTGAACAGAGTCATTGGCAAGGTATTCACCATTCCGCAATTATTGGAGGAGAAAGGTTTCGACGCGGCGTTCATCGGCGTGGGAGCCGGACTTCCCCGCTTTTTGAACATTCCGGGCGAAGGGTTGAACGGCGTCATGAGTGCCAATGAGTTCCTCACCAGGGTGAATCTCATGAACCCACCCTCGGATTACAAATGCGACACACCCATGGGATGCGGCAAAAAGGTCGCAGTCATTGGAGGAGGCAACGTTGCCATGGATTGCGTTCGCGTGGCAAAACGGTTGGACACGGAAAAAGCCATGATAGTGTACCGACGAGACCGAAACGAAGCCCCGGCTAGGGTCGAAGAAGTTCATCACGCCGACGAAGAAGGCATAGAATTCCACTGGTTATCCAGCCCCGTTGAGATAATTGGGGAGGACGGATGGGTCAAGGGCCTCCGGGTCCAGAAGATGGAATTGGGTGAGCCCGATGAAAGTGGAAGGCGGAGGCCCAAGCCGGTACCCGGAAGTGAATATGTCGTGGATGCCGATACCGTGATTCTTGCCATCGGAACGACCTCAAACCCGATAATCGGCCAGACGACCCCGGGACTGAAGCTTAACCAGTGGGGGTACATCGAAACCGACGATGACCAGATGACCTCGATACCCGGCGTTTTTGCTGGAGGAGACATCGTCACCGGGTCTGCCACCGTCATATTGGCCCTTGGCCAGGGCAAGGAAGCCGCAAACGGCATAAGAAAATATCTTGGCATCGACAGAAAACCCGAAGCGGTGTGCGTCCTGGAAGACTGAAAAAGACTGAAGGACGGGCTCTTACGGGGACCAAGAAGTAGAACGAACCATTCGCAGAAGCATATTCATCTGCCCGATACGATGAGAAGTTCCATCATTTCAGCCGTGGATTTGCAGTAATCCGAGGCCTGTTCGATGGAGGATATCAGGTCATTGGCTTTTGTTCCCTTGGAGAAGATTTGGGTTTTCGCTTCGAAATATTCCTTGTCCGCGGCTTTTTCCAGTGCATTCACTTCCTTCAAGAGCTTCCGGCATCCGGGGTCATCGGTTCCCAGTTTCAAAGTGGCGTTCCTGAGGGTAGTCACGGCCTTCAGCGTCGTGTCAATGAGCGTATTGATTTTGTCCGTGGTAATTTCGTCGAATTGAAGGTTCTGGTCGGCAATCAGCTTGAGGTCCATGCTCGAACCCTTGAGCCAGTCGGCGATGTGGTCTGCCTGCCTCACCATTCTCATGAGGTCATACCGGTCCTTGGGTTCCAGTTCCCCCTTGGAAAGTTCTTCGTAGATGGTGTTCTCCTTTGCATCGGCTTCGCGTTCGTAAGTGACGACCCTTTCGATGGCTCCTTTCATGGTGGCCTTGTCGTTGTTCAAAAAGGAGTCGAAGGCCCTTTCGAATTCCTCAGCGCAAAGGACGACCCTTGCGATGTGTTGCTTGGTCAATTGCACGATTATGTCTTCTCTTTCTTTTTCAAACCAGGACAGTAATTTCTTTTCACTCAAGTCTAAGCGCCTCCTCTAAACCTTCTTTTGGATGATGGAACAATCTGCACTTTTTCGGGTTCAATACCACAAAAGCCGATTGGCCCCTATTAAATCTTTTCTGGGCAGTGGCGAAAACATTAACATACAGCTCCGTCCCCGATTCGATTTGGACGGTATAGGAGTAATACGAGCCCATGAAGACGATGTCTTTGATAACGCAGGGGATTTCAACATGGGTTCCCTTTTTTTCGTGACGCAGTCTCAGCCGCTCGGGTCTTACAACAAGAACCACGGGGTCTTCGGCGCGAAAGTTCTGTTTTTGAAATTTAAATGCTTCACCGCCTTCTATTTCGACGACGAGTTGGCGATTTCTCTCCGTAATCCTGCCGAGAAGGAAATTGCTTTCCCCAACGAAATTCTGGCTGAACAGGTAACTGCTTTCGTAATACATCTCATCGGGAGGAAGCACCTCGGCGACCTCTCCCGACCTCATGAGGACGATCCTGTCGGAAATTGACATTGCCTCTTCTTGGTCGTGGGTGACGTGGATGGCCGTAAGCCCAAGCTCCTTGACAAGGCGCCTCAATTCCAGGCGAA
>CAZPOY010000015.1:17413-26700 GCA_964588345.1 uncultured Thermoplasmata archaeon
AGGGCGGAGAGGGGTTCGTCCAGCAGTAGGAGTTTGCTTCCCGAATTGATGGCACGAGCCAGTGCAACCTTCTGCTGGTCGCCTCCGCTCAATTCCCTGGGGAAATGACCCGCGTATTCCAGCACCTTCACGAACTCGAGGATTTTCCTGGTCTTTTCCCGGCTTTCCTTCTTTTTCTTTCCCTTGACGAATGGTGAATATGAAGTGTTCTCGAATACCGTAAGATGGGGGAAGAGGGCCACGTTCTGGAAGAGATAACCGATGTCCCTTTCGGCAGTCGGAAGGCCGTTGACCTTTCTTCCGTCAATGAATATTTCTCCTTCGGTGGGTTCCCATATGCCGCTTATTATCTTGATGAGCGTCGTCTTGCCGCATCCAGAAGGACCCAGTATCGTGATGTATTCTCCGTCTTCGATGGCGAGGTTTATGTTCTTGGAAGCAACCACGTCGCCGAAGGTTTTTGTAATCCCCCTTGCTTCGACCTTTGGCATCATTTCACCTCCATGTTCTTTTCGAATTCATCTTTTGTCAGGGGGAAAGCGATGATGTGTTTTTTTGGCAAAAAGGCATTTATCTTCATGTCAGGTTCGAATTTCATTTCAACGGCTGAAGGAATCCTGGAAAGCAGGGTTGCCCCGGTCTCGGTTTCCAATTCAAAGGTTGCAAATGCCCCGGTGAATAGTCTCCGCTTCACCCTCCCCTTTATTCGGTTGCTTCCAGAACTTTTCTCATGGGGTATGAGGACCGTATAATCGTGCTTTATGGACATTACAACGTCCCGACCTTCCTCCAGGCCGTTGGGAAGCACATCCCATTCGCCGCCGTCTTCCGTATGCACGACGGCTTTCTCCTTGGTGACGGAACGAACCTTTCCGAGCAGGAAATTGGCACCACCCATGAAATTCTGGACGAAAGGCGACATAGGGGCGTTATATACTTCTTCGGGAGAACCTATCTGAACGAGTTCCCCCCCCTTCATGATGGCGATTCGGTCGGCGATGGTCAAGGCCTCTTCCTGGTCGTGGGTCACGTGAAGAACGGTTTTTTCCATGAAACGTGCAAGTCGCCTGATCTCGTATCTGAGGTCGATTCTCAATCGTGCATCAAGGGCTCTTAGCGGTTCGTCGAGTAGAAGGATGTCGGATTCATATGCCAGCACCCGCGCCAAGGCATTCCTCTGCTTCATACCCCCGCTGAGTTCCCCTGGATAAGCATCCATCCTTCCTTCGAGTCTCACCAGGGAAAGCATCTCCTTGCCCAAATCATCAATCTCCTGTTCCGTGGCTCCCTTCATGAATGGTCCAAAAACGGTGTTCTGCCATACCGTCATGTGGGGAAATAGGGAATAGTTCTGTCCCAGATACGCAACGGGCCTTTCATAGGGCGTCATATCGTCAATGCACTTGCCGTTTATGCGGATGCTTCCCTTGTATCGGTCCTCGAGTCCGGAGATGGATTTCAAAAGCGTTGTCTTGCCAGCCCCCGTGGGCCCCAGTATGACGAGGTATTCTCCCTTGCGCACCTTCAACGAAATGTTTTTGTTTGCAAAGAGGTCGCCGTATCGAACATTCAGCCCTTCGACGTCCAGGTCGGTCACGGATGCCACCTTCCTTTCATCATCCGAAACGTTTCATTCAACGAGGTCACCATTCTCTCTTCACCTCCTTGGAAAGATAGAAGCGAGACGTGAAGATGAGGGCGAAGGATACGACCATCAGGATGATGCAAGCCATGGCTGCAGTTTTGTAATCCCCGCTTTTTACCAAGGTGACTATGAAAACGGGAACGGTATTGGCTGAAGCGACCACAGCCAGGGTGGCACCCGTTTCCCCCAAGCTTCTGGTGAAGGCCATGATGGACCCGGCAAGAATCGCCGGACGCACCAAGGGGAATACGACGCGCCTGAAAACCTCCAGTGGTTTGGCACCTAAAGTCCTGGCCGCCTCTTCGTAGCTTATCTCCATTTCATCAAGGGCGCCGCTGACGTTACGGACAATTAGTGGGTAGGTAAAGGCGACGTGTGCGAGAACGATGAGCACGAAGGCGGAAGAGACGTCAATGATGTCCGTGAAAAACAGACCCAGGGAGAATCCCAGGGCGGCCGTTGGCACCACGAGCGGAACATTCACCAAGACGTCCATGATGTTGGAGAGCCATTTAACTCGACCCCGGGATATCAGGAAAGCAAGAGGTATTCCCGTAATGAGGTCAATGACCGTGACGCACCCGGCAATGGAGAAGGAATATGCCAGGGCGTATGATAGTCCATTCCAATCAAGGTCTCCGGCGTCAAGACCGAACATGTAGGTGAGTATGAAGCTGGAGGGGATGAGTACGAGAAAGAGAAGGAACCCCATGGTGAGCCCGTAGTTGGTTGCCTTGATGGGCTTTTGACTGATGAAGGATTCGATGCCGGGGAATACCCGGGGGATGGGAAAACGCGTTTTTTCTATGATGACCTTGACGATGACGAGAAGAACCAGAGAAAGAACGATGAGCAAGATGGATGCAAAGGCAAGCGAGGGGACCAGGGCCGGGTTGTACAGGCGTGCATGCTTCCACGTTCCAATGACGACCGGGGCGGTCTGAAAGACCTCCAGCTTGCCCATGGTGGCCAGCGCTATCATCGTACCACCCGTTTCTGAAAGACTCCTTGCGAGGCAGAGCATCATTCCGGTGGCCAGACCCGATTTGAAAAGGGGAAGGGTGATGGTACGAATCATGGTGAATCGGTTGGCCCCTAGGGTTTCTGCTGCAATCTCGTAATTGACGTCAATCTCTTCGAGTATGGCGGAAAGAGAACGGACCATGTAAGGGAAGGTGAATACGATGTGGAGCAGAATCATGAGGATGAAGGGAGAAGAGACGATTCCGGCGTTGCCAAGGGGAGGGGCCTCCCCCGTAGTGTTGACCCAAAATAGGGCCGTGGAGAAACCCAGAGCGGCGGTGGGGATGGCCAATGGCAGGTCGATGAGGGTATTCAGCGCCTTTTTTCCCTTGAAATCCTTTCTGACGATGAGCCATGCCATGGAGAATCCGAAAATCACATCCAGGATGGTGACGATGATTGCAATCTTAAATGAGTTCCAGATCGCTTCCATGACTATGCCCGAGGTCGATTGCGGTCCGTAAAGAGTCACTTCCCCGTAAACCGGCGAAAAGACGATTTCGATTTCATCGTTCCCCGCTTGGAAGGAATAAAGGGGCGAATCCACGACCGCTCCGTGGTTTCCGGTGTTCCTTGAAAAGAAGTAGACCGAATCGCCGGTGAAATTGATGGTGGCGTTTGCCTGTCCCTGACCGACGGCGACTGTATCGAATTGGGTCATTTCGGGGCTATCGGAATAGAAAATCGAAAAATTGGACGAAGGGTCCCAGCCGGACAAGACGACAAAATCTTCCGTGCCTTCGGATATATGGAGGTGGACGGGTTCCAGTCCTTCCGAGGAGATGTTGCCCACGATGTTGGAATCCACCGTCATTCCATTGGAATAAACGTATCGAATGCGGAAAGAAACGTCGTCGTCCTGGATGGTCGTTATCACAGTAGTATATTCGTTCGGGTCGTTTATCTGCTGCTGGTACTCCTCGAGGGACGTGTTAAAATCGTCCTGGGTGGCTTGTATGCCGTACCACGACAATCGTTCAACTTCCTCCCTATCCCATACAAGGGTCGCACTGTCCCCCTTAAGAACATTCTCCTGAATGTCGTTCCAGTCGGTCACTACGTAACTGAGAACGTATATCGTTGGAAACAGCACAAAGAATAGAAAGAAGATGATGATGAAGGCATTCCATCCCCGCCTCACCCCCTTTTTCGAAGTGAAGTCAACGAACCGTCTCCATAGATTCATGGCGCCATCAGGGGGGATAAATTGTTTTTCGTTTATAACCGTTTCACACCCTCTCATGCGTGCAAAAATACGATTATGGAACGGAATAAACAAATTTTTAACTAATCGGTTTGTTATGGTGTGTTGGTGCAATCAAAAGTTAAAGGGGACGTGTTCCTGCGCGTAATCCGTGCTTTGAAAAATCAAAGGGGTTCAAACATCCTTGACCGACTCAGTAAAGACCCTGATAGATACAAGTCCGAGGCATGGTATGCCTTCTCTGAATTTCTTTCCATGCTTAAAGATATAAGGGAGATAACGGAGGACCAGGACATCATTTTTCGGTTGGCCCGGTCCGTCATCATGAAAGACGACAGATGGGTATATTATTTTGAGGGCCAGGACCCCGAGAAGGTGTTCAAGGAGAACAAGAAGCAGAACGGCCTTTTCCAGATGGGGGAGTTCAAGGTTCTTGAGACCAGCCCTGGCTTCATGAGGTTGGAGATGGTTCCTTGGGATGATGGCATGGACGGTTACGGTCTCTGGGTTGATTTCTACCGAGGGACCATGCAGGGCGTTTTGGACCTCACGGGCAAGAACGGCAACATCGTGAAGAAGAGGATGCCCGGTGGTGATGATTCATCCGTGGTATTCTGCTTAAACTGGTTCTGACCCCCGCATGAAAAAAGTAATTATCCCCTGCTGGAATAACCCTTCATGAAGCGTTCAATAGGTGCAAAGACGATACTATATCCGACGCCAGTTCTTCTGGTGGGAACATATGATGAGCGGGGAAAGCCGAACCTGATGACCGCCGCCTGGGGAGGGATATGCTGTTCGAAGCCCCCTTCCGTTGCGGTTTCCTTGAGGGAGGCTACTTATTCCCATGGCAGCATCATGAAGCGAAAGGCGTTCACGATAACCATCCCGGGGGAAGACCAGGTCGAGATGGCCGATTACGCTGGTACGGCAACCGGCAGGGAGACGGACAAATTCCACGACCTGGGGCTCACGCCTGTGAAATCGGGTTTGGTCGATGCCCCTTACCCTGAAGAAGGGAGGATGGTCCTGGAATGCCAGGTGAGCCAAATCATCGAAATAGGGCTTCATACCCAGTTCATAGGAGAGGTCAAGGACATCAAGGTGGACGTAGATTGCCTGAACGAAGAGGGCAAGTTGGACATAGAGAAGGTCAAACCATTCTTCTACTCGCCATCCGACAGAAGTTACTACAAGGCGGGGAAAAAGCTGGCAGACGGATTCACGGTGCGAAAATAATTCGCTTGAAAATCATAAAATAGCGATAAAGCAATAACCCTCTTGTCCCTTGCAAATGTGATGACCGAGATAAAACCCCTGGTGATTTATTACTCCCACGAAGGTTTCACCGAGTTCATGGCCAAATCCATGGCCGAGGTGCTGGAATGCCCTGCGCTCAGACTCACTCCCTTGGATGAAGAGACGCACAAGGGTTTTTCCAAATACTTCTGGGGTGGAAAGGAAGTTATCTTCAAAAGGGAGCCCGAATTAGAGCCCCTTCCCCTAAACCTCGATGAATTCGACCTCCTGCTAATCGGTACGCCGGTATGGGCTTATTCATTCACGCCTCCCCTTAGAACGTTCTTCAATAATGTCACCTTCTCCGAAAAGTCAGTGGCCGTTTTTTGCACCCATGAGGGAGGGCCCAAGAACACCCTGGAAAAGATGAAAAAGATAATGACCGGAGGCAGGGTAATCGGAGAAAATGATTTTCTCAGGGCGGAAGACCCCAAAGACAAGGTCCAGAGAAAGAACGAGGCGACGCAATGGGCCAGAACGATTCTTGAAAAAGCAAGAGCAGCCATCAAGGAACAATGCGAAACGCCGTAGGTGGTGGGGTGATTATCATGAATGATGAGGATTTCATGAGAATGGCCATCGAAAAATCCCGGGAGAGCGTACGGGAAGGCCAGACCCCCTTTGGAGCCGTAATCGTGAAGGAGGGCCGCGTTCTTGCCAAGGAGCACAACCGCGTCTGGGCCGATATGGACATAACGGCACATGCTGAGATGGTTGCCATACGAAGGGCGTGCAAGGAACTTGGCACCATTGACCTTTCCGGATGCACGATATATTCGTCATGCGAACCATGCCCCATGTGCTTCAGTGCCATTCACTGGGCCAAAATCGACCGCATCGTTTATGGGGCAAGGATATCCGACGCCAAGGAACATGGGTTCAACGAACTACCCATCTACAACCAAAAGATGGCCAAAATGGGTGAGAGCGAAGTGGAGGTCATAGGCGATTTTCTTAGGAAAGAAGCATTGATGGCGTTCGAGGCGTTTTCCCGTAAAGCCAAGGACAAGGTCTACTGATTTTCCAAGTCGGGCAAAGAAAAAACCTTAATCCCAAAGCCCGTTCCACCCCACGATAAGATGACGGCAACCGTGATTATCGGCACCCAGTGGGGCGACGAAGGCAAAGGCAAGATAACGGACCTTTATGCAAAGGAATACGATTACATCGTTCGCTTTCAGGGAGGCAACAATGCTGGCCATACTCTCGTGGTCGAAGGCATTACCTACAAATTGCACCTCATCCCCAGCGGCATACTTTACCCGAACAAGCACGCCGTCATCGGCAACGGCCTTGTTGTGGACCCCGAGGTCTTCCTGGACGAGCTGGCCGGACTGGCCAAGGCAGGCATAGACATCAAGAATCTCCATGTTTCCGAAAGGGCCCACGTCATCATGCCATATCACAAGATACAGGACGCCGTAGAGGAAGAGCTCAAGGGGGGTTTCAAGGCGGGAACCACCAAACGCGGCATTGGGCCGTGTTACCAGGACAAGGTGGGACGTTTCGGCATCCGCATGGCGGACCTGTTGAATCCCGAAGTTAGGAAGAAGAAAATTGACCAGTTCTACCCCGTCAAGAAAAAATTCCTGGCCGCTTTCGGAGCCGACATTGGCATGACCAAGGAAGAACTTCTCCAATGGTGCGCCCAGCAGGCAAAATTGATGGCCCCTTACGTGGAGGACACGTCCCTTCTTCTTAATCGCGCATTGGAAAACGGCGAGAAAGTGCTTCTCGAAGGAGCTCAGGGCACACATCTGTGCATAGACCACGGCATTTACCCCTTCGGGACGTCATCCAACTGCGTATCGGCCAATGGGGCAGTGGGTGCGGGCATAGGTCCTGGCCGCATCGAGAACGTGGTGGGCGTTGTCAAGGCCTACACGACAAGGGTCGGCACGGGACCGTTCCCTACGGAGCTTTTCGATGACGTCGGAGAGCGCATAGCGGAAAAAGGCGGTGAATTCGGAACGACCACGGGGAGGCCCCGGAGGGTGGGATGGCTTGACCTTGTCATGCTCCGCTTCTCAGCACGGGTGAATGGACTGACGTCCTTGGCCCTCACAAAAGCCGATGTCATGGAGGGGCTGGAGGAAATAAAGGTGGCCACCCATTATGAGAAGGATGGGGTCAAATTGGAAGATTTTCCTGCCGACATGGACGTTCTTGCAAAATGCGAGCCCGTGTACGACATCCTCCCGGGTTGGCCCGAGCTGGGCCAAAAGGGATGGGAAGCAGTGGCTTCAAAAGGAAAAGAAGCCCTTCCGGAGAATCTCTTGCATTACGTAGAATATCTAGAAAAAGCCCTTGACGTTCCCGTAGAACTCGTGTCCTTGGGGCCCGCAAGAAACGCCTATGTCCTCATGTGAGCCACGATGCCATTTTGAAACGTCAAGTCATATTCACCTGAGAAACTTTTTGGTTGCCGAGTTGCAATGAAGGGGTTTATTCTACGCCCTGGGTCTCGTATCCAATCTGCCTGAGGTCGTCGGTGAGTCGCTGTATTGCTTCATTGACCTCGTCCAGGTTTTTCGTCCCGGTGCAAACGATCTTGCCCGATTGGAAAAGAAGCATCACTGCTTTGGGATTGTCTATCCTGTAGACGAGTCCGGGAAACTGTTCCGGTTCGTACTCGACCCTCTCGAGGCCCAGCCCGACGGCGATGGAATTGAGGTTGAGTTCTCTTTTGAGGTCATGGGTGGCCACGATGTTTTGAACCTTTATGTCCGGTTCCTTGATGACCGAAATGTCTTCTCTTTCCAGCTGCTTGAGTATCCTGTGGATGGTTTCGTGGGCCATCTCTTCGTTCTTGCCTCCGGTGCAGACTACCTGTCCGCTTCCGAAAAGGAGCGTCGTCGTCTTGGGCTCCGTGGAACGATATACCAAACCCGGAAACATCTCCGGAGCGTATTCGGCATAATCCAATACCTTTTCCACCTTGTAAAGGTCGAGTTTCTTCGCGATGGTGGCGGTTGCCACTACGTTTTCTATCCTTACCATATCTATTCCCCCTTATGACAGCGATTTCTCAATGTCTTTCGTGAGCCGTTCTACGGCCCGGTCTATGTCTTCTCGATTTGTGGCGCCTGTGCAGACGACCTTCCCAGACCCGAAGACGAGAAGCACGACCTTCGGGTCGGTCAAACGATATACGAGCCCGGGAAACTGTTCCGGTTCGTACTCGACCCGTTCGAGGCCCAGTCCAACCGCTACGGTGGTGAGGTTCAGGTCCCTTTCAAGGTCGAATACGGATACGATGTTTTGTACCTTGATCTCCGGTTCGTCGTACACGTCTATGCCAGCGTCCCTAAGTTTTTTTAGCACAAGATCGATGGAACGCTTCACATCATCCAAAGTTTTGCCTCCCGTGCAGTTGGCCTTGCCGGAGTGGAAGAGGAGAATGGCCGTTCCCATGTCCTTCAATCGATAAATGAGTCCGGGGAACTTCTCCGGTTCGTACTCGGCCGCTTCAAGAAGAAGTACGACCTTGTTGAGGTCGAGGCTCTTTGCGAGAGTGGTTGATGCAACGATGTTCTCAATCTTAGCAGATTTCAATGGAATCCTCCATTTTGGAGAAGTTCCATATATAAAGGCACTTATAAAGATTTTGTATTTTACGACCAAAATTAATATGGCCCGGAACCTCAGAACTCATAGGGTCGCTCACAGGCGATGCCTCATTAAGGGTTCTTCATCATCGGTCCCGGGAATCACGTTAGCATCTTCCACGTTAAAAAATGTCGCCCCGTAGTGACGGAGACCTGCCAAAGTAGCGAAGTGAACAAATCTTGTGATAGATGATGCGTAAGAGGACGGTATTTTTTCACATGAAAAGTGAAAAATGGACCCGAAGGGAGGAGCAAACATCTGTGTTTGCGACTTAGCCTTAAGGAAATTAGAAGTGTAGAGAAGCCCACTTAAGGCGCAGTTGGGTATTTTTCACAGGAAAAGTGAAAAATGGACCCGAAGGGATGAGGAAATTGTTTATCAATTTCCGAGTAAGCCTAAAGCAGTAATGAAAAATAAATGTGCTTTGGGCGCAGTTGGGTATTTTTTCACATGAAAAGTGAAAAATGGACCCGAAGGGATGAGGAAATTGTTTATCAATTTCCGAGT
>CAZPOY010000016.1:0-26680 GCA_964588345.1 uncultured Thermoplasmata archaeon
AGGTTTCCAAGTCGTTCTCTTGCTTTGGATGTTAGAAGCCCCCTCATTATCGCATTCTTTTGGGCTTCCCTTGTTTTTTCATGTTCCTCTTCCATCTGTTGTTGAACTTCACCTTGTTGGAGTTGCTGAAGTTTCTTCCTGCGTATCTTATCAATTTCGCTTTCTTCATACATGATAGGAACCCTGTTCCTTCTTCATTGGGATATCTCATTTGCGATGTTGTCAAGGAACGATTGGCCTTCGGAGGTGACGACCCTTCCCTTATTTTTGTCCTTGGCAACGAATCCTGCTTCCTCAAGTTGCATGAGTGATTTTCTGATGATGGACCGAGAACCCTTTTTTGTTCTGTTGGGTTTAGACCCCCTGTCCCGAATTCCGCCATACATGCCGGCGAGTCTCTCCACGCCTATGGGTCCATTCATGTAGACCTTCCTTAGAAGGGCGGCAGTTCTAACATGCCACCAATCCTCATCCGTTGGCGGTCTCTCCTTGTGAATGCCGGTCTTTGCAAAGTCAGCCCATAAAGGCGGGTCTATCGACTCTATAGATTCGAGTTTTTTCGCTGTCGCGTCAATTAATTCCTGTGGTGGAACGTCATATGCCGTAGTCATGATATTCACCCTCCGCAAGATATTGCTTGGGCAAGGGAGTTTGGCCATAATACATATTATATTAATATCTTTCCGATGTTTCATACCAAATTTCATCCCGACTTTAAAAGGTCAAGATTGGGTTTCACTAGAGTTTGACAAAAAACATATTTAATGTCAAAGTCGCGTTTCATTTCGATTTTTGCTGAATCTCTCAAAAGAAGAATACGAATGTCGTACTATAATCCAATGACCAGGTGACTTGACAACCTCTCCAAAGAACCAAGGGCCGAAAGGGCAGCAAGCATGGATGTTTTTGGATTCATTTCGGAAGGCCTGTTGTCCGATTCAAAGGTCATCTCGCCGAATTCTCCCTTCGCTTCTACCCTATGAATGTTCTTTTCAACGGTTGGGTCGGCGATTATCGTGACTTTGGTTTCGTCAAAACCCATTCCGGCTAAACTTAGGGTTGCTGCAACGTTGATGTTTCTTGGAAATGCCTCAACGGCATCGCGGGGAGTGCCTTCGAATATCAAGGTTTTTTTCTGTATGAAAGCTGGGTCAATGCCCTTTTTTTCAAGGTAGGACGAACCGATGAATCCTTTGGGATTTTTCCTTGTAATCAAACGGACACTCGTTATGTTATTCATTTTGGCTGCGGAGATAGCATCGATGCCTCCTATGGCTCCAGAAGGAACAATCACCCTTGAGTCATTGCTTTTTGCCATTTCAAGGCATTTTTGTCTAAATGCATCATCTACAAGCGAACCGACGCTCATGACCACCACGTCTTTACCCCTGCTAAGGTATTCGGGAAGTATTGTTCTAGCCGACTCAACGGAAGCCGCTTCAACGACTATGTCGAATAGGTTGGCGTGTTCCTCAGGATTTTCAAGGAATTTGCACTTGGGAGATTCATTTTCAAGCAAGATGGCCGTTTCAGGTTTCCTGTCAAAAAGAAAGCATTTGTTGATTCCTTTGACGTCATCTATGGATTTTGCAATCGTCGAACCGATGGAACCGCAACCGATTATCAGTATGTTCACGGGGCAAGGGTAAGGAAGATGGATATTAATATCTTGGTTATTGTCATTTTAACCCGACATCGACATGTCAAGTTCAGGTTTTACTTCCTTTGACAGAAAACCATATCACAATGTCAAAGTCACGTTTCAAATCATTCATCTTCAGAAAAGATTTTATAACAACCTGCAGGTATAACCACATATGGAGCCCATAGCTGCTTTTTCGGCAATTGCCATGGTCATATTAATCGGCTTTACGGGTTCACTCATGTTCGAAAAAACGAAGGTTCCCGACGTTCTCATCTTGATTTTGCTCGGCTTTCTCATTGGCCCCATCGCCAGGCAATTCGGATACGTATTCATACCCGTTAATTATCTTGACGTCGTCGCTCCCTATTTTGCCGCCATGGCTCTGATGATAATACTGTTCGATGGCGGACTAAATCTTAATTTCGACAAGGTCCTATCATCCATCGGAATTAGTAGTTTCCATTCGATATTCACCTTCCTTTTCTCCGCCATTTTTTCAGCAATGATAGCATATTTCATACCGGAAAATCTGGGGAACCCCTTTTATCATGACATTACACTTTGCTTACTATTAGGCACCATACTCGGAGGCGTTTCAAGTGCCGTTGTCCTTCCGATAATCAAAAAGGCGAATATTTCCGAGGATACTGAAACCACCCTTGCCCTTGAGTCGGTTCTTACCGATGTCATGTGCGTCGTAACGGTGATCGCCATCATTGAAATTCGAAGAGGCGGAGGGGACATTTTGACATGGGCGGCAACCAAGGTGGCCCTGGGCAATCTTGCTTCAGCATTTTCAATAGCCATCGTCGCCGGAGCGTTATTCGGGATAATATGGCTCAAGGTCCTGAAGGTCTTTCAAGGCAAGCCATACTCTTTCATGATTACCATAGCAGCCCTCATGCTCGTTTATTCCATGGTTGAGTACGTTGGCGGGTCCGGTGCGATGTCGGCCCTCATTTTTGGTCTAGTACTTTCCAACAAAGATGAATTCGCAAGGATGTTCAAGATTCAGACCGAGTTCGTTTTCGACGAGAGCGTAAAACTGTTCCAGTCAGAACTTTCGTTCTTCATAAGGACCTTCTTTTTTGTTTATCTAGGCCTTGTATTCACATTAAGTGCGTTCTTGGATGACGGAGGCAACTTTGATTCGAACAATTTCGTAACGTTCCTTCTAATAATATCGTCTCTAACCGCCGGTCTTCTCATTGCTAGGTATTTCGTAACGGAAATGACAACGAGGATCAAGAGAAAAGAATTGTTCAAGGACAAGCGACTCATCTGGGCCATGCTTCCCAGGGGACTTGCTACGGCAGTTCTTGCATCATTGCCTATACAGGCAAAGGTTGTAACCGACCATCAGAGCGATTATCTCATAAACATCGCATTCTTGATAATATTGATAACGACCATCATTACGACGATAGGGGTTTTTGTCATTGAGCGCAATAATGAGGACAAGGGAAGGGATACCGTGCCGATGCCCCCTAAAGAGATGAGCAAGAAAACGCCGCCGCCCCCTCAAAAAGTGACAAAAGAGTAAATCAAGACAAATACTATTTATAACATCAAATAGATGAATTCGCAATGGAAGGTTCCTCTTGCAAAAACTACGTTTCGGCAGGCGATGTCGAAAAGTTTTCATATTGCCCTCTCAGCTGGAAATTAAGCATGGAAGATGCCAAGGAGAAGGAACTTAAGTCCGGCATCAGAAAGCATAAAAAGATAAGCAGCCAGGTAATGGACATCAGCAAAGAGGAGATGAAAGCGAGGAACCACGAACGCGTTGTGATAATCTTTGCCACGATAGCCACGGCTTCGGCGGGAACGGCATTCCTGCTTCTTCCCGAACTTTCCATCCTGGAAGTGGGCGTAATATTTGGAGGCATCTCGGTTCTATGGCTTATATTCGCTTTCTATTTTCTGTACAAATCTTTCAAAGTCGTTGACACTAAAGACAAAAAGCTGATGCAAACCTGGGTCATCAGTTTATCCATGGGTGCGTCTGTTGCTGCGGGTTTCACGTTTATATATACCATATCCAATGAACTGCTATCGAGAATACTGCTCGTAGTGGCTCTTTTATGGTTGCTGATGGCAACGTATTTCCTGCACAGCCACCTCGATTCGATAAGGAACGCAAAGATGTTGCGGTCCTCAAGGAGAATAGAACACGGAGTCATCACATACGTGGACCACGAAGATGAAGCCCCTATATTGGTATCGGAAGAATATTGCCTAAGGGGACGACCCGATTACATACTGTTCAAGAATGAAGAATATGTGCCGGTTGAAGAGAAGACCGGTAGAACGCCCAGGGGCCCATATTTTTCACACATCATGCAGATGGCCTCGTACTGTTTGCTCGTGAGGGAAAATCTGGGGAAATGCACCCAAGGGCTGCTGAAGTACGAGAAGAAGGATTTTAACATTGAACTTGATGCCAGAACCGTCAAGACGTTCAAAGATATTAGAAAGAAAATGGAATCCGCCTTGAAAAATGATGATTTTCACAGAAACCACAACCGGAAAGGAAAATGCGCCGGCTGTTCGAGAAAGGAAGAATGCCCCGAATCCCTCGCCTAATCATCCTTCTCTTCAAGCGTGTTCTTTATTTCCTTTATGTCTTCTCTCATTCTCAGCATCTCTTCTTCAAAAGGCGTAAATCCGCTCACGGATAATATCTTGTGGCTGATGAACATCCCTAGAAAAATGGCTCCGACAATCGACAAGAAGGATACGAAGATGAGAGCGAAAATGAACGTATCAAAATTCCCATATGCCATCTCTACCAGGGACGTGATGCCCGTCAATTCGAGTATCCACATTGTCAAAAGTAGGAGAAATACGATCGATAGTATCAAAGTCGCCGGTGAAATTTTTATCTTCATTTTTCATCAACCTCGCTCATAAGTTTTCTATAAGGGAAATTTTCTAGGTCCAATCTTTCATTGTCCGTATTGTCTATTTCGAAAAAATTCAAAATGAAAATAGGTTCTTCTTCGACCATGCGTTTTTCCACCGTCATGTTAAGGGAATAGGCAGTTTGTTCTTGTTCCCCATGCATCAAAATGCGGAAAGAAACGTTCTGGCAACAGACATGCCTTTCTATGACATAAGACGAATTGAGATGCTCAACTTCTCCATTTATTTCCAACGTGATGTTCCGATAGATGTGGTCTCCCGTGGCGGAGCTTATGACAAAAACGTAGGTGTTCTCCTCTTCGAGATAATCGATGAATAAGCGCGGGTTGCGTGGGATATGAATGTTTTCACTATTCAATAGAAGAGGGCTTATGAGGATGAGGCCGCATAGAAGGATTATCCCTCCTTTCAACGTGGTTCTGGCCAAGTCGTCAAAATCCCTTTTCATGTTATCCAAAAACAAAAGCTGCTTAATAAACTTTGATGGCAATGATTAATAAGGTTGCCGGGCACTTCTATCTCGATGCGTGGGATTTACATTGGCAGATTCCAGCCGTTCCATCTGGGGCATCTCAATGCCATAAAAGAAGCGATGGAAACCGTTGATGATTTGGTCATTGGCATAGGTTCTTCTCAACACTATGGAAGTCAAGAAAACCCCTTTACGGCGGGGGAACGCATAGAAATGATCATGAATTCACTTCCCGAGGATTGGGGGAAATTCGTTTTCGTTCAGATTCCTGACACAAACGATTTTAGTGCATGGATTGAAAGCGTAAAAAGGATGTCACCACACTTTGACGTCCTCTTTACCTATTCCAAACTTACCGAGAATCTAGCCCTTGAAAAAGGGATGCAGGTGAAAAGATTGTCACCTTGGAAAAGAGACCGTTTCAACGGGTCCCACATCCGGCTTCTCATGGTGGAAGGAGAACGATGGAAAGATTCTGTGCCCGATGGAACCAAAAAGGTAATTGAAAAGGTACAAGGCATCAAGCGCGTTAGGCATGCTTTCCAAAACAAAATGGCAGACATTGAAAATATTGAAGAAGCTTTCTCTGATTGCTTCAAAAAATCGGGGCTCACTCTCGCCGTTGCAGAATCATGTACAGGCGGACTTCTTGCAAAACGGATTACCGACATATCCGGTTCATCCGATTTTTTCAAGGGAGGGGTCGTATCATATACCAATGAAGCCAAAGTGAAGTTTCTCGGCGTATCGGAAGAATCCCTAAAGAAGGTGGGTGCCGTTTCGCAGGAGGTTGCTGAACAGATGGCCAAGGGAGCAAAGAAAGAGTTCGGGTCCGACGTTGGGGTGGGGATTACGGGCATTGCAGGTCCGACGGGGGGAACGAAAGAAAAACCCGTTGGTACCGTTTATTATCACATCTCGTACGAAAATGAGGAAACGGTGCGGCTTTCGCTTGACGGTACTAGAAAGAGGGTCCGCTTTTCAACGACGGATGAGGTCATGAAGCATCTTTTGAAAAAACTGTGACCTTTTTGGCGTAAGTGAAAATCAGCGTATCTTCTGGGCATTGGCCAACGCCTTTTGGGATTCTCCAGACTTGCCCAGCCGTGCCATGGCCTCTGCTAGGTTTATCCAAGCTGCTCTGTACCGGGGTTTGACCTGTATTGCTTTTTTGAAGAGATACTGTGCGCTGTTTAAGTCGTTCAAACTAGCCATGGCCACACCCTTGTTGTTCAGTGCCACTACGTAATTGGGTCTAAGGGACAAAGAACGGTTATATGCCTCGATGGCGCCCTGGATGTCACCAAGTGAAAGAAGAGTCGCTCCCTTGTTGGCCCATGCAATCTCATCCCTCTCATCGATTTTTAGTGCTATCTCGTGGCTTTTCAGGGCTTCTTCTAGATACCCAAGATGCCGATAGCAACTTCCGCGATTGGTCCATGCACTTGAACTAGGTCTGGAACCGAAACGAATCGCTTTTTCATAATGATCCAATGCCTTATCGTATTTTCCATCAAGGTAGTATTCATCCCCTTTGACAAGGAAGGAGTTTCCGATGATGTAAAAAACGTAAGCGACCGAAAAGCCCACGAGACCTATGATGAATATGAGAAGAGTTGTGAAAAGGGTCCAATTTTCCAATAGGTACATGCGATTGATAACGAATATGCCAAGAATGATTAAGCAGGTGGCCGCGACGGTAATGTCCATGACTCTCGTACCGAACTTGTGAAGGATGGGCACTTTCGCTTCGGTGACCTCCATGCCGGAAACGTCGGTCTTCCTTTCGCTTGGGATGGTAACATCCTTTCTTACAGAGGGTTGTGGAACGGGCTTTGTCGCCGGCACCCTTTCAACTTCTGGCGCTCTCTCCCGTGGGGGAGTTGGAGTGGGTCTTGGGGCCACCTCGGCTTCTTTGACCTTTGGTTCTGGTTTCTTAACGGGGGGTTTCCGTTCAGGAACGGCTTCAACGGGGACTTCCTCGGTGCGGATTTCAGGTTCATGGGACTTTATTTCCGCTTCACCGTCTTCATCGATAAGGGTTTCCAGTTCATTGAAAACATCATCCTCGATATATTCGGGCTCTTCTTCCTCAACGAAAGAAGCGTTGCAACCGGGACAGACGGTGGCATCGACCGAAACGGGCGTTCCGCAAAGAGGGCATTCAAATACCTCAACCTCTCCTGCTTCCTCTTCTTCAGCATCGAGAAGCAAACTTTCAAGCATGTCCTCGTCAAATTCCTCTTCTTCAGGAACCTCCTCCATTTCATCTTCAAGTGCAAGGGAAAGTCCTTCTTCTTCGAAATCCTCGTCTTCTTCTCCTTCAGTGGTTTCCCCGCTGAAAATATCCGACAATAATGCATCTATTTCTTCGTCAGACACGCTCTGCTTTTCAACAAGTTCGGTATCGCAGACTACGCATTTTTCTGTCCCAGGAGGGTTTTTTGACCCGCAAATCGGGCAGGTTATCTTCTCTTCCGCCAAAGTACAATACCGATACTGTCAATCGCCATAGGGAATTTAAGTCTTTTCTTTTTCAAAAGAATTATATACAACCTGGAAATCAGACAAATGACGTAATCAAATAAGGCAATTGTCGATGTCGGTGAAGGATATGACCCAAAACGATTCAGTAAATGATAGCCAGGACAATGAAAAAAACGCATCATGCATCGTATTTCTTCCATACGGTACCTTCGACATTAAAGCAGCGGAAGAGATTGCTGGTGCAGGATGGACCGTGGGAATAGATTTAACACCTTATTCAAAAAAAGAAGCAAGTGAAATAATTCGCTCAGTTTCCCGTTTGGAAGGGAATTTTTCAATAAGAACGGAAAAAGGGCTGGAAGTTGCTGATTTCACCAAAAGTCCTTCGTTGGTCATTTCGGTCAATGAGAATCATGATGAATTATCAAGCAAGTTCGACAACGTTTTTCTAGAAGTGGGTTCGCTAAATGAGGCAGAAAAGGCATCCAATGTTGAAGCGGACGGATACATCGCAAAGGGAACGGAAGCATCGCCATTTCCCGGCATGCAACCTTCGTGGTTGATATTCCGAAAACTCGTATCAGAAACGTCCAGACCTGTCATCCCTTGGGGTGGGATTGGGCCCGTATCCACAGCGTCATACATGCTTGCAGGGGCCGCTGGATTAATACTTGACGACCAATTGCTGGTTTTCCATGACTTTGTACACGAGGACATCAAGAAGATGTTGGAGAAATTCGAGCCAACCGACACCCAGACGCCCATATTCAAAAAACGGAATCTACGAATATACGGCAAGACCGGAACGCCTATAGTAAGGAAGATCAACCAAGCAAAAGGAAAATACGGCATTGAACAATTCAACGATGAGGTCATGGATGTTTTTAAGAAAGGAGACCTTTTCAATGCCCCCATTCCCATCGGTATGGACGCCGCCATGTCGAAATTTTTAAAGAGGGATTACGGCAACCTTGGAGATGCACTGAAGGGCATTCTGGAATACGGCATGACATTGGCTAGGCGCGTCATGGAAGGATATCCCATAGGGCCAGGGAAAGGCATATCCGATGAACTGGGTACGGAACTCCCCATCGTTCAAGGTCCCATGGCGAACATCTCTGAGGTGCCTCGATTTGCAAAAAACATTTCTGAACAGGGGGCCCTTCCCGTATTGGGGCTAGGTGGGCTGCGGGAAGGCGTTGGAAAAATTTTGGCAGATACGAAAAAAGAGGTGTCCGGTTCATTTGGAGCTGGCATCGTTGCCATAGAAGCCAACGCCAAGGCAAGAGACATCCAATTCGAGGAGGTCCTCAAGCACAAGCCCACCCACTGCATATTGGCAGGAGGACGCCCGGCCATGGTCAAAAAACTCGTAGACGAAGAGATATATACTTTCGTTCATACGCCAAGACCTTATCTTTCCGTTGAATACCAAGACCAGGGCATACCGGTCATACTTGAAGGCAACGAGGCAGGCGGGCACATCGGAAAACTACCATCGTTCATTCTATGGGAGAATTCCGTTCTTTACGAAGAAAAACCCTTGAAAGAAGTTCTTTTTGCAGGGGGCATAAACGATGGTCTTTCCGCGCTAATGACGGCGCCATTCCTCCTGATGGTTGAAAAAGGGGGCATACAGATGGGCACCGCCTATCTTCTCACAAAGGAAGCCGTTGAATCAGGAGCAATAAAAGGTGCTTATCAGAAAGAGGTCCTTACCTGCAAAGAGACGGCAGTCATGGGCGACAGGATTGGGGCTCCGGTAAGGGCCGTTCCCAATGAAAGGATGAAAAAGAGCATCGAAAAGGAATACGAACTTTACATCAAAGACATCCCACTCATCGAGAAGAAAAAAGCCATGGAGAACATGAATTTCGGTGGGCTTTTCACGGCTGCCAAAGGCGTCGAGATGAATGATGAGGGCGAAAACGTTTCATTGGAAGAGGAGAAGCATCGCAAAAGAGGCATCTTCATGATGGGAGACTCGGGGTGTCTTCAAAAAGAGGTAATTACGATAAAAGACCTCCATGAATCTATTTTGAAAGGAAAGGAAATGACCACGTTTAAAGAATCCAAATGGTTGGTATCCGTTCCTGAAGGAGGCGTTAAAGAAGATGAAAATACTTTATCTACGGCTGGACGAGAGGAAGAGAAAGTGGCCATAGTTGGCATTGGGTGCGTGCTTCCGGATGCGAATGATTGCGACCAATTCTGGAATAACCTCCTCCAAGGAAAATATTCGATAAAGGAAGTTCCCAAGGACCGATGGGACCCGAAGGTGTATTACGACCCTGATGCCAAGGCCCCTGACAAGACATACACGAAGATCGGTTCTTTCATCGAAGATTTCGAATTCAATTCGCTGGAATTCCGTATCCCCCCTAAGATGGCTTTGGTAATGGACAGAACACAAAAATGGGGACTTACGGCGGTCAAACAGGCACTTCAAGAGATAGACCTTGAGAACATAGACCGGGAACGCGTTTCCGTCATTCTTGGCAACTCCATGGGAGGAGAAATCCGGGATGAATACATCCAGAGGGCGTATTTCAACGAGATAGCCCACAGCTTACGACAATCCTCCATCGTTTCCGATGAAGAAAAGGAAAAGATGATATCCGAGTTGAAAGAAGACCTTTTGGGCAAAAAGCCGGAAATAACGGAAGATTCTATGCCTGGGGAACTTGCCAACATAATTTCTGGACGCATAGCCAACGTTTTCGATTTCAAGGGCGAGAATTACACTTCGGATGCTGCATGCGCTTCTTCCATGGCCGCACTCATGAACGCCGTATCTTCTCTAAAAGAGGGACGCAGCGACATGGTGATTACAGGTGGCATCGACACTTCCATGCAACCAACGACCTACATCAAATTCTGTAAAATCGGGGCGTTGTCCGCCGATGGTTCATTTCCCTACGATGAAAGGGCCAACGGTTTCGTGATGGGAGAAGGGGCGGTAATATTTGCCATGAAACGGCTTTCCGATGCACTAGATGCTGGGGACGAGATTTTCGCGGTTATCAAAGGCATCGGGTATTCATCCGACGGGAGGGGAAAGGGCATTACTGCTCCTAACCCGGAAGGTCAGAAACTTGCCATGGAAAGAGGTCTTAAGATAAGCGGACTGAGCCCTGAGGACATCTGTGCCATTGAAGGACACGGCACATCGACCAGCGTCGGCGACGTTGTTGAATTGAAAGTCATAAAAGAGATATATCGCAGCAATCCCATCCTTTTGGGGTCAGCAAAATCGAACATCGGTCATCTCAAGAGTGCCGCCGGTGCCGTGGGGATGTTGAAATCGGCCCTTTCACTGAAAAACAACATTTTTCCACCTTCGATAAATTTCCGCAAATACAAGGATGAGGTGGACATGTCCGGAACCAACATCACCATCCCCGACAAACCGATGGAACTGCCTGATAAGGGCGGTAAAACCAGAATCGGCGTCAGCGCATTCGGTTTCGGTGGAACGAATTTCCACGTCATTCTTGAAAGATACGGGGAAGCGGGAGCGGAGATACGAGGAATAGAACTACATAAAAAAGGAAGGGGAAAGGATGATGTTAGACTTACCCGGAAAATTGTCGTAGGCAAGGGAAGCAAGGAAGAAATAATGGATTTTGCTCATGAAATAATTGAAGGCAAAGAAGAAATAACGGGAAACGGCGCATTCTTCCAGGGCAGAGGCAATTCACGCTTTTACGTTGTAATGGACCAAGATGAGGAACCAGCCAAAGCCATGGAGCGTTTGAAAAAAGCAATAAACTTAGGAAAGCCGTTGCCCGGTGCATGTTTTGTCCAATCACCTCCTTCAGAAAACAAGGTGGCTTTCATCTTCCCTGGGCAAGGGTCTCAGTATGTTGGCATGACGGAAGACCTGAAAGAGCATTTTCAGATAATTTCAGAAGTGATGGAAGAAGCCGATTCGGTAATGAAGGACCTTATACCAAAGACCCTTACTTCTTATATATATGCCAATAAGGATTCCAAGGAAGCGTTTGTCGCTCTTTCCGAAACGGAAATAACGCAACCTGCCATCCTAGCCGTCGATACGGCTCTTCTCGAACTTCTAAAGCAATTCAACTTAAAACCCGATGTCACGGCTGGACATAGTCTTGGCGAATATGGCGCGCTCATAGCTTCTGAAGCCATCCCCTTTGACGACGCTTTGGAAATCGTATCAGCAAGAGGCAGGGAGATGGCGAGCATCGACATTCCCGACATGGGTGGCATGGCCGTCGTTTCGTGCAACGAAGAACAAGCGCAGGAAGTCCTTGACACAATTGATGGTTACGTGATAGCTTCAAACAAAAATTCACCTACCCAGACGGTTATTTCAGGAGATACCCCCTCCCTGCAAAAAGCGGTAGAAGCATTCAACCAAAAGGGCATTCCGGCCAAGAGGATTCCCGTTTCAGCAGCGTTCCATTCAGAAATGGTCTCTCCGGCCAAAGGACCATTGGGAAACGTTCTTGCCAAGACGGACCTGCGGGCTCCAAAAACGCCCCTCATATCCAATGTCAAGGCAGAACCGTATCCTGAAGACGGTGAAGAAATAAAGAATCTCCTGGTCGAACAAGTCGCATCGCCTGTTGAATGGGAGAGAAGCGTGAAAAAGATGTACGAGATGGGTGCAAGATTTTTCATCGAAGTAGGCCCGAAATGGGCACTAACGTCATTCGTAAAGGAGATACTCGGTGATGAGGTAGTTGCCGTTCCCGTTAATCATCCTAAGAAAGGAGGTATTTGGCATCTTCTCGACGTTCTTGGTGCGGCTTATTCGCATTTCATACCCGTTGACCTTTCGGATTTGAACCTTGAAAAGAAATCACAAAAAACCCCCCCTTCTCAAAATGGAAAAAAGATTGAGCGGGAAGAAAGCGTCATTTCATCTGAAGAGACGTTGAAGGAGACGGACCGTCCCCATGATGAAAACGAAAATCTGGAGAAAATCATCGCAAAGCACGTTAGGAATGCCGTCAATGAGGCGAAAGACCATCTCTCAGCCAAGGGTGTTGCCGTTGAGAAGGACGTATATGTATCAGGCACTAGTTTAGGTCTTCCCGGAAGCAACAAAGATATGTTCCAACCCGACAATTTCGAAAAACTGGTCAGAGGAGAAACGCAACTCGAGAAGGTGAAAAATAGCGTTAAGCAAAAATTATTGGAGAAGAACATCAATCGCCTCATCAAGGACCACGACGGTTCTGCGCGTTTTGAAAAAGTTGACGACATTGAAGATGTAATCAGCATCGCTGGCGTTCCTGGTAAGGTCAATCTTCAGGAATTTGGCATACCCGAAGAACTTGAAAAATCGTACGATGGGTCAACCAGACTTGCCATAGCAGCCGGGATTAAAGCACTTGCTGATGCAGGCATTCCGCTGGTGAAGAATGAGGACCCGGCCCTGCTTTTCACGGGCATTAAAGGTGGATGGTGCCTTCCTGAGGAATATCAAGAGATGGGCATAATCTTCGCTTCGGCATGGCCTGGTCTAGAACAATTTGCCAAGGTTCTGGAGAACAAGGGATTCTTACCAAGGGACTATCTTTTCAGGGTGCTTCCCATGGGTCATTCCCAACTCGCACAACTGCTTAGAGCAAAAGGCCCCAATACGCAAATGAATTCGGCCTGCGCATCCACGTCCATCGCAATGGCCATCGCAGGAGATTGGATAAAGACGGGAAAAGCCAAACGCGTTCTCGTTGTTGCCGGTGACGTGGCAAGTTCAGACGATTTATTCCCTTGGTTGGGAGCGGGATTCCTTGCCATTGGTGCCGGGACAACGGAGGACGAAATCGAAAAAGCGGCCATCCCCTTTTCACCCAAGAGAAATGGACTCATCGTGGGAAGCGGTGCCGTGGGCATCCTTCTCGAATCGGAGGAAGCATTGGAAGAAAGAAATGCCAACGCCAAAGCAAAGGTCATCGGAACGCATTTCGGGAACAGTGCTTACCATGGGTCGCGTCTTGACGTGAACGACATCACAGACCGCCTTCACCGCTTCATGATAGAGGTTTCAGGAAAACTCAACATGCCAATAAAGGACATTTCAAAGAAACTCCTTTTCGTATCTCACGAAACCTACACGCCTGCAAGGGGAGGTAGCGCTTCTGCCGAAGCCAAGGCATTGAAGAAAGCATTCGGAAAACACGTCAAGAACGTCATAATAACGAACACGAAAGGATTCACGGGCCATTCCATGGCTGTTGGGATTGAGGAATCGGTGGCCGTTCTTAGTTTGCTTAATGGCGTGGCCCCTCCCATTGCCAATTTGAAGGAAGTCGACGAAGAGTTTCAAGGTCTCACATTCAGCCAGGGCGAAAAAGGAGATTACGAATATGCCCTAAGACTATCCGCCGGCTTCGGTTCTCAGATTGCCTTCTTATTCCTTGAAAGGGGAAAGGAGCAAAAACAACTTGAGGAACTTAGAAAGGGATGGGAGGAATTCTCGGGAAGACATTGGCGTTTTGAGATGGACGGACCGGTTTTGAAAGCACATCCTACGGAGAAGGTCAAGAAGGTTACAAAGAAGAAGAAAGCCGAGGCGGGCACCGTCGGCGGCGTCATCGAGGTCATTTCCGAGGCGACGGGTTATCCAAAAGACGTTCTGGAACTTGACATGGACCTGGAAGGAGACCTGGGGATAGACACCGTCAAGCAGGTGGAGATATTCTCAAGAGTAAGAAAGAATTTTGACCTTCCCGCCGATGATTCGATCTCCATTGCTGATTACAACACCATCAGGAAAATTGGCGATTACGTAGATTCACTCAAAACCGGTGATGAGATAGACGTTGAAAATGCCGTTCTTGAAACGATTTCCCAGACCACGGGTTATCCCATGGATGTTCTGGAGAAGGATATGGACCTTGAAGGGGACCTTGGCATCGATACCGTCAAGCAGGTGGAGATATTCTCTCAGTTGAGAGAGCGTTTTTCCATATCCAAAGAAGTGGAGATTTCCATTGCGGACTACCCGGACATCGGTTCAATAATCGAATTCATCCATTCGCATTCTGGCGAAAAAGCTCAGGAGAAAAAACCCTCCATAAACACATGGCAGGTCAAACGATTCGAAATGAACGTGGATGAACCGACACTGCCAGATGCAATTTCAATTAGGGGAGACCTTCCAGATGAACTCCTTTCATTCATGAACGACCTTCCGGTTGAATTGGAAGACGATGCCGACAACGTTCTTTATTTTGCCGAAGCCACCCGAAATGGATTGAAACGTTTGTTCAACGATGCCAAGTCATTGCAGGGCAAGGGCAAATCCCTCATTGTGGTGGTAAAAGGTTCAGAATCAGACCCATGGACCAATGCCTTGATGGGTTTTTCCAAATCCCTTGCCAAAGAGTCTGGCTTCGAAAATGTCAGGGCGATATCCATGGACCAAGGCGTTGAAGCAGATGCTTTGGTCAGTTGCATCGATTTCGATGTGAAACTTCCCGAGGTTTATCTGGCAGATGGGAAGCGTTACGTAAAGGGAACGGCCCCGCCGGAGATGGCAATGCAACGGAAACTTGAAGGAAAGACCTTCTTGATTACGGGCGCAACCGGTGACATAATGGAACATCTCCTTCCCAAGATGTCCCATCGTTTCAAAGGAAGATATCTTCTCCTTGGAAGGAAAAGCAGAGACGTCATCTCCGACACAATTGCAAAAATGGAGTCCAACGGTAGCCAAGTCCATTACCTTCAGGCAGACCTTCTTGAACGTGAGAAAATTCGCGAAGTGCTTTTGGAACAAGAAACCATTGATGTGATTGTCCATGGCGCCGGAATCGAGATTTCACAATCGCTTCCCGACAAGGACGAAAAAACCTTCGACCTCGTTTTCGATGTGAAGGCAGAAGGGCTCAGAAACATCCTAGACGCGGTGGAAAAACCCGTTGAAAACGTCGTGGTTTTCTCATCCGTGGCAGGTAGATACGGGAACGCTGGTCAGGGCGACTATGCCGCAGGAAACGAGGAGGCCGTAGCCATTGCAAGGAGGTACGCAGAAAAGACTGGCGGAGAGCACATCGGAATACACTGGTCAGCTTGGGACGAAGTGGGGATGGCAACCAAAGGTGGCATCAAGCAAATCCTTGAGATGGCCGGCATCGATTTCATTCCTCTCGATGTTGGAATCGAGCGTTATCTGGAATTGATGGGATCTATGCCGTCTGGTGAATACATTGTAGCAGGGTCTCTGGGACCCATGTCCAAGGGTTTTGTCCATGAAGAAAAGTTTGAAAATGAAACGGACCACCCATGGCTTGAAAATACAAAGGTGGAAGAACGGGTTTGGAAAACCCGGGTTAAAGTACCCGCGGATTCAAAGATCATCAAGGACCATTCCATTGACGGAACGGGCGTACTTCCAGGCGTTTTGGGATTAAAATTGATGACGGAAACGCATCCCGCAATTGAAAGAGATGACCTTGTATTGGCAAACATTCGTTTCAAAGGCCCCTTCATCGCTGGTGGTGAATTTTTGACCGGAAACGTATCGATTTTAGGCAATGCCGTGTCATTCAAAGAAGAAAACGGAATGGGAGATTTCTCGTTGGATGTTGAAAAAGGGGTTCCAGATACGATAATCGTGCCACAAGAAGAGAAAGTTCTTCGTCAGGTCAATGAAGAGGAAATATATCGTCACTACTTCCACGGACCCACCTTCAGGGTTGTAAAAAGCGGGAAGGTCAGTGAAAATGTTGTAAATGCCAAATGCAACATAAATAATCCATTGGAAATGAAACCGAACGGATTGGTCAATCCACTTCTGGTGGAAGCAGGCATGCAAACGGCAGGGCTTTTCCATCTTGGTGAAAGTGGAGGGACATACCTTCCCGTCAGCATGGACAAATGCTTTTCGACGAATGTTGAAGGCGAGGTGGAGATTTTTGCAGTAAGGAAGGGGGGAAGATTCGACGTTCAAGCCACGGCCAACGGAAAAACGGCATTAATCATCAAAGGGCTGGTTTTTGTCAAGAAAAAAGGTTATGCGGAAGCCCATTCCGTCGTAAAGGAAATGGATTCGTCGGAAGAAGACCTTGCCATTGAAGAAAAGGAACGATTGTCCCAAATTAAAAACGCCAAACGCAGGGCCGATTACATTCGCGGAAGGAAAGCCGGGAGAAGGGCCCTCGACCGCCTCGGTTTGAAAAAGCCGGTCATACTTAACGGACCCACCGGTAGGCCCTTCGTAAAAGGCCATCCTGAATTCAGCGTAAGCATCACTCACAAAGATGACATTGCAGAGGCCTTGGCGTGGAAAGGTACGGCGAGGATGGGTATAGACATTGAACATGCTCAGGTTCCTCCATGCATAGCCGCTGAAGCGTTATCGGTATCGGAAGCAAATGCGTTCACAGGTGATGTTCTGGGCATCGCTTTTTCCTTGAAAGAATCGTATTTGAAAGCCGCTGGCGTGGGCTTTCATGCATCGTTGAAGTCCGTCGAGATTATGGAAATGGACCTTGAAAGAGGGTCAGCCATCATAACCGGCCCCGTCGGAACGGGTTCAGGAAAGTTTTATACCAAAGGCGATTACGTTCATTCGAAAGTCGAAATGTTCGACAATTGACGAAAGTAATGTCGCATAATGACGAAATCTATAAATAGCTTCGTTATGTTCAATTGTTAATGTCATCCGGAAAGATATCAGAGATAATGAAATCGCCGGGGGAAACTGTACTTCTTTCTGGTAATGACGCCATTGCCCGTGGAGCCATGGAAGCGGGCGTGTCCGTCGTTACGGGATATCCAGGAACCCCTGCAACCGGCATAATCGAAGTTTTGGCCAAAAACGCGGAGGAAACGGGTCTCTACGCAGAATTCAGCGTTAATGAGATGGTTGCTTTCGAGGTAGCAGCTGCTTCGGCAATGGCCGGTGTGAGAAGCTTGACCGCAATGAAGATGCTCGGAGTGAATTGGATAGCTGACCCGTTAACCGTCATTTCCGTAACGGGAGTGAAGGGCGGATTGGTGATAGTAACTGCAGATGACCCCGCTCAATTCAGCAGTCAGAACGCAGAAGACACCCGTTTTTATGCAATGCTGTCGAAAATCCCATGCCTTGAACCGTTGAACGGCCAAGAAGCAAAGGACATCATTCCGGAAGCATTTGACCTTTCGGAAAAACTGGAACTTCCCGTTTTCGTGCGGATAACCCCGAGGATTTGCCACTCCATATATAATGTGGAATTGGGAGAAAAGATGCCGGTGAAGAGGGATGGAAAATTCGAAAAGGACCTCAAAAGATACGTCATGATATCCACGTATTCTCGTGATAGGCAGGGCATTGTAAATGAAAAACTCGACAGGGCGACTCGATTGAATGCCAAAAGCAAGTTCAATAAAAGGGTGAAGTTTGGCGATTACGATTCACAAAAGATAAAGCGAGGAATAATCGCAACGGGGATTAATTATTCGTACGTAGAAGAAGCCATCGACCAGATAGGATTTGACGGTGAAGTGCTGAAACTTGCGACGACTTATCCCATTCCAGACCCGCTCATGGCCTCATTCATGAAGGACAAAGACGAAGTTCTCATTGTAGAAGAAGGCGAACCCGTAACGGAGGTCATCGTCAGGTCCGTTGCTCAGTATTTGCACATGGACATTACCATTAAAGGCAAATCAAACGGTCTTTTCGAAAGAGCCGGAGAACTCAACCCCGACCTGGTTGCAAAAGCCGTTTCCGAATTCACGGGCAGGAAATACGTAGAAGCAGGCGATGAAGAATCCGTTCCTTCAAGGACTCCTGGTCTTTGCGCCGGTTGCCCCCACAGGGCCACATATTACGCCATTCACAAAGCACTAAGGGATGAAGGAAATCAAGGCATAGTAGCAGGAGACCGGGGCTGCTATAATCAGGGTGCCCACGCACCTCTTGAAGCCATCGACACGTGCATATGTATGGGTGCATCAATTGCCATGGCATCGGGATTCAGCCATGCCAATGTTAAAGAACCGTCTCTGGCAGTAATAGGCGACGGAACATTTTTCCACGGAGGGATACCCTCGCTTCTCAACGCCGTTCACAACTGGTCCGACATAACCGTATTGATACTGGACAACAGCATAACTGGCATGACGGGGCATCAACCCAACCCCGGAACGGGCAATGATGCAATGGGCCGTCCACAAAAGAAGATAGACATTTTCGAAGTGGTGAAATCCATGGGCGTTGAAAGAATATTTGAAATCAACGCTTTTGACACGGAAAATGTTATTTCCAGGGTCAAGGAAGAGATAAAGGCAAATGGGCCAAGCGTTATCATATCAAGGGCACCTTGTGCTATCGTCGTAGAAAGGGAGAAGAAGGGCAAATTCGAAAAAGCTACGGTGGACGAAGATGCATGCACAGGTTGCAAACTTTGCATCAACACCCTTGGATGCCCCGCTTTCGAATTCCATGATGGCAAGCTTGTGATAAATGACCTTTGCACCGGTTGCGGTTTGTGTTCAAAGATATGCCCCGTAGATGCCATAGACTCTCCGGTAGTATTGAACGGAAAGAAATATCGGACTTATCTTGATGGAAAGGAGGTCGTGAAATGAACATCATACTCGTTGGATTAGGCGGGATGGGCGTTGTCATGGCCGGAAGGATATTGGCCCGAACGTCTATGAAAAGCAACATGGAGATACGCGTTGGAGAAACTCATGGCCTTGCTCAGAGGGGCGGAACGGTGGTTTCCCACGTCCGCATCGGAGACGACGCAAAGGGCGTTATAATCCCTCAGGGCAAAGGAGACCTCATCCTCGGATTCGAACCACTGGAAACAATGAGGCAGTTGAAGTTGCTGAAAGATGGCGCGACGGTGATAATGAACAGGGACCCCCGGCTTAGTTACGATTTTTATAGTGGCAATAAGACGTACCCGACGATGGAGGAAGTCGAACATCGACTTACCGCAAGGACGAAACTTGCCTCCATAAATGCAACCAAGATTGCTCTTGAAAAGGGGTCTTCAAAATACATCAACATAGTCATGATAGGTGCACTGTCCGCAAGCGAACTCTTGCCTTTTGACCGTGAGATACTATTGGAAACGATAAAAGAGAATGTTCCCCCCCACACCATTGAAGGCAACATATCCGCATTCGAAGCGGGAGAGGAAGCATTTAAAACCTCGCTTTCCAATGGAACGTAGGATGAACAACGACCACATATTGGAAACCCCATACACCGAAAAGGGCGTTCCAAAAGCCATATGTGTCATCGGAGGCGGGAGTTGGGGGACGACCCTGGCCAATCTCCTCAGTGAAAAAGGATACGACACAAGATTGTGGGTGAGAAGTTCGTCAAAAGCCGTTCTTTTGAGGGAAAAGTGCGAGAACGTTCAATATCTACCTGGAATAAAGCTCGACAAGAACCTATTTGTTACAAACGACATTGAAAAGGCCGTAAATGGCACTGACCTTTTCATAATGGTAGTGCCATCGCAAAACGTCAGGGAGACGCTGGAAAAATTCCGTCCATTCATGCCCAAGGCCCCCATCATCGTGAATGCATCCAAGGGAATGGAGGAGGGTACCAACGACCTCATGTCCGAAGTCATTTCCGACGTAATTCCCGACTCGGTGCCTGCAGTACTGTCCGGCCCAAATCATGCTGAAGAGATTGCCAAGAAAAAACCCAGTGCGACGGTCATTTCATGCGAAAATGAGAACGTGCAGAATTTGTTGCTCCGCGTATTTGCGACCCCAAGCTTCCGGACTTACGGAAATTCCGACATGAGGGGCGTTCAGATATGCGCTGCCTTGAAAAACGTCATCGCCATCGGTGCTGGGGTTTCAGACGGACTTGACTTTGGGGACAATGCAAAGGCAGGGATAATCACCCGGGGCATCAATGAACTAGCCAGTTTTGGCAGGAGCGAAGGAGCCCGTGATGAAACATTCTTCGGCCTTGCAGGTGTTGGCGACCTCATTGCAACATGCACGTCAGAACATTCGAGGAACCGCCGCTTTGGTGAATACATGGGGCGAGGAATGACCGTAGATGAAGCGACTGACAAGATGGGCGGAATGGTCGTAGAAGGCGTAAAAACCAGCAAGGTCATCGAGAACATCTGCAGGAAGAAAGGGCATCTGCTCACCATACCACATGAAACGTATCTCATGATTTACGAGGACAAACCCATTGATGAGATAGTATATGAGATAATGAGACGGGAGCCAAAAGAAGAGATATGAAAAAAAAAGCCGGTCACGAAGATATTAAGGGGATCTCTGGAGGGGAATCCAGGGGTGGGTATCGCAACCGGCCAAAGGAAATATTATGGAGTATAAATTGACATGCACGTTAAATATGCTTATTGGACAAACATCGAAGGCCGTTAGAAAAAAGGTATCGAACATGAAGAAAAACCAAACATTTACTCAAATCGATATTTAAACATATATAAAGTAATGGAAAAAAGTATAAATAATTGTATAAGAATAGGTTAAAAATGACATCAATCGTCTTTTAGACATTGTTGTCGCAGGGCATTCGGGCTAGTAGTTAGAGTGCATCCCATCCCTTCTGACAAGGCTAGCCCGCCCTTTTTTTCTTTTTCAAATCTCACCTATGCCAATTTCCTGACTAATGGCCATTCCACTCATCACTCATGTCTAAGGTTGATAATTATTCATTCTGTTTATTGAGAACGACGAATTTCAAGGTCAGGCCAAAGACAAATTAAAAAATATGTGTCATGCAGGCAAAGATTAATAACCAATAGTTATTCCGATTGAAACATCCCAGGAGCAATCATTCCTAAGGAATGGCAGACGACCCTGGGGAAAAACAGGTGAACGTAATGGCAAACGACATAATGTTCCAATTATGGTCGGAAGCATCCCCTTTCGAACAATACGGCCTGATAATAACGGCCTTGATTTCGATAGCGGGACTGATATACGCCCTCTGGCTCATAAAATGGATGCTCGGACAACCAAAAGGTTCAAAGGAAATGCAGGACATTTCAAAAGCGATACAAGATGGAGCCCAAGCCTATCTCAATAAACAACTTCGTACCGTCGTGGTGATAATTGCCGTATTGGCATTCGCATTATACATTACTGCGGAAATTGCAGGAAGCGAAGTTGAAGTCTCCATAGGCAGGGCAGGTGCATTCCTCATGGGTGCAATATTTTCAGCATCCGTGGGTTACATCGGAATGAGCATGGCTGTGCGTGCTAACGTAAGAGTAGCCCAGGCAGCAAAAACCTCATTCAACAAAGCACTACAAATCGGTTACAGAACCGGGACCATCGTTGGAATGCTTACGGATGGACTGGGACTTCTGGGAGGCACCCTAATTTTCATGATATACGGACTTCATTCTTACGAAGTTCTCCTCGGATTCGGTTTCGGAGGCACCATCATCGCTCTCTTCATGAGGGTCGGCGGTGGCATCTTCACCAAAGCCGCAGACGTAGGAGCGGACCTTGTCGGAAAGGTGGAAAAAGACCTTCCCGAAGACGACCCAAGGAATGCAGCGGTCATAGCCGACCAGGTCGGTGACAACGTAGGTGACTGCGCCGGAATGGCTGCAGACATATTCGAATCCTACGAAGTCACAATGGTTTCAGCCATGATTCTTGGCATCGCAGCATTTGAAGGCGTCAGCAAGGATTGGCAGTACATTTCCGTCGTATTCCCTCTTCTCGTAAGGGCCGTTGGAGTATTGTCCTCCATTGTTGGTACCTATCTTGTAAGAGTAAGCGGAGACGACGAAGATGCGATGAAGGGAATAAACAAGGGATACCGTTCATCCGCAGTAATCTCCACGGCTGCTTTCCTCATTCTTGGAATATTCTGGGTCGGAGGTGGAAACTTTACAAGTTCATTCCCCTTCATAGACGTTGGGAACGACATTGGCTGGAGAATGGCTCTTGCAACTTTTGCAGGCATTTTCCTCGCTGTGGGAATAAACAAACTTACTGAATACTACACATCGACGTTCCATAAACCCGTCAAAGAAGTGGCAAAGGCCACCAAGACGGGACCGGCCAATACGATTCTTTCCGGTCTGGCATTGGGAATGGAAAGCGCCGTCTGGTCCATGCTCGTAATCGTTGCTGCCATCGTCGCTTCATCAGTTGTTTTCTGGAATGTTGACCTAGCTGGCGTTGAGCAGATATACATGATTGCCTATGGCGTCGCTCTTTGCGGTATCGGAATGCTTACCCTAACGGGAAACACGATTTCCATGGATACCTTCGGACCCGTCGCAGACAACGCACAGGGCATCACGGAATTTGCCAACCTGGATGAAACGACCAGGGGAAGGGTAGAAGCCCTTGACGCAGTCGGTAACACCACCAAAGCCATTACCAAAGGAATAGCCATAGGTTCGGCTGTAATAGCAGCAACCTGTCTGTTCGTTTCGTTCGGTTATGAAACGGGAATAGATTTCACCGTCAACATCGTTCATCCCCTTGTGTTCATAGGCGTACTCATCGGTGGTACGATACCCTTCTTATTCTCGGCCATGGCGATAAGAGCCGTTGACAAAGCCGCCCAACTCATCGTCATTGAGGTACGCAGGCAATTCAAAGAGATTAAGGGTCTCATGGAAGGAAAAGCCAAACCTGACTACAAGAAGCCCGTCATGATATGCACGAAGGCCGCTCAAAAAGAACTCATCGGTCTTGGCGTCATCGCCGTATTGTCACCCATTTTCGTTGGCATTCTCTTCGGAGAAGTCACCATGGGTGCATTCTTGGGTGGAGCCATTCTTTCGGCTCAGATGATGGCGGTATTCATGTCCAATGCCGGTGGAGCCTGGGACAATGCAAAGAAAATGGTGGAAGACGGACTTTACGGAGGAAAAGGGTCAGAAGCACACAAGGCCGGCGTCGTCGGAGATACAGTGGGCGACCCACTCAAAGACACTTCCGGACCTGCTTTGAACCCCATGGTCAAGGTCGTAAACCTCGTGGCCGTGCTTGCGGCACCCATTGTCGTAACGTATAACCTTAGGGGCAACCTGGAAGACGGAGGTAATGTCATACCTGCCATCATGATGGCTCTTGTGATGGGACTGGCCCTTGCCTGGGCTGTCTGGTATTCTCATAGGGATTGAAACACATCCCTATTTTCTTTTTCTTTTTTTATTTTTTTAATTTTCCAAAAGGTTTTTTCTACATCGTCATCAATGTCCCTTCGATACCATGAAGTTCGCAGACATATACCGAAAAACCGTTGAAATGGGCATGGAAAAGGACCCCAGGAAAGACGGAGATTTCCAGCGCATTTTCGAAGAAGCAAAGGAAAAAATCGAAGAAGATGATTCCCTTATAGATGAAGATGCCACCTGGAACCCCTATTCCGATTCACGCGTCCATTACGGCGATGAAAAGGAAGTAAACCATGTTGTCGTCGGCATCGACATTGACACAGGGGAAGTCCTTCTGGCGGACCGATTGAAAGACAGTGGCGTTGACGGCATTATCGGGCATCACCCCATCGGGAGGGCATCTCTTGGACTTCCAGGAGTAATGAACGTACAGACCGATTGGATGGAACAGTTCGGCATGGCTCCCAACATTGCTGAAGGCGTCATGAAATCACGGATATCCAAGATAGGGCGTGCTGTTCTTCCCAGCAATCACCAGAAAACGATAATGGCCTCGGAATTGCTCGGTCTTCCGATTATGAACCTTCATTCGCCTGCGGACATGATGGCACAGGATTTCGTGCAAAGGGCAATAGACGAAAAGGAACCTCGCAAAGTGAAGGACGTTCTAGACGCCATGAAAGACATCCCTGAATATCAGAAGGGGAGAGAGTACGGGCTCGGTTTCAATACGATTGTCGGGTCCAAAGACGACCGGTGCGGAAAGGTCGTCGTGAAGATGGCAGGGGGAACGTCGTTTGGCAAGGAGACATACAAGGAATTGTCCGAAACCGGCGTGGGAACCGTGATATGCATGCACGCTCCGGAAGACCACATAAAGGAAGCAAAAAAACACCACATGAAAATCATCGTTGCTGGACACATGACAAGCGATTCGATTGGCATGAATCATGTTTGCGACATGATTGAAAATGAAGGTGTTGAAGTAACACCGATATCAGGATTTTTGAGGGTCAAGAGGAATTAAGAATTTTCTCCTAATCCGTCTCGATTCTCGGAGCAAGAAGATATCTGACGTGACCATGTCCGTCGGCAATGGAAAACTCCATCTTCACGGGGAAATCCGTTCCAAGGTCCATGGCGACGGTGTTGGTGTTGCTGGCTGCTTTTACCATGTTGGTGAAATAGTCAAGCGGGAACAAGCTTCTTACGTTCTCCTTGCATTCGATGTCTTCCAGCAGAGCTTTTGGGAGCTTCAAGCTGGTCGAATCCGTCTCTCCCTCGCTGTTCATCTCAAATCCGTCGGGGGTCATGACCAATGCGACGTGGTCCGCTATGCTTTCAGCAGCCTTAATCCCCTGCATCAGTTCGTTAACTTTTATGGTCATTTTGGCAGTTAGATTTAGCTTGGGGACCTTGGGTTCGGACATGCCCGCCGTATCAACCAATGCCATATGGCGGGTTATGTTTCCCACTTGAACGACGAGGCGGTTCTTTTCTTCATCGTAAACGATGCTCACCTCATCGCCGGCTTTGGTAAGACGGAGAATCGATTTTATCTTGTCCAGACTAAGCCCGATTTCCATTTCTTCACCCTTGAATTTTTCAAACGCCTTCTTAGAAATGACCAGGTCCACCATGGCAACGTGGGCCGGGTCCACGGCTTTTGTAGAAAGTTCATCTTTGGTTATGGTAAATTTAACTTCGTCTACCAGCGTACCCAGTACATCAACAATCTCCTTGAGATTTTCTGAACGTATCCTTGCGTCGAACATCATGTCCCCTCTTTTTCAGAAGGTATCGCCTATTCTTTTAAAAGTTTTCCTCATGCATCGGGTTATTTAGCCATTCGATTCCCAATCGTTTTTGAAATCTGCGGTCTGAACAAGACCGTATCCTGCATGCGGGTCATGTGGAAGGGTCTGGCCATCGAGTTTTTCTGTTGTTCCCATCAATGAAATCTTCAATTGTACTACGTCCTGAGCCGTGGTTGATTTCTTCTGTGACATCACAAGTGCGAGTATCCCTGCCATGAAAGCCGTTGCCCCGCTTGTACCTGAAGAATATACGTATCGGTCACCGGGATAGCAGGTCAATATTTCAACGCCTGGAGCCACCGTCTCTGGTTTTTTGTTGGGGTCCGTCCTGTCGTCAAAGGGATTGCCCGTATTTTCACCATTGGAACCCATGGAACTGAAATAAGCAACCTTGCGTTCTTCATCAACGGCGCCCACGGATATCGCCAGGGATACGGAAGAGGGGCTGTCAACCTGGCCATCGTCATCTTCCCCGTCGTTGCCTGCCGCTGCTACTACGGGTATTCCGGCATCAAGGGCATTTTGAACTGCCGACTCGGTTTGGGTACCCATGAAACGCACCTTCCTTGTCATGGTTCCCAGTGATAGAGAGATGAGGTCAACAGTGTCGTCGGTCATCGGGTCTCCATCCATGTCCATGCATCGGTTTACTGCCTGTGCTATCAATGCATCTTCGGAAGTACCGTCTTTTTTTACGGCTTTTACGCAGAAAAGAGATGCCTCAGGAGCAACGCCGGTAATCGAACCGTTGGAAAAAATTATGCCAGCCATCTCCGTCCCGTGGCCTCCGTCATCATAGGGATCTTCCTCTCCGTTTATGAGATCCAACCATCCTGCAAAATGAATTGAAGAAAATTCAGGATGGTCCGGGTCTATGCCCGTATCGATTAGCCCGATGACCGTACCGTTTCCGAATTCGCCTTGAGCATGAAGAGAGTCCACCTGGGTCACCTCTCTAGTCCAGTCAAGGTCTGCATCATTGGGCGTTGCCTCTTGCAGATATTCGGGAATGATGAAATAATAGAGAATTACCGTTGATGCTACCATTGCTACGAGCAAAATGAATGATGCGAATAAGGCGAATGCAATGAGCCGATGCTTTCTCAATTCTTCAGAACGGTCGTCCATGCATGGTAATAACTATTATATGTTTTATTCCTTTGTATTTTTTTCCCTTCGTATTTCCTTCGTGAGTTAGGTTTGTCTAAATTTCCACTATTTCCAATTCGGGTGTTTCGAAGATTGCATTTTCCATTAG
>CAZPOY010000017.1:0-25695 GCA_964588345.1 uncultured Thermoplasmata archaeon
CGGACGCCTACGCGACTAGACCCTGAATCTAGCGCCGTTGGCCAGGCTTGGCTATCCCTGCATAATGTAAAGAGGAGAAAAGGGAGGAGCGATTAAAAGATTACTCCTCCGAGCCCAACTCTTTTTTAGCCCAAAGTTGACGGAACAAGTTTAGGTTTTGCAGGTTCATATGTTTAGCATGTCAATGACAAATGCTGTTGCCCAACCGATGACCATAATGATTATGGAAATCACCGAAATCACTATGCCGATTATGGCCGTTTTTCTACCACCCTTTTTGGACGCCTGCACGAGCCCCACTACAGCAAGTATGGCGCCTATCCACCAGAGAAGACAGCCGAGTCCGGCAAAGGGCCATGTACAGCAATTCAGGAAACCAAGAAAGCTCAAAGCGTCTATGGCGGTGACAATGTTCAACAATGCAAATCCTAGATATATGACCAGAGCAACTATCGCTATGTACATGCCTGCCTTGGCCAGTTTGTTAGTGTTTTCTTCCTCAGACATTTTTTCACCTAACCTGTGATAATCATTCATGTAAAAAAAAGTTCCTTATGAAAAAAAGAAAAAAGAAAAAGCGGGATCACTTTTTCATTATCTTCATCCAACCGCCGGATTCGTAGACCTGGAGATTTCGCTCTTTTAGAAGTTTCCTAAATTCGTCCCAGCTGATCTCCTTGATGCGGGCATTGTTTCCCTTGGTGAATTGGATGCCGTCGGTACCCTTGACCTTGCCCGGCTTGAGTTTCTTTTCCTTTGCAATCTTGATTGCTTCTTCGACCTTTATAGGTTCCATTGCCATGTTTTTGCCTCCTTAGATGGTTCTGGCCATTCTGCCAGACGACCCAATTGAGAATTCGTTTGGAGTTATATAAGTGTTGCTTACTATTGGAGGAAAAATTTAACGTTAGCAAGTGCTTGGCGCATTATGGAATGGTTCCACAACCCTAGGCAGATCCCCTCATTTTTGAAAGAGGCCGGTTTCAAACCCGCCAAATCCAAGGGCCAGAACTTCCTTGTCGATGCTCACTATGTAGAAAAAATCGTGGACCGAATACCTTCATGGGCGGAGAGAATTCTCGAAATCGGCCCCGGCCTCGGGTCGCTGACCTCTGCGATGAAGCGAAAAGGGCTGGATGTTGCATGCATTGAACTTGAACCCTTCTTCAAGGATTTCATTGAAGAGAAGCTTGACGTGGAGGTATTCCTAGGTGATGCCGTTCAGGTCGCTTGGCCTCCCTCGGACCTCGTTGTTTCGAACCTTCCTTATTCTGCATCAGCCCCGATTACTTTCCGTCTCTTTGAGGAGGAACGGTCTGCCATCTTCACATACCAGAAGGAGGTGGCCGAAAGGATAACCGCGGAACCGGGGACGAAGGGATATTCCCGGCTGTCCGTGGGAACCCAGGCGCGTTTTTCCGTCGAAAAACTTTTCTCCATCCCACCCGGGGCGTTTTTTCCTACCCCCAAGGTTGATTCGACGGTCCTGAAGCTTGATTACGACCCTGTCTTCGATGAAGCGACCCTTGCAAAAATCGATAAGACGGCTTCCCTGGTTTTCTCTTATCGCCGAAAAACCATAAGGTCGATACTGAAGCAGTCGGTCAAGCAGGGGCTCTTGTCGGACGTTCCCCGGGAGCACGAAGAAGATGGACGGAGGCCGGGTAAAATGGACCTGGAGGAGATTAAGATGCTTTCCTTGACCCTCTCCCCATATTGGACCGACGCAAATCGCCAATAATCTTTTTCAACCATGCCGGTTCTTTTCCCCCGATATCCATGGAACCACTTGAAACGTCGGTGGCAAACATCCTCGAGAGCGAGGGATTCAACGTCAGGGTTGATGAGGGCATCCTCAAAGCAACCAAAAATTCCATGAGGATTTTCATCCGGGTCGACAAAAAAGAAGACGACCTCATAGAGACCATCACCAAAATTTGGGAGGAAAGGGGTGGAGAAGAGGGATATCTAGTCGTCATTCCTTTTAAAAAGCCGGAAGAAGAAGCGGTCCACATTGCCGAAACCAAGGGCGTCCTTCTATGGGAAAAGGATAACGTCGAAGAAGAAAGAGGCATCAGCATTCTAAGGCGCTACATAAAAGAACCTCCTTCGGGCCTTGTGAAGAGGATAATGAAGGGAGAGGGGAGGCCAAAGACGATAGACATAGGCGTTGCCGTGGACGACGAAGAGGAGGCGGTCACCGTGGAAGAATCTTTTCTCCCGGTGAACATGGATTTGGTTCACGTTCAGGAACTTGCCGAGAAGAACATAAACGGATTTTCTTTCAATCTGGAACTCGTTCCGTATTTCATTTATCGGGTCAGCCACGAAAAGAATGTTCGGCATTTCGCAGTGAATGCGCTGGACCTAGCCGTGGAGGAGTGGGATGAAGTGCTTCATAACGATGAGGATTCTGGAGAACACCATACCAAGCTGGAACCCCAGGTCACTCCCGGTGAAGCCCTCAATGCCTTGAAAGATAGGGCCAGGAAACGTTTTTCCAAGAAGGTCGAGAAGGTTGACAATAAAGGGAACCTGACCATTGTTCAGAAGGAAGAGGTCGTCCCGGAAGAGTCGGACCTTGACATAAAGCAGGTGACCCTGGCATATCGCCCGTTATGGTGTGTCGAAGGGATACACGGAGTGATGATAATAGACGCTTATCATAGAAAGATACTCGAACTCGATTATTACCGGGACGACGTCATCGAAGAAAGGGACCTATGACATCCATTATCTTCTCATGATGGGTCCCATGCCAGTAAATTTTTCCGCAGGCATCGCACTTCCAGAATTGCTCATTATGCTCAAAGACGCCGGCGGGGACACTTTCCTTCACCGAGGATTTTTCTGCCCGGAAAAGCTTGCCGTTGCAGCTTGTGCATCGCGAGAAGACCTTTCTCTTGTCCGGTGGGAATTTATCAAGGACTTCTTTGACCTGTTCGTGGGTATCGTGATTTTCGATTTCGACTGCACGAGGCGTGGAAGAAGCGAGCGTTCCATTTCTTGTCAGGAGAATGCGTTTTTCTTCAATGGCTTTTTCCTTCAAGGCGTCATTGTTCATGTCGTCGGGACCTGCGGCATCGAAGCCAGCCATGCGAAGCCAACGGCATAGGGAACCGAGCATCTTGTCGCAGAGGAAGGCCGTTTCAGAACTCATAATGGACCACCATTCCTTCTCCCGTTCTCTCCACCTTTGCAAGGGAACCCCTGGGAAATGAGTCATCGCCTATGAAACCCTCTCCGTCACAGACCGTGGGCGCCGTTCTTCCTCCCATGACCATGGGGGAAACGAATACGCTCATGGACGACACGAGCCCCTCTCTGAATAGTCCGAAGATGGTTTCTCCTCCTCCCTCAGCTAGAATCTTTTTCATCCCCAAGGAATATAGTTCTTCAAAGGCGGTCTTCAGAACCAGATAATTGTTCTCCCTCGTCGTTCCCACAAGGCGAACGTCGTTCCCAAATCGGCTTCCAGAAACATTCTCCAAGTCAGTGACGATGAATGTCTTCTTTTGCAGGGCCAATGCATTTTCCGGGCATCTACACGAGGGGTCTATTATGATGGATGCGGGCTGGTCGTTGAAATCAACGTACTTCTTCTTGACCGTCAATTTCGGGTCGTCGGACAATATCGTGCCAACGCCGACAAGGATTCCGTCATTTTCAGCCCTCAAATGATGAACCCTGGCCATGTCCTCTTCATCGGAAATGCGAACCTGCTTCCGTTCAATGCCGGCTATCTTGCCGTCCAGCGAACAGGCACAATTGACATGGACTTTTGGTATCACGAAACCTCATTCATCATCGAATTAATGATACTTTCCCACGTTTACGGGCTAAAACGGAAAGGTCCTCCGAAAAGATAAAATTCATAGGACCGTTTGTTATTCCATGGTCGAGATAACCGTCAACGGGGCGCATCAGCACATCACCTTTTCAGCATGCCACATCATCCAAGGTCACAGAAAGTGTTCCCGGCTCCACGGTCACAATTACGCCGTTTCCATCACGCTAAAAGGAGAGATTGAAGATGGGCTTCTCATGGACTTTGGCGACATGAAGAGGGAAGCCAGAAAGATATGCAAAATGCTGGACCACAGGATGCTGGTCCCGAGGCACATGGCTGAGATGTCAGGTGATGATTGCATCGTAGAATCCCTTGGAAAGCGGTATGTGGTGCCCAAAGAAGACGTTTTGGTCATGGACCTGAAATACACGACAACCGAAGAATTGTCCAAATGGTTCCTGGCCCAGATACGCGATTCGGTGGAATTTCCCGACAAGGTGAAGACCGTGCGGATACTCGTTGAAGAGATGGGGGGACAAGGTGCGTGGTCAGAGGTGGAACTTTGACCAAGGCTTTGGACAAACTTTCGATGCAGGAAAAAACGACGAACATTGACCGAAGTGAATCATCTTTGAAAAGAGCCATCGTACTGCTTTCGGGGGGGCTAGATTCGGCTACCGTTGCCTACCATGCAGCATCCAAGGGGTACGAGATATTTGCATTGACCGTCAATTATGGCCAGAGGCATTCAAGAGAACTCGAATCGGCGAAAATGGTGGCAGGTGCCGTCGGGGCAAAAAAACACGTTGTGTTGGAACTCCCTCTTGACCTGTGGGGTGGGTCGAGTCTCACCGACGCAAATATGGACGTTCCCGAAGGCGGTTTCACCATAGGAAAAGAGGTCCCTTCAACGTACGTTCCGGCGAGAAATCTCATATTCCTCTCCATTGCCGGGTCATGGGCCGAGGCCAAGGAAGCCGAAGCGGTGTTCATCGGTGCCAACCAAGTAGATTACTCAGGATATCCCGATTGCCGAAAGGAATTTCTCGATGCCTTCGAAAAAGCCCTGGACCTAGGGACCAAGACGGGTACTCAAGGCAATCCCGTAAGTATAGAAGCACCTCTTCTTCATCTCACAAAATCGGACATCATACGTTTCGGCATGGACCTTGGAGTAGATTACGCGCTAACATGGAGTTGTTACAAAGGAGAAAAACGTCCCTGCGGGGAATGTGATTCCTGCATTTTGAGGGCCAAGGGTTTTTCAGAAATTGGCATGACGGACCCCCTTTTGGAGGGCTCGGATTGAGGGTGGTCGAGGTATTTCTCTCCATCCAAGGCGAAGGAAGGAACATCGGGTTGCCCACCATTTTTTTTAGAACCGCCGGCTGCAACCTCCATTGCCGATGGTGCGATACGAGATTGTCCAAAGCTCAGGGGAGCCATACGTCCCCGGAAACCTTGGTGGCATGGGCTTCCCGGCAATCCTGCAAAAGGGTTTGCGTAACCGGCGGAGAACCATTGATGCAGAAGGAGAGCATCGAACTGATTGAGCAGCTGGTGGACAAGGGATTTTCCGTGGAAACGGAGACCAATGGAAGCATTGATGTTGCCCGGGCAAAGGAAGCGGGCTCCAATTTGAACATGGATTACAAGCTTCCTTCTTCAGGCCAGGAGGACGCAATGCGGAAGGAGAACCTCGCCCTGCTCGATGAGAATGACCAGCTGAAGTTCGTCGTTGCCGACGAGGAGGACTTTCTGCGGGCCAGGGAGATAATCGAAGGTTTCAGGCCCCTTAGCCAATCGTGCATGACGGCCGTAGGGGGACTTGACCTTAAGACGTTGGCCGAATCAGTGCTTGCATCAGGCCTTGATGTCCGCATTTATCCCCAGCTTCACAAAGTAATATGGGGCAGCAACGAAGGCCGATGAGCAAGGGGGGCAACTTTTTATATGCACCCTTAATCAGGTTTTAGAAATGAAGGAAGAGGGCAAGGAGAACTCCATTGCAAATCATTGGAACCGCATTCCCAAAGGGTTGCGCGACATCCTCAGGGACGGGGTCGTGGCCTTTGCAATCGTTGCCACGATACTTCTGGTCCTGTACGCCATCCTCGGGGTATGGCCGCCCATGGTCGTTGTGGAAACGGGAAGCATGGAACATGATGATGACCATTCGATGCTGGGCGTCATTGACACCGGAGACATGGTGTTCATTTCCGATGTGGATTCGAAGAGCGACATCGTTACTTACGTCCACGGCCGGGCAAGTGGACACAAGGCTTTTGGGGATTACGGCGACGTGGTGGTTTATAAAAAGTGGGGCATGGAAGAACACACCCCGGTCATTCACCGGGCGATGGCATATGCGGAGTACAGCGAAACGACCCAGTCCTTTACTGTTTCGGGCCTTGAGAAACTGGAATACGGAACCGATTATCGCATAGAAGGCCCAGGCGACGTTGGGGACCTGCACTCCTCCCGCCTCATCCTACTTGACGTGGGTTTCAAGCACATCGACGTGATAATCGATTTCAACGTGCTTGAGAATGCAGCCAATCCCCATTCGGGTTACCTTACCATGGGCGATGCCAACTCTCCCGCCATTGACCAGATTTCCGGAGGGATAATCAACGAAACGGTGAAATTATCCTGGATAATTGGCAAGGGCGAAGTGGAACTCCCCTGGTTCGGACTCATAAAACTCACATTTCAGAACATGGCAAGCGGAAGAGGGCTTCCCCCCGGCGTGGCCACCAATTCCTGGTGGAGCATCTCCATCGCCCTGGTGTTGATCATTACGTTGCCTTTCGCACTCGACATCGTAGTGGGAGAGGTCGCTAAACACATCAGGAAGAGAAAGGGAGAAGAGGAAGAGGACGAACCCGGCGACGATGACGAAGCCGGCCCAGCACTTTCCCATGATGTTGATGTTGATGCTGATGCAGATATGAATGCGGATGGCCATGAAGACGAATCTACACTCTTGGAACCGAAGGAAGAAAACGTCGATTCCGAGGAGAAGACTGAAGGAGTTGAACAGAATTGAGCACGGGTTGGCTAATATTCCTGTCTCTGGCGTTTCTATGGATAGTAGTCCTGGTTGCTGCCTGGAAAACGGGTTTCCTCGAAAAGTACAAAATGAGCGTCTATGGGCCATTCATCATGTGGAGAACCGAAAGGGGAATGGGGCTTGTCGATGCCATAGCATCCAAGAAGAAGTTTTGGAAGTGGTACGGCTGGCTGGCCATCGCGGTAACGCTTCTTGCCATGGTGACAATGCTTGCACTCCTCATCTGGATAGCCACCATCATCCCGCTCATACCCAAGGAGAATGCACCTTCTCCCCGGCTCATCATCGGAATACCCGGGGTCAATCCCGTCATACCCATCTGGCAGGGTATACTCGGGCTGGCCGTTGGCATAATCATACACGAATTCGCCCATGGCATAATGACCAGAGCCCAGGACCTGAAGCTGAAATCCATGGGACTCCTCTTTGCAGTAATACCCATGGGTGCTTTTGCTGAACCCGATGAAAAAGACATCATGGGGAGCAAGAGGAGAGTGAGGATGAAGGTGTATGCCGTTGGCCCTGCTTCCAACATAATAACGGCCCTGGTATTCGTTCTTCTGTTCTCGGGCCTTTTCATGGGTGCCCTTACCCCGGACTACAAAGCCCCGGTGGTGATGAACGAACAGGTTTTTGACATAGGCGAACAGCTTATTTCGGTAACCTACAACGGGACAACTCGGCAACTCGAGAGTGGAGACGACCTGGGGGACGTGTCCTATGCTCCCGGGAAGAACGTTACCGTGAGCACTTACAATAGGGGGCGTGTGCAGGACAAGGATGTCATCACGGGGTTGTACGTAATCGACACATTCGAGGACTCCCCTGCGGAAGAAAGCAACATCTCGGCTGGTTGGATATTCCTCTCCATCGACGGAACCGTTGTGCATAATGCAGAGCAGTTCCAAGAACTCCTTGATGGATATGCTCCAGGCCAGACGCTTGAAGCGGAAATGATGGACAGCGATACCCGGGCCGTTAGGAACCATACTTTGAACCTGACTTCCCGCTACGAATACATGAAGGACCTCTATGGAAAGGCCGATGAATCGGACAAGGATGATGCCTTCATGGGCGTGTACGTTGGGTATTTCGGAAGCGTGTTCGTTCCCGTCGAATACTTCAAGCAGATTTATTCAAACCCCTACAAATATGGCAACTACATCCAATCGTCTCTGGCCTTCATCGGCTTCCCTCTTCAGGGATTGTCTCCCACCCCGGACTTCATCATCGACATGTACACGCCGGGCGGTTTGCTGGGTTTCCTTCCCGAAGGAGTATATTTTACCTTGGCGGATGCCTGCTACTGGATATTCTGGATAAGCTTGATGGTGGGGCTCACCAACGCCCTTCCGGCCATCCCCCTCGATGGAGGATACATCTTCATGGACATCGTCGACAAGTTTTTCGAGAAGGTGGCTCCATCCGTTAGCAAGGAAACCCGGGAGAAGGTGAAGAACTATGCCGGACTTGGCTTGGCCCTTTTCGTGCTGGCCCTCATAATCTGGCAATTCGTTGGCCCAAGGATATGACAATGTGCCCCGATATCTTGCCTATTCAACAACCATCTCGAACCCTTTTCTGTCGTAGATGAGTGGGAAGTATCCCCTTTTGTGGGCCGTCTTCCTCATCTTTACGATGCTTGAAAAGAGATTCACGTTGTTGTTCTCCCTGCGCAGGTCCAGATGGATTATGCCGTCGGCAAGGAAATCTTCGCCGTGAGTGGAGAACTTCTCCGATTCCTGGTCCATTTCCGCTATGAGGAACGCAGTCACTTTCAAGTCCCGCAGCCATTCGAAGAAGTAGAAAAGTTCGTCCCTGGGGTCTTCGAATTTCGCCATGAGCTCGAGAACGGGAAGCGAGTCAATGACCATTACGTCAATGCCCATGTTCTTTCTCAGGTTCTGGATGTACATCTTGAAAACCTCCATCCAGGTTTCATCGTTGAGTTGGGTGAGTTTCTTTCGTATCATGCCCAGGTCCAGTATGCTGATGTATTTCTCCAGGCCATCAATGGGCATGCCCAGTCCGGTCATATTAACGAGCAGACTGTCTCTTGATTGTTCCAGCGTAACGTATGCCCCGGGGGTCTGATTTTCTTTGGCATTGTGCCAGATGATGTTGAAGCCCATGGATGATTTCATGGTGCCGGGCTTTCCTGCGATGAGTATGACGTCTCCCTTGGGGACGCCGCCTTCAAGCTGGGCATCCATCCCTCTTACGAACGTGGGTATCCTTTCGATTTCCAAGATTTGCTCCTCCTTTGGGGGATTACCCCATTTCATAAGTTAAGGATTTTGGTATTTTTACGGGAAAAATATATTAATGGGGTTGTGTGTGGTATTGCATAATACACGCAAAATAGGTGTTGAAAATGATGTCCGAAGATGAATATGACGCGATAAGAATGAAGAAAATGAACGAAATGAAGAGCCGGAACGAGGAAAAGGCCCCGGCCCCCCCATCAAAGCCCATTAAAGTGGATGATTCAACCATGGACCAACTCGTCTTGGACCATGAATTGGTGCTGGTGGACTGCTGGGCCCCCTGGTGCGGACCCTGCCAAATTCTTGGCCCCACCATAGATTCTCTTGCTGAAAGGATGCAGGGGCAGGTCGTTTTCGCCAAACTCAACGTAGATGAGAATCGTGAAACGTCAATGAGATATCAGGTAATGAGCATACCGACCATGCTCGTGTTCAAGAATGGCCAGCACGTTGACACGCTGATGGGTGCCCATCCTGAGGGAAACATCGTTCAGATGCTGAAAAAGCACATGTGAAAACCGCGGAAGGTTTTGGATGAAACATCGGAAAAAAGGCATTATAGTGTAAATCCTTAAAAGCAGGACCGTCCTTTGAAATGTCATGGAAGACAGGGCCCCCCTATTCGTATTCGAAGGCCATCAGTGCGACACTTCCAAATGCACGGGCAGACGGCTTGAGCAGACGGGCAAAGCCGAAAAGATTGAAAAGGAGTACCAAATTCCCCACGGGGCAGTGGTCCTCACCCCGAAGACCAAGAAGGCCTTCTCCAAGGAAGACCTCAAGGCCAGCACGGAAAGGGGAATCGTGGCCCTGGATTTTTCTTGGAACCGACCTGAAACGATACCGGATTTCCAAAAAGGGGTCAAGCCAAGGGCCCTCCCTTTTCTGGTGCCAGTCAATCCCGTTAACTACGGCAAGCCCTTTAAGCTCAGCACAGTCGAAGCCCTTGCATCCGCCCTTGCCATACTCGGTAACCGGGACCAGGCGGAGGACATCCTGAAGACGCAAAAATGGGGAGAACACTTCCTGGAAATGAATAAAGAACCCCTGGAAGAATATTCCAAGGCCGAAAATTCCAAGGGCGTAGTCGAGGCGCAGTTTTTATTCGTAGAGAAGGAGGATGACCGACTTTGAAGGGCTACAACGAGACCATGACGGTACAAATCGAACCCGCGTCATCCCGAGGCGGTTTTAGTTTTTCCAAACGCGAAATCAAGGAACTTGCCATATCCGGACTCGTGCTTTCGGGGGCATTCACCCTGGCCATCAATGGCGGCATCTACGGTTTCAACCTCTTCTCATTTTTATTCTATCTGCCCGTGGCCATATTCACCATTACTACAGCGTTCGTTCTCCACGAACTTTCCCACAAGTATCTGGCCCAGAAATACGGAGCGTGGTCTGAATATAGAATGAGCAAGCAGGGACTTGGACTTGCCGTCCTCACATCCCTCTTTGGATTTGTGTATGCGGCCCCTGGTGCGGTCATGATCAACGGATACATCACTCAGGACCAGAACGGAAAGATAAGCGTAGCGGGGCCCGTGACGAATCTAGTGCTGGGCGTCGTCCTTTTTTCATTTTCCCTCGCTCTTTTCGACGTTCCGTACGTTCCCTCCATCCTCTCCTTTGCCGCCTACATAAACTTCTTCCTTGCGGCTTTTAACCTCATACCTCTGGGTCCCCTGGATGGAAAGAAGGTATGGAGATGGAACAAATCGGTGTATCTGCTGGTTGCCGGCCTGGCCGTGTTCTTCCTCCTGGTCATGTGGGGCGTAATCGACGTATCTGCACTCATGGATTCCTTCTAGTTGACTTCCAAAATATTAGATAGTACATTTGCCATCGAAAGTTGATACAATGCCATGGATAAGGACCATCGGGGAAAATGAAGCCACGGGGAACCTCGTGGTTTCCTATTTCAACTTCGTAAACCGGCTGGCCCTGGGGCTTGGCGTGGAGTTCGACCCTGAGGAAATGGTGGGCTACAAGTACTTAATTACAGGGGCATGGTCAATACCGCCTTGGTTCCTCTGTCACGGTGGACATAATTCAGGGTGCCCCCAATTTGGTCTACGAGAACCGCTATGATGTCAACCCCGTGTGCTCCACTCTCCCCGTCTTTTTTCTTGAACCCTACGCCGTCATCCTGAACGGAAACCATCGCTTTGGAATGGGATTTTTCCAAGGACACCCCTATTTTGCCCTTTTCCCTTCCCGGGAATGCGTGCTTGAGGGAATTCATTATTAGTTCCGTGATTATCAAAGCAACGGAACCCGCCATCTTTTCATGCACCTTGAAGGATTCACCATCAACGACATACTGGATTTTCGTATGCGGGCAGAAATCCGCTCCTGCGAAGGAATCGACTATCGCTTGGGAATATTCGTAGAGGTCAACGCTCATTTCGCCATTCTTTAATTCCAGCTTCTGATTGAGCATGGCGATGGTTTTTAGGGTCAATACGACCTTGCCGACGCCTTCTCGTGCTTCCTTGCCCGAATGCTTTTTTTGTATGAGCGAAGCCATGCTGATGGCCAGTTGCAAAAGGTTCTTGTTCCTATGTCTCAATTCTCTTCGCAACGCCTCTTCAGCAACAAGGGACATTTCCAGGTTCGTCTCGCATATCTTCCTGTCCGAAATGTCCATGAGATAGCACAGCAACTGGTCATCATCCAAACGGATTACCTCGTACGCAATTAATTTCCCATGGTTGTTCGCCGGTTCTATTTCGCCTTTGGATTTCCCCGTTTCCCAGACCTCTTTTTTTATGTGGTCCAAAGTTCCATCAGGAACGACGAAATGAAATTCCATGATGCTCCTTCCGATGAAATTTCCTCTTTTCCGATGGGTTATTTTTTCAAAAGACGCATTGACACGGAGAAAATTCAGGTTCGAATCCAAAACGGCGATCCCAACCGGCGAATTATCGATGTATCTCCGGTGTTTCTCTTCGCTTTTTTTTAACTTTTCCGTGGAGGTTTCAATGAACCGGGCAATCAGATACAGCGTCAGGCAGATGATTATCACGGAAGCCGAAAATGCCAGGGAGGAGAAGATGTGGCTGGAGCCCCCTTCGAGGGGAGAGACAATGCCGTAAGTCAAATTCATATAAACACACGTGAAGTAAAGGACGATGCTGAAGAATCCCGTTATGAAAACTTCTCTGGGGGAAGCAAGTAGGCCCATTATTATTATCCCAAGGCAGTAGATGAGAATGATGGGCGTGTTGATTCCCCTGTTTATCCCCGAAAAGGTCGCCAGCAACAAGATGGAGAACACGAAGAAATAAACGCCAACACCCATCCTGCCACTTTTCGAAAGGTAATAACTCAAGCTTACGACGAAGATGGAGACCAGAATGTTCATGATTGCCAGGGCTCCGAAAGAAGAAGGCCTATATGCAAAAATTACGAACATTCCAGATATGGATATGAGCAATAAAATGCCAAAATTTACGAGTATGATATTGAAGAGCCGCTCTTTTTTTGCTACCCAATCATTCTCATTAACGGGAACGACCATGGCGAGGAAAATCTGCCTTATTCCAATCATTACAGAAAATATTGTTTTCAGGCCTTATATCCTCAAGGGGCTTGGCAATCGTTTTTGATAAATCCGAAGGGTCAATTATAAAAAGGAAAAGGAAACTCTGCGAATCGGTATCGCGGATGAGGCCGGGCATCGGATTGCTGAGCAAGCTCCTTGAAAGGAAAGAAGACGCCGACAAAAAGGCATTTGGGACCTTCGCAGGAGTATTCACGCCCACCGTTCTAACCATCCTCGGCGTCATACTTTTCTTAAGAGAAGGATGGGTAGTGGGGAACGCAGGTCTCCTGGGCGCTTGGGCCATCATCCTCATCGCCTTTGCCATCACGACCCTAACGGCTCTTTCCATGTCTTCCATCACAACCAACATACGCATCGGTGCAGGCGGGGCTTTTTCAATAATCTCCCAATCCCTTGGTCTGGAGATGGGAGGGTCCATCGGCATACCGCTGTATCTGGCCCAGACCCTTGCCGTAACCATGTACGTATTCGGTTTTCGCGAAGGCTGGCTGTGGATATTCCCCCAACACCCGCCTCTTTTGGTGGACATGTGCATTTTCCTGTTGCTATTCTCAATCGCATATGTGAGCGCCAAGGTGGCCTTTAAAATTCAGTATCTCATCTTGGCGATACTCGCCATATCATTGTTCTCGGTTTTCATCACGTTCTTCACCAACCCCGTGGACAATCCCATACAGTGGATAGGTGATTTCCCCGGGTCGCCGGAGAATGGCTTCTCTGGTGTTAGCTTCTGGATTGTATTTGCCATATTCTTCCCAGCAGCTACGGGCATCCTAGCCGGGGCGAACATGTCGGGAGAACTCAAGAAACCCAGACGAAGCATCCCCGTGGGAACGCTTTCAGCCATAGCCATATCATTCGTCATATACATGGTGATGGCTTACTGGTTTGCAAGGGTGGCCACGCCTCAGGAACTGGCGAGCAATTATACCATAATGATAGACAAGGCGTTCTACGGTCCGGTGGTTCTGGCAGGACTGCTTGCAGCAACCCTCTCTTCAGCCCTCACGTCCCTCGTAGGGGCCCCCCGCATCCTCCAGGCCCTCGCTCATCACCAGGTCCTTCCCAAATCCAAATGGGTATCGAAAAAGAGCAGGTCCAACGAGCCCAGGAACGCCATGATAATAACGGGTTTAATCGTCTTAGGTACGATATTCCTGCGGGACCTGAATTTCGTAGCCCCCCTTCTGACCATGTTCTTCCTGATAACCTATGCAATGATTAATCTAGTGGTTCTCATTGAGCAGAATCTTTCCCTGGTGAGCTTTAGGCCCCTTTTCAGAATACCTCCGTTCGTATCTTTCCTTGGGACCCTGGGTTGCATCTTTTCCATGTTCGTGATAAATCCGACGTTTAGTCTGGTAGCCCTCATCGTGGTATTCTCGATATACGGTTTTCTTCTTCGGCGCAACCTCAAGGCACCCTTTGGCGACGTGAGGAGCGGGCTATTCGTCTCGCTTGCCGCATGGGCTGCGAAGAAAGCCGCCAAACTCCCCTCTTCCCAAGAAAGGGCATGGAAGCCGAATCTCCTGGTGCCGGTGAAGAACATCAGCAAAACGGGCAGACATCTGCGCATCATTTACGACATTACCACTCCCCACGGCGACGTAAATTTTCTTTCGATTACCGATGAAGATTCCAGCCCGGATATCTGGAGGGAACTGAAAAGACTCTCCGGGACCTTGAACAAGAGGGACATCTTCAGCACCTGGGTCATCATCAAGAGCGAATCGTTCATATCGGGGCTAAAGTACAGCATGCGCATCCTCAAGAGGACTTTTTTCGGGCCAAACATCGTTTTCCTCCCCCTGGAGGATTATCTAGAAGATGGCAAAGAGTTATGCCAAATCATCCGCGAAGCGCGCATCGACAAGATGGGGGTGATAGCATCGCATCTTCATCCTGAATTGGAACTAGGGAGGAAATCCGTGGTGAATCTTTGGATAAAAGACATGGGGCCCGAGTGGAAGCTCGACATGCACATGCCCAACATGGACCTTGCCATACTAATCGCATACAAAATAAAAGAGAATTGGAACGCCCGATTGAACTTGGTAACGGTGATCGAGGACGAGGACCAGGTGGAAGAAGCCAAGGAATACCTGGAGAACATGATAGACCTGGCCCGGATCTCCGGAAGGGTGACCGTGAGGGTCATAAACGATGACTTTGCATCGGCCCTGGTAAAATCAGACATAGCCGACCTGAACATATTCGGACTGGAAGCAAATCCTTCCCTGGAACGAATCAATCAGATATCCGCCAAGGTTGATTCTTCGTGTCTTTTTGTCAGAGACTCGGGAGAGGAGAGCGCTTTTGCTTGAACCAAATGCCCAGACTTGCCCTACTTGAGACATGTGAAAGATAGGGTTTGAGGATTTTTCATTCACGGCACGGAAAAACCCCCCATAAACTTTATTTTGAATAGCCGAATGTCACGTCGCCGTCAAAAACGGTACTCCATACAACATCGTAGGAGATTGCAAAAATGACCGATAGAAAACTTAACATGAAGACCATGGACGGGAATACCGCCGCAGCCCACGTAGGATACGCGTTCAGCGACGTGGCAGCCATCTACCCCATCACTCCCTCTAGTCCCATGGGGGAAGTGGCCGATAAATGGGCCGCCCACGGAAGAAAGAACATTTTCGGGCAGGTCCTGAAAATAGCCGAAATGCAAGCAGAAGGAGGCGCGGCAGGAGCCGTGCACGGTTCTCTTTCCGCCGGAGCATATACGACCACTTTCACCGCATCCCAAGGACTTCTTTTGATGGTACCCAACATGTACAAGATAGCGGGAGAACTGATGCCCACGGTATTCCACGTTTCCGCAAGGGCCGTGGCCGGTCAGGCCCTCTCCATCTTCGGCGACCATCAGGACGTCATGGCGGCCCGGGCAACGGGTTTTTCGCTACTTTCATCGGCCTCGGTCCAGGAAGCCATGGACCTGGCATTGGTGGCCCATCTTAGCGCACTGAAATCTTCTCTGCCTTTCGTTCATTTCTTCGACGGATTCAGAACGTCCCACGAGATTCAGAAAATTGACGTCATAGGTTATGACGAAATGGAAAAACTCGTGGATTGGTCGATAGTAGATAATCATAGGAAGAACGCTCTGAACCCCGAACACCCTCATCTCAGAGGCACCGCTCAGAACCCAGACATCTATTTCCAGGTCAATGAGGCAGCCAACAAATTCTATCTGGAGATCCCTGAAATCGTGCAAAAGGAGATGGACAAGGTCGGTGAGCTTACGGGTAGAAAATATCATTTGTTCGATTACGTCGGTGCACCGGACGCCGAGAAAGTCATCATCATGATGGGGTCCGGGTCCACTGCGGCCCACGAAACCATCGATTACCTTACCAGGAAGGGAGAAAAGGTTGGCCTTCTCAAGGTCCGGCTCTACAGGCCCTTCGCAAGGGATTTCTTCCTCAAGGCACTTCCCGACACCGTGAAGAAGGTCGCCGTACTCGACAGGACCAAGGAGAACGGGGCTTTCGCAGAACCCCTCTATCTCGACGTAAGTGCGGTTCTCAAGGATGCCAAGAGGGACGTCGAAGTCTACGGCGGCCGATACGGACTCGGTTCCAAGGATTTCACGCCCACCATGGTCAAAGCGGTTTTCGACAATCTGAACCAGAACGAGCCCAAAGACCATTTCACCGTGGGCATTGAGGACGACGTCACTTACACGTCGCTTCCCTTGGGAGAGCCAATCGACACTTCTCCCGAAGGCGTAGTCAGGGCCAAATTTTGGGGCCTGGGTTCCGATGGGACCGTTGGCGCCAACAAAGAAGCCATCAAGATCATCGGTGACAATACGGACATGTACGCCCAGGGGTACTTCGCTTACGATTCGAAAAAGTCAGGGGGCGTCACCATGTCCCATCTTCGTTTCGGCAAGAATCCCATTCAGTCGACTTATCTAATCGACAACGCGGATTACATCGCCTGCCATCAACCATCTTATCTTGACAAATACGAGGTTCTCGAAGGCATCAAGGAAGGAGGCACCTTCGTATTGAACTCGCATTGGACCACGCTTGAACAGATGGAGGAGAACGTACCCGACAAGGTGAAGAAGATAATCGCCGAGAAAAACCTTGAATTTTACAACATCGACGCGGTTTCCATCGCACAGGACGTAGGGCTGGGAGGAAGGATAAACATGGTCATGCAGACCGCCTTTTTCAAACTTGCAAAGGTCCTGCCGGTGGACGAAGCCATCAAGCACCTGAAGGACGCCATAAAGAAGACCTATGGAAGGAAGGGCCAGGAGATTGTGGAGATGAACTGGAAGGCCGTTGATGCAGCCATGGACAAGCTTGACAAGATAGATTATCCAAAAGATTGGAAGAACAAAACCCCAACTCCAGTTAAGGACGAAAGGGAGGTTTCCGAGTTCTACGAGAACGTGGCCAGCGTCATGAACAGGCAGCAGGGCGACAAACTCCCGGTATCCTCATTCACGCCAGGTGGTTTCTTCCCCATGGCCACGACCCAATACGAAAAGCGCGGCATCGCCATCAACGTTCCCGAATGGAACCCCGATGCTTGCATACAGTGCAACCAGTGCGCTTTCGTTTGTCCCCATGCCGTCATCAGGCCCGTATTACTCAATGAAGAAGAGAAGAACGGAGCTCCAGAAGGGTATGAAACCCTGGACGCCATGGGCAAGGGATTCGACGACCTGCATTTCAGGATTCAGGTTTCGGTGATGGACTGCACGGGCTGTGGCAACTGCGTGGACATCTGCCCCGGAAAAGCCGGGGAAAAGGCCCTTGTGATGAAACCCTTTGCCACCCAGAATGAAAAGGAGGAGAGGTTCTATGATTATTCCTCACAGATTCCCCTTAGGACCGGTGGCATGAGCAAGTATTCGGTCAAGGGGTCCCAATTTCAGAAACCGCTTCTGGAGTTTTCAGGCGCCTGCGGGGGGTGTGGCGAAACACCTTACGTCAAACTGGTTACCCAGTTGTACGGCGACAGGATGATAATCGCCAACGCCACGGGTTGTTCGTCCATCTGGGGTGGTTCCGCTCCCGCCGTTCCGTGGGCAACAACGGAAGAAGGCCACGGTCCGGCATGGGCCAACTCCCTCTTTGAAGACAATGCGGAATACGGCTTTGGCATGTTCCTGGCTACTTCACAGAGAAGGGCTCGCCTTGTGGACCTTGCAAAAAAGGCACTGGAAGAAGACAACCCAGCCGAGGTCAAAGAGGCCCTCAAGGGCTGGCTTGACAACATGCACAAGGGCGACGAATCCAAGGAATGGTCCAGAAAGGTCAAGGACGCCATCAAGGACAAAGCAGATGCCGGTACCCTCAAGGAGATATGGGAGGGAAGGGACCTTCTGACGAAACCTTCACACTGGATAATTGGAGGCGACGGCTGGGCTTACGACATAGGTTACGGCGGTCTCGACCACGTTCTTGCCATGAACGAGGACGTCAACGTTCTTGTCCTAGACACCGAGGTTTATTCGAACACCGGTGGTCAGTCTTCCAAGGCCACTCCGAGAGGGTCCGTGGCCAAGTTCGCAGAAAGCGGTAAGAAGACGAAGAAGAAGGACCTGGGACGCATGGCCATGACATACGGTTACGTTTACGTCGCATCCGTTGCCATGGGCGCCAACAAGGCCCAGTACCTCAAAGCAATCAAGGAAGCGGAAGCATATCCCGGCCCCTCGCTGATAATTGCATACGCTCCGTGCATAAACCACGGGATTCGCGAAGGGATGGGTAGGTCACAGGCGGAAGAGAAGAAAGCCGTCGAGGCGGGATACTGGCCTCTGTACAGGTACGACCCCCGGCTAGAGGAAGAAGGCAAGAATCCCTTCCAGCTCGACATGAAAGACCCGAGCGAGGACCTCCACGATTTCCTCATGGGAGAGGTTCGGTACTTCACGCTGACCAAGAGTTTCCCCGAAGAAGCCAAGAGACTTCACCAGAAGCTTAAAGAGGACTACGAGGAGCGCTATCAGAAATACAAAGAGATGGCGTCGGAAAAATAGTTGTAGTTCCAAACAGCTTTGCGTATCGTGAGCGATACCAATTTGCCACTTGAACGGTCAAAGCCTAGAATCGAGATGCTGGGAGAAGGCGTCTCCGAGCTGAAGCCCCTGGAATCGGACCATCTTCCCAAAGCGAGGTTCATCGGCATCGGCGGAGCAGGCGTGAACATCATTTCGGACCTGTTTGAATTTGATACCGTGGCCGTATCCACCACCGCTTCTCATCTGGAAGAATCCCGGGCGCACAAAAAGATAGAGCTGACGAGAAAGGAGGTGGAACAACTTTGCACCACGGACCTTTCCGTTGCAGACATTGTTGGCGGGGAGGGAGCCAAGACGTTCAGGGAAATCTTCCGCGGACAGGACCTGGTGATAATAATCGGGGGACTGGGAGGAACGACCTTCGGACCTCTTGCACCCATAATCTCCAGGATGGCCCGCAAATCGGGCTGCACGGTTCTGGTCATCGGCATCGCGCCATTCAAGGTGGAAGGGGAGTCCCGCCAAATTCGGGCCCGCTACCAGATGGAAAAACTGAGGAGGGTGCCTTCCGGGTTCATACTCCTGGAGAACGATTCTCTCATCAAGGTCTCCCCGCAGCTTCCGCTCTCCAAGGCATTCGACGTCATGAACAACATCGTTTTCACCCTTTTGGACGACCTCATTTCTTCCCTGACCAAGAGCGACGTCAAGAAATTGCGTTCCTTTCTCAACATGCCCGACTCGTTCCATCTGACCGGGGGGACGGCCGTTGAAAAGCACTTTCCCGAAAGGCTGGTAAAGGAGGCGCTGGAGAGCCCCTGGCTCCCTGATGAACTGGAAGAATATTCCGTATGCATTGCATTCATAAAGGGAGGAAAGGTGGCACCCAAAGACGCCATATATCTGGCCAAGGAGGCCGGCGAATACATCGGGTCGTTCAACTACCTTTACAGCATCATGGAGAAAAAAGAAGAAAAGATGAAGGGCCGGTTCAAAGCGACCCTTCTATTGGGAAAGTAGGTGCCCTTACTCGGGTGGTGGCGGAGGTGCGTCTTCTCCTGCATCGCCCATCTCTTCGGCTGGGGATGTGGGTTCATCGGGTACTTCAGGGGGCGTTCCCTCTTCTGGGGGCATTACCGGTGCTTCTTCATCGGCGGCTTCCTCAAAGTCCGGCACCTCTTCAAGGTCGTCCTCGTAGTCCTCGCCTTCACCTTCTTCGTCTTCCTCTTCTCCGCCCTTTTTGATTATCAGCATGGCAATCACCACGCCGAGGATTATGCCGATGATGGCAAAGAGGATGATGAGGAAGATTTGTCCGTTGGTGATTCCCGTGTCAATGACCTCTTCGGGCGAAGTGACAGGATTGGATTCCAGCAATGTCTTCACGTGAACCGTGGTGCTGGTTTCATCCGTGTTTCCCGCGTTGTCTTTTGCAACGACTTTGATGACGGAAGTCCCGCTTGGAACCACAACGTTTGTCGAGAAGGTCCCGTCGGCCCCTACATTGACGCGCTGTCCATTGACCTTGACCATGGCGTTGGGGTCGTCCACGGACCCGGTGAACTCAATTGTAGTGACGTCCCCGTACTCCAATTTGTCTTCGACGGTAAGTCTGGGAGCGACGGTGTCCAACACCTTCATTATCGTACGTGATGGCCCTCTGTTGCCTGCTTCATCCACGGGGGTAACCACGACTTCGTTCAATCCTTCTTCAAGAACGATGTCAACGGAGAAGGTTCCGTCCTGGAAAACGTCGTAAAGCTTCCCGTTGATGTCCACCATGACGTCACCTGTTTCCTCAAGGATGTCGATGGCACCTTTGACCTTCTCGTATTGGGTCGTGACGTATCCTTCGTCCCTTTCAAAGATGGCTCTTTCCAGTTCCGGTGCTTTCGTATCCACGAATATGGTCCGGGACGTGGAGATTTTATTGTCCATCAGGTCATAGGATTCTATGAGGAACGAGTTCTTGCCTTCGTCAAGTTGCGTGCTGTAGGCGAAATTCCCTTCCGGGTCCAACTGCACGTCTTGCTTGTTGATCTGAAGGCGGTCTCCATCGGTGTATCCGTTAAACGTTGCGGTGGCTTCGTTGGTTATTACGCTTTCCTTGCCTTCAACGGCCAGTATGGGCGAAACGGTGTCAACGAAGAAGTTGTAGTACTTGGTAGCAGTGTTGCCCGCATAGTCGCGGATGGTGACGCCAAGTTCGTGCCCTCCTTCTTTAAGGTTCTTGGCTGAGTAGAAAACGTGGCCGGCACCGTAGCTGCATTCGTTGGTGACGTCTCTGCCGTCGAAGGTGACCACCGCCGGAGTGTCTGCCATCTCTTCGGATTCATCTTCGTAATATACCCGGAGGTCAATGGCATTCTTGTCGATGCTTTGACCCGGTTGCAAGGTGAAATCCGTGAATGAAGGCGCAGTGGTGTCAAGGCGTATGTTGGCCGGTATGAGGATGACCTTTGGGGCTTCCTTCGTCCCGAGAAGCACGCCGCCGCCGTATTCCCCGTCGCTGGTCACACCTGGGAAATTGTATTTGAGGCTCACTTCGGTGGGTGTGTTCTTTTCCAGATAATCGTTGAGCATGCCGTTCTCGTCAACGCCCTCTATCTTGTACCCTTCTCCCGTGTCCAACGTCATGCTGATTTCGATGTCGAAATGACCGCCCTGGACCATGTCACCGGTTTCGGGATGTTCTATCTGGTCCGTGGTCGTAAAGCCCAGTACCTTGATGATGTACTGACCGTCAGGGGGAGAAAGCCATTTTACATGCTCGTCGGCATCGTAATCCGCATCATAATCCCACAGCGTTCCGCCCGCTTTCACGCAATTTCCGTCCAGCACTTCTTCAAGCTGCAGTTCCCCGTCTTCATTGACATCCGTAAAGACCGCTAGGTCCAGGTCAGGAGCGTTTTCATGTCCCCAAATGTGGACGTCTAGAATGAGAACGTTTTCCAGGTTGATTACCTTGGTGTACGTTCCTTCCCGCATCCATTCTCCCCAGTTGGGGAAGTTCCACCATGGCTGATAATCATTGGGTATGGGTACGCTTTCGTTCCTCTCGGATATGGCCGGTCCGATGGCAGCAGCGTTCAATCCATTTTCAAACGATTTGGATGACATATAAGATATGCTCGCGGAACCAGCTCTTTCATTTGTAACGCCGTATAGCTCCGTGGACATGATCGAATAAGAAACTTCGCCCTCAATGGGTTCATAAGGTTTCATTCCGGCAAGTTGAACGCCCTTTATGCCTATGACGTTTAAACCGGCACCGACATCGATGGATATGACTTCCTTGGAACCGTTGGTGGCGGTCATGAATTCGCCGGTTTCTTCGCTTCCTCCCTTCAATTCAAGCGTATAATGGCCAAAGCGCTCCACGTCTCCATTGGTTGCCGTGTCCTTTCCGAGTTTGGACATGACGAAAATGTCGATGTCCGAGGGTTTGTCCGTCCAGTTAAGCTCCATCAGGAACTTAACACCCTCCGTTGAAGCGAACATTCCATCGGATGGCATGTTTACCATGTAGAAGCGCCAGTCGCCGGTCTTGGTGGTCATCAAGTTGCTGTTTCCATCTATGTTTCGTGAATATCCCGATTTGACGAAGTGAGAGTTATAGAGGTCTGAAGAGGCGTTGGTATGGCCACCGAATTTGAATGCGGCCTTGTCAGAGGCGACATTTATGAAAACTGGCACGATGGCATTTTTCCCAGTTGAAGTGTCCGTGACCTGTATCTGTCCTTCGTATCCTCCGATGGGTGCATCCGCGGGAATGTCAAATGTTATTGGGACCGTTTCTCTTTCTCCCGAAGCAATGGAAACCGTGTCTGAATCAGGTTCCCCATTAACGGAAATCCAAGGATGGTCCTGCTTTTCATAGAAGTCCACCTCGATTTTCAGAGGCATTCCCCATGCGACTTGGCTGGCAGTGAGTGAGACTGCCAAACCATCGTGGGTTCTTTCTGCTGGATGGTGTATTCGGGTTTTTATCACATTCGACGCCGTGCTAGAGGTAGTCATCATGGCGGTATCGTAGAACTGCCCACCAACGGTCAAATTCATCACGTTGGGGTTGTTGAATGTGGGGTATTCTACGGATATGTTGGTGATGTTCGTGGTCGTGGAGTTGAGCGGAACTCCTATTCTGTCAGATTTGTTCTCCTTGACCCAGTCCCAATATCTGCCTGCAGTGTTGTCCCAGTCGTATACTTCCATCACATAGCTTGAGTTGTACTCGTATCCTTCGCCAGTCACCTTCTTGGTGATGAAATCGTCGAAATCATAATAGGCAGTTATCTCCACCATGTCTGCCGAGTTCCATTTTGTTGCGTCTATGTCACTTACCTTTTCACCCATGGGGTAAGATATGTAAAATGGAAGGTCTGGACACATGTCTTCAACGTACAGGTAGGTCGCATTGTAATAAGCGAACAGTTCAAACCCATCAAGGTCTACAGGAAGTGCGTCTATGACGATCTTCTTATTCGTCTGGTCGAAGGAATAATCTTCCTCGGCAAGACGGGTAAAAGCGCCCATGTCATCCTTTAGGTATAGGGTCATGTTCAAGACCTCTTTTATGGGTCTTTCTTCCGTATCATCTACCAGACCCATCTCAAGGGGCCATGTGTCTGTTAATAAAGCGATGTTGTCATCTCCGTTGAATGTCTTTAACGTGGTTTCGTTGTTGAAATAGTATGTCAGTTCGTTCCAATGAGGTTTGTAAATGCCCGTTTCGTTTACGACGAAGGACAAGCCCGTGGTCTTTCCATCAACGAGCGTTCTTTGCTGGACATACCAAAAGTTGTAATCCTGTATCGTAAGGGAAGCATTGAAGGTGTCCGTCTTTTTGAAAACTTCATCGCTGATAATGTAATCGCTGGCATCGATGCCATGGTTTTCAACCGCAAGGTCCATTTCAACACTCTGACCAGGATAAACGAGGTTGGCAAACGATTCGAAATTCAATCCCTCGAACTCGCCGGGCACCATATACCCCGGTTCCACTTTCACTCCACCTTGGTTCGATGCGACCTTGACGCTCTGCGATGCATTCAACATCCCGGACCCTTGTGAAAGAACGTCGTGTCCGCAGTCATCAGCAGACGAAGTCAAGATCTCCTTTGCGTAGGTCCCTTTTGGCATTTCGCCGTAAACGTCATTATATGCTCCATAGACCAGAGCGCCTATCCCTGCGCCTACCGCCACGGAAACGTCCATGGCCTGCCAATCTGCTACCCTGTAAGCTTTGGTTCCATCGGTCCCATCTAGGGGCTTGTCGATGTTGGCTATGCTGGTCGCAATGACATCGGGTTTGGGTTTTCCAACGGGGGTGGGCCCTTTGCCGGAATATGTGGCCGGGTCACCGTAATGAGTGAAGTTTGCCTCCTTCCCGCTGTGGTAGACCGATTCTCTCGTGTAATCGTTAGCAATTCCAACGGTCAGTGCACCGACCGCAGAACCGGGTGAAACAAGGCTGCCGTAGCCCTGGCTGTTAGTCTCGCCAGCGGGGAGTACGAAAAGAACGTTGTCATCACAGTAACTGGTGGAATAATAATCTGCGTTTCGCGAATATTCATCCCATCCGTCTTCGTAAAAATTAGTGAAGGACGTGGCCGTGACCGAAACATGAGCTTCGTCTCCGGTTCCCGCCACTCCGTCGTATCCCTCTACGACGAACTTCCACGAGGATTCAAGGTCTTCATTCGAATTCACCACCGTCACGATCTTGGAACGATTTGCGATGCCTTTGATGGGTCTATCTTCAAGAGTGCCCCTGGAAGCCAACAATGAAGCCATTCCCGTTCCATGGCCATGAATCTTCGGGTCCGTAAAGAATTCGCCTGCGAAGCATACCAATTCACCATTTTTGGGTATGTGGTTGTCGATTCCATTGTCCTTGGCGTAAATGTCTGAATAAGGGATGGGCATGTCTCCATCTGCAATGAAATAAATCATGCCTCCCGATACATCAGGCACGCCGTCGGGTTCGGAACGTGACTCGTTTCCTTCGGCAGCAGAAGAGTTCACATTGTCATATCTCACAAGCGGGTTGTCTCGGTCAAAAATAGGGTCACTGTCATCAAAGATTCTGTCGTTATTGAAATCAACAATGACCGAGTCATAAGACCCATTGTCGACGGAATCTACCACCAAAATCCCAAGACCTGCGTACTTCCGATTCAATTTGCTGGAACCGTGGTATCCGAAATGATACCGTCCTGAGGCGGATTCTATGTTCGTAAGGTTCAGCGAATATCGCTCTATCTTCGAGTTCACAAATCGGGAGATAGATGTAGTGTGCGGAAGGAATGAAAGTCCCAGAGGATAATCCTGTTTTTCACTGTTGTCGTCTGCTATTCCGTCATTGTTAAGGTCGAATATCATCTTGTCTTCGGGAACGGAATCCTGGGCATGTGAATATCCTTCAAAATTGAAAGAAGCGTACATGTTCCACCCATTTTCCAGGGCAGAGTGATATGAGATGCCACCGGTTTCCCAGTCAACGACGTATTGTCCGTACCAATATGAAACGGTAAGGTAATCACCCTTCTGAACGGGCTGAATCAACGTGGCTACGCCGGTTTCGTAATCGAATATGAAATCGACGTTTTCAATCATGTTCTTTCCGTTTCTGTACATTTCAATGGTCCCGGGGTGAATCTCGTTCCTCTTATTGAACGTCCATGTGGTTTGGCCTTCGATATCCAAGTATTCTCCCGTGGCGTGCTGTTGAGGTATCTGCTGGAAGCCGTAGTCTACGGTGACCACGGTACCGGCAGGCGGGGCGGTCTTGAAATCTATGGTTCCAGAGAAATCAGCGGTGTAATCTGAAACATCCACAAGAACGCCATCGTAATATACCTTAACGTCATTTTTGAATATTTGATATCCCCATGCCACTTCTGCCGTTTTGGCTACGCCTGGTTTATCCGAGTCGTGCAAGGTCAATTCTTCCCCTTCGATTAAAACATATATGTATTCGGAATCCTCGAC
>CAZPOY010000018.1:0-24519 GCA_964588345.1 uncultured Thermoplasmata archaeon
GAATGGTTGAAAACCGATTTGGGAACGGACATTTCCGTTTGGAGTTCTTCTCCGTATTTGAAATAATCCTGGTCGCCACCCGTTTCATTTAGGAGGAAGCTGGTCCAATTCGTACCGGTCCATTCGTACACTGTGGTATTGGTCACATACGGTACGTACTCTTCGTTCTTGCTGTCGTATATTTCAGTGATGTTTCTTTCGAGAACATAATCCAATTTATGTTGGATGTAAGGGGTCCAAACATCGTTTTGGTAGCTAGCTACCGTGTAATTGTCATTTGGAACGAGCATGACATCTCCCTGCCAATCGAGACTCCGGGAGGGGTAATCCAGAAGGTATTCTTTGGTGAACGTTCCATCAGAGGTCCATACGCTTATTTTCGGGTCGTTATACGCATTACCTTCTTCAGCAACAACGAAACGATTTCCTTCGTCGTCCCAAATGGCATAGAGGGGATTTACAGGGTTCTCCGTTTCTCCGGATAGGTCAATGGTGACATTGTCTGTGGCAATATCGTGAACGTAAGTAACCTTTGCATTGGTTGACAGCATCCTCGTTCCGTCAGGGGAATAGTCCAATGAGCGGAAATCAGCGTTCGATGATGCCCAACCGGTCAATTGCTGTATGGTATCTTTATTTGTACTGATGTATGTGATGTTTACGCCAATGTAATCGAAATTTACCGTGTCGTTTCCCAAATCGTCGTTAAAATATACGATTCTCAGCGGTTTAATCTCATCCCATTGGTCAAAGTTCAGGGAAATTGGGTCCACCGTAACTTCCACGTCGACATCCCCTGCGGCGGGAACTATGCCAGTTGGAATGAGAGAGTTGCTTGTTTCGTTGATGAAGAAAATTTCGCTTGTTCCATTGCCTAGGATGCCGTCCCCGTCTGTAATGTTCACGGAATATCTGATGGTTATCTCGGCGTCGAGGACTTTCGCTCGCCCTTTTTCTCCGTCTGGAAGACCGAAACTATTCGTGACCATCTGCTTCTGCCCTTCAACAGTATACCATCCGTCAGAATAATCCATTGCGGAAGGGCCTTTTCCCGTTTCATCAATGTAAGTCAATGCAGATGGATTGTCGCCGGTATTGTCCTTTATGTCGGCGAACTTTTCCTTGGAGATAACGCCTTCTTCAGCCTGGGTAATGTTGTTCATCCAGGCAAGGGGATATATATTGATTACCCTGGTGCCGCTATTAGCGCAAGCTAGGTAATTACTGTCTGGAGAGAATCGAATGGGCGCGGGGACCGTATTCTGTTGGTCGATCCAACTTAAAGATTTATCTTGGGCAAGGTCATACACGTGAACGTATTTTTTTCCATCCCTAATGGCGAGGTATTTGCCATCTGGACTGAAATCAATGAAGCCAGGTCGGACGTCTTTGCCAGAATCGAAAGGTATTATGTTTATCATCTTTCCCGTGTACGTGTCCCAGATGCGAACGTTGAAGTCCGTTGCCGTTGCCAGCATGGACCCGTCTTCCGACCAAGTAGTTGCATATATGGCCGTGCCATGGGGAAGAATGTGCATGACGTGCCGATTCGAAGTGTTCCATATCTTTGCATTTCCGTCGATAGCACATGAGGCGACCATTGTCCCATCAGGGCTAATTTCCGCTTGATAGGGCGTATCCGAATGACTTGACACGGTGTCTATGAGGTAATCCAAAGGCGGATAAGGCGAACCGGCGGTTTCATTGTCCGTATCCACCAGCAGCCAGCTTTTGGCGGATTTGTATTTTATCTCCTTGCTCAACACGGAAGTCTGGTCGCTGTAAAGGGAATAACCAAAGTACCAGTTGTCTTTGTCGTTTGTGACGTAAAGGTTCGTCAGGTCGAAATTGTATTTGTCTTCACGCGTTGACGCCTCGTTATTGGGGGGGTCGGTTGCAAGTTTGTGATAATTCGAAAAGTCGTAAGACCCGTCAACAACGATTTCATTCGTAACTTCGAAAGGACCGGTTCCATTGAGGGTTGTGTTAGAATACCAAGTGTCTTTTGCATCTTGATTTTTTACGTATGAGGGAAGGCTCTTTGCATCATATACAATCGGCCATCCGTAATATGGTGAATCGGGATTGTTGTCTATGGCATAAGCATCTTCAAGGTCTGGATGACAGAAATCAACACCCATGTCGACAAGGCCTATGTTCACGCCTTCTCCCATGTATCCCATCGCCTTTGCTTCATCTATGCCATGGTAATCGGAGATCGTGTTCACGTAATCATTGCTTTTCCCCGTTGGATTCGGAATGGATTTGGACGAGGTATCGCCTTCTAGGTTCATGGGCGTCCCGAAGGTTGATGATGCAGCCGGATTCGGCCTGACCTTTACCATATCGTCATCCAAGGCGTTGTCGAATACGTCTTTAACCATCGGACCCATCATAACATAATCCGATTGCAACGCTTCATCACTGTTTATATTTTTCATAGGCGATACCGTGATGCTTGTAAAAACCACGGTAATCATAAGTGCCACGCATGCTACTGCCATGTATTTGCCTAAACCATTTCGCATCATCAATATACGCTCCCGAAAGAGTTTGTCTTGTTATGAAACCAAAGAACTCATATATTTAAGTTTCGCGCTTTCGAAGAAAAAGAATTAAACACATGGACCATATTCATCGATATGGTTGACAGATTGATGCCCGAAGGAAAGAAACCATTGCTGGCCCTGGGAATCGTTTTGATTCTTTTGACGCTTACTATTGGAGGATGGTACGTTTATAAATATACTATAGATGAAGGCGAAGGAGGAACAGGCGACGAAAATCCGACCATCGACAGAAGGATATTCTTTCCCGAAGATGAAGGTAGGCATTCGGACCCCCAAGAAACATGGTTTGTGGCCGGCGAACTAAGAAATTACGAGGGGGACATTTTTTCATTTCATGTGGCCTACGGTTTTTCTGACATCAGTGAATCTAGGTTTGGACTATTCCGCTCTTTGAATTCGGAGGGAGACATAATCGTAATAAACGAAAGCGACGGCATATTGAATGCAACGGAAAACACCCTTGACATCACCTATCAGAACAATGGCATCAAGGACCACTTCAAGACCAGGGGCGACTTCACGTACGACCTCTTTACGGATTTTGGCGTAGGTAATAGCGGGGAGAGAACAAATCTCCAAGTGAGGATGACCGACCAAATAAAAAAGCCGACGCTTTTATTCAACAATGGCACTTTCATGGATTACAATTTGGGAACAACTTACCTTTACCTTCAAAGCGAAGTGACAATTTTTGGCGAATACAACTGGTCTGGAAAATCGGGTTTTCTTGAAGGAACGGGATGGATATACCACACGTGGGGCATCTCTTCGTCATTTGATTATGAACAATGGTGGATTCAGCTGGATGGCGGCACCAATCTCGCGTTGTTCCAAATGGTGGACCCACAAGGAAATCCGTATCTGCATCACGTTGTACGGATAGAAGGAAAGGAAAAGGAAAGCATCTACGTAGACCATTTTGGAATCGAGAAATTGAAATACGTGCGAAACCCAATGGTTCCCACCATCCCCGTCGCATACGTAAACGAATGGAACCTCATTTTCGAAGATCAAGATACCAACCTTGAAATCCTGTCAAAAGCGGACCATCAATTCAACAGATTGTATTTTGCTGGCATATGTACCGTTGAAGGCACGTTCATGGGCCAACATGTAGAGGGAACGGCTTTCTCGCTCTCTTTCAAGGATTATTATTCCAATCCAAAGGTGACCAGCGTTGAAGCAGCTTACCTGGATTCAGATTACATGCCTCTGGAAAATTTCACAGTAAAAGCCACCATGAAGAATTCGATACCCATAAGGAGCGTTTATGTCCTTTACAACATCTCCTACGGTGACACACCAGTCGACCCGGTTTATTATCAGGCAACGATGATTGACATAGGAAATCTCACATACCTCGGGCAATTCAAAAATCCCGCTATCGGAAATGTAGTAACCTTCAAAGTCATCGCCTATGACGAAATCGGCACATACGCTGAGTCCGAACGATACACGGAAGTGATAGATTGAGAAACCCAAAAACTGACGGAAGAACCGACGACCAGATGCGTGAAGTGGAGATAATGCCCAATTACATAGCCAACCCCATGGGTTCCTGCCTGATATCCTTTGGAAAAACCAAGGTCCTTTGCACGGCTTCCGTTGAACAATCGACCCCTCGCTGGCTGGATTACGAGATGGAGGGCTGGCTCACGGCGGAATATTCAATGCTTCCCGGTTCAACGGAACCCCGCTCACGTAGAGAAAGGCGTGGGGCCCGGGGCCGGACCAAGGAGATACAGCGTCTCATAGGGCGTTCGCTTAGGGGAGCCGTTGACAGAAGAATGATGCCTGGAATGACCATAACCATCGATTGCGACGTCATACAGGCCGACGGAGGGACCAGGACGGCATCGGTCACCGGTGGCTACGTAGCGCTTCGTCTTGCCGTGGAACGCCTGCTAAAAACGGGTAAACTTGAAGACAACCCCGTTACGGAACAGGTATCGGCAGTCAGCGTCGGCATCGTAAATGGCGAACCTTTGCTTGACCTTGAATACCGGGAGGATTCCCGTGCTGACGTAGACCTCAACGTCGTTGCCCTCAGCGACGATACCTTTCTGGAAGTCCAGGGGACCGGAGAGGGTGCGTCTTTTGGAAGGGATGAGCTTGGCCGAATGCTGGACCTTGCACTCAAGGGGACGCGGAAACTGATGGAGATACAGAACGAGGCCATCGAGGAAGGATTAAGGTAGATTCACGATAGTTTGGCCCCTTCATTTGTGGATGTGCTTCCTTGCTTCGGGTATCCTGGCCAAAAGCATCCCTTCGATGCGAATCGGGTTCTTTTCCATGATGAGCCGCTTTGCGTCTTCGAACTTTATCTTGTTGTCCGCATAAAGCGTAATGAGTTTCTCACCTTTTGTGACCTTTCTTCCCCCCTTCTTTTCCACAACGATGCCAGCACCCTTGTCCTTCGGGGCACCGGCGGCCCGGGCTATCTTCACAAGCAGCTTGTTGTCAATGAAATCCACGTAGCCGTCGTTTTCAGAATAGAAGGATTCGGAATGTTGGCCCAGCACAATCTCGTCGCTCTTGATGTTGTGATTGTCGCTGCCCTGTTCCTTCATCAGCTCCCGGAATTTTTCCAGCGCCTTCCCATTTTTCAGAAGCTCCATGGCCATCTGCTGACCGTCTTCGGTGAGCCCTCCCATCTCGAGTATTATGCCAGCAAGGTGCGTTGCCTTCATGATGGTTGAATTGGGGCCTTCCGCCCCTTCCAATATTGAGAGGGCTTCCTTTGCCTCAAGGGCCGGTCCTATGGCGTGGCCCACGGGCTGTCCGCCGTAGGTGATGGCGCATTCGACCTTGATGCCAAGCCGGTTGCCCAGTTCGATGAAGTCTCTTGCGTACATCTCCGCGGCCTCTTCATCGGGAACCTTCGTCCCAGGACCCATTGGTATGTCCAGAACGAGATATTCCGCTTCACCGGCTTTCTTCTTGGCCATGACCGAAGCGAGAAGCTGCCCATGGGGGTCGATGCCCAGGGGATATTCGACGTGAATGATGAGGTCGTCAGCCGGAGCGAGATTGACTCCTCCACCCCAGGCAATGGTGCCACCGATTTCTTGGGCTATCTCTTTTATCCGGTCCGTGGAGAGGGTGACGTTGCACAATACTTCCAATATGTCAGCGGTGCCGCACGCACTGGATATGGCCCTGGAACTAGTTTTGGGAATCATCAGGCCTGCGGCCATGACGATGGGCACCACGAGAAGGGTCACCTTGTTGCCGGGGGACCCTCCCACGCTGTGGAAATCGTACACGGGCCCCATGGCAAAATCAATGGTCTCACCCGTTTCGACCATGGAAAGGGTGAGGTCCGTTATCTCTTGCATGTCCATTCCATTGATATAATTTGAAATGACGTAAGCGGAAAGTTCTATCTGGGACAAGCGCCGTTCCACGATGTCACTAACGATGGTCCGGGTCTGTTCGTTGGTCAATTTCTCACCGTCCATCTTGGCCTTGATGAAATCGACGGAACTGGGCTTTCCCGTAGGCGTGATGACCACTTCATCGCCCTCTTCCACCGATAGGAATCTGGCTCCCCTGGCGTAAAGCATAGCGTTGTGTTCTTCCACGAGGGTGTTGGAGGTTTGCACGATGGCCGTAATCGATTTACCGCCCTTTGTAACCTTCACCCGGTCTTGTTCATTGATCCCCATGTCGTCGGCATCTTTCTGCTGGAGCGTCACCAGGAACTCTCCACTGTCTATGTCCGTAATGGATGCCTTGAACGTTCTTAACTTCAACTTTTCCTTTCTTTTGCTTTTCATATGATCACCTTCACGATTCATCGTAGTAGGCCTCCTTTACTTCCTTGCCGCCCCATTTTTCCAAAGCCCTTGCCAGGGCAGCGTGTTCTTTTGCGTATTCTTCAATCGTAACGCCCTTTACGGCGGCCTCGGATGCTTCCACCATGGCCCTGGCTCCGGCTCGAACGCCATCGGGATGACCCGCCACGCCACCGCCTGCCTGTATCTGCAGGTCGGCCCCGCCTTTTTCAATCAGTTCGGGAACGATGAGGGGAAAAAGTCCGCCTGAACAAACGGGCACCATGGGGCGCATCCCGTATAGTTCTTCGACGATGACCCTACGGTTATTCAGGTCCTCCTCTCCACCGTGCATCTTCCCCACGCCGAAGGTGCCTATGTGGACGGCGTCCCCTCCTGCCAATCGGGACAGCAATGCAAGGACTTCCATGGATACGCCGTGATGGGGGTCCCGGGTCATGGCACCGTGCATGGCCCTATGAACGTGAATGGGCACTTTGACCGACGGGTCTTTGGCCAGGGCTTCCAGGGCACCGTATCCGCAGGTAAGGACGTCCACCATTATCTGGTTGGCTCCCGCTTCCTGGACACGGTCGGCCATCTCCATTATCTCGGGAAAACCAGCCGTTATGTTCATGGCGTGCACCATCCTCCTTCCCGTTTCCTCCCGAACCCGGTCCATGGCGTCGGCAATCTCTGTTGCCCTTTCTACGATGGGGCAGAACGCCTGGTCCACAAGCGTTTCGTCGTCCTTGCTGTTGGTGAGCCCGCCCATGCCCCCTTCATATACATAATCCGCACTCTCTTTTGGCCCTAACCCTATCTTCGGTTTTACGATGGTCCCAATGAAGGGAATGTCTCGATGGTCCAGTATGTCGCGCATCCCTTCCAGGCCGAATTTTGGACCAGGAAAAAGTTTTACGATGTCCCTGGGCATTTCGACCGATTCCAGGCGAACGCCATCGAAGGATTCGATGCCGAAAAGATTGCCGGAAATCAAGCTGAGCAGCTGGGGAATCCTGCTTGTGGGACAGACGTCCTCCTTGGGGAATATTATCGTTGTCGTTGGTCCCTGTATGTCCACGACCTTTGCCCCTAGCCGGTTTTTGATGTCCGGGCTGTCGGTGGCTATCCCCGTCCACGTTCCCGTCGATTGTTCCGCAGCGATGATGTCTGCGGCCTTCTCCATCGCCATGTCTGTCTTTATTCTGTATCTGCAAATCACATAATCTTCCTTGTCGTACTCTTCACCTATTGCCAAATATTCCATATGTATCTCTCCTTAGAATCGCTTCGGTTTCCTTCTTTATCTGCACGGGTGTCATGATTGCTTTTTCACAGATGACCCCCTTGTAATGTCCCGGAGGCGTCAGGTCAAAGGCGGGATTTCTCACCTTTACCCCTGGTATGTTCCTCCCTTCCCAGACCTCGTCCTCGCTTCTCTCTTCAATCTCGAGTTTTTCCCCCACCAGAGGTCCGGGATGGAATTTATACGTCTCGGCACATGAATAAACCGGGACCCCCCGTTCCGTTGCCTGGAACGCCATGGTGGAAGTGCCTATCTTGTTTGCATAGGTCCCGTCAGGAAGAATGGAATCCGCACCGGTCAAAACGACATCGACTCGGTCGAGGAAGAAGCCCATGGCATTATCAACTACAAGCGTCACCGGCACACCGAATTCAGCCAATTCCCTTGCCGTAATCAACCCCTGTCTCCGGGGCCGCGTCTCCAAGGCATACACCATCTTGACGCCCTTTTCTTCATGGGCCTTTTTCATGACGCCGACGGCCGCCGTGCTGTTGCATATGGTCATTATGGTGGCGTCGCCATCAACCCGCTTGGCCCCTATTGTGGCCAGACGGTCCAGGGCCCTTTCCGAATACTGGAGAAATTCGTCACTCTGCTTTCTTATCTTCTCCTTTGCGGAAGATGCTCCTTCCTTGCGGTCGATGCCTGAAAGCGTGATGGCCAATGCATTCCTAAGGGAAACTGCCGTGGGCCGAGTCTCTTCGAGCCGTTGAACCACCCTTTCCAGGTCTTGAAAAAACGTCTCATCTGGGGCGGTCCGGCACCATCCGACGAGGGCGTCCGCCGCTGCTCGGGCAAGGCGATGCGCACCTCTAATTTCCATGGTTTCTATCTTCCTAGCAATCTTCTCAACCAGCGTTTCCATCGCTAATGAACCGTATTTTGAACGTTATAAGCTTTTGCAAGAATTATATATACTTGCGTTATTGGAGGACCATGGATTGCACCTGCCAACTCGTCCTGGAATTCAAAACCCCTGAACGTGCAGAGAAAATCTTTCGTTCCCTCCGGCCTGACGATGATTCTTATCTAACGCAGGAATTGCAGAATGATACCATTCACGTTAATGTCAAAGCGAAAAATCCCGGTTCTCTTAGGGAGGCCGTGGACGATTATCTATCATGCGTTTCCGCTGCCGAAGATTTGCTAGACGGAATCAATTTGCTCCCTCCCTGACCTTGACGGCCACGCCCCCGTTGAAATATGGGACGTCGCGGGGATTCATCAGCATCCTTCCTACGGCGGCGATGTTGTTCTCTCTGTCAACAACGATGACCTCGTCACCATTCCTTATGCCTTTGTCGTAAGCGAGAACGAATTTGGCGAAGACCGATTTTCCCTTCCGGTTGAATTCGGCCGAGTCGTCATCGACAACGACCCGCATCCTTTCCGCGCCGTTTCGTTCGAGAATCCTTTTTCCTCCGGCCAACTTTAGGGTGAAAAGGCCGCTCCTGGCCCTGAGACTGAGAACGTGGTCTCCGTCGCACATGACGTTTCTTACCTTCCCGGTAGTCTTGCTTGTCACGATTTCAATCTTGCCGGCGAGGAGTTTTTCCCACGCTCCCGGGTAAAACTGATAATCACATATCTGCCGTATCATCTTGACGAGGGTCTTTTTTTCCGGCCTATTCGAAGGAAGCAGAGCGTCACCAGACACCGTTTTTTCATCCACCAAAGCGAGTGGTTCCGATGCGCGGCAGGCACCTTCATTCCACATGTTTTCCAATTCTCCCATCGTTTCTGGGCCGAACCGGCTTGGCAGTATGGATTGGCCGAAAGGATATGTGGCACAAAGGCCAAAGGGGATGAGCCCGAAATAGCTTTGAATGAACACTTCTCCGTATCCTTTTTTCAAGAGTGCTTCAGCCAGGAGGAGGTCTCTTTCCGGTTCCCTCTCTTTTCGGAATTTTAGCACGGCGCATCTTCCCTCTTGGGGGCCGGCATTTTCCGCCATGTCCTCAATCCTGGTTCTGACCATTCTGACAAACGGGTCCATGGAAGATGCGGGACACGTATGCTGAAACGCCCCGTCCTTCCACAGGGGTTCTCTTTCGGCAAGGAATTCCGTGTTGTTTGCAATGGCCTGCAGAACCCCCCACATTTCAGGGTGCGACACGGCCCTTTTTTCCACGAGGTTCCATAGCTCGCCCCTTCTCAGGGCCTCTCTCACCCTTTTGAGCTCGGAAAAGCATGCGTAAAGGTTGTGCATGGCAAGTTTTTTCTCCTTGTCAGGCGAATCCATCAAGGACTTTGCATCATGTCCCAGGCATGCAGGGCAGTCGCATGGTATCTCCTCCATGTCGGCTAGTTTGTACGTTCCGTCTGGGAACATCATCCTTCCATCCCTGGCGAACTTGACGTATGACGATGAATCGAAAAGGTCACATCCAAGATAGGTGGCCAGACCAAAGAGCATGGGATGCCCTGCTCCGAAGAGATGAACAGGCCTTCCCGGATGAAGTCCCTTCTTTGCCCCCATGATAACCTCTGCCAGTTCTTCGTATCGATAGCTTTCCATCAGAGGAACAACGCCGCCTATGGGATGAACGCCCACGTCTATGTCATGCATTTGTCTGGCACACCGTTCCCTCAGGTCGGGAAAAACGCCCCCTTGAACGACGCCCGAAAGAATCATATCACCGCGGATTTCAGCCCCTCTTTTCGTTCTTTCGAAGGTTTCGGTCCACGCCTCGGACACCTTTTCTCGGCTTTCGTCGGGCTTGGAAAAGATGTCTAACACCGTTCCAACGTCCGAACCGATGTCTCTCTGAAATGCAACAATCTCCTCGGGAGAAACGTCGACGTCCCCGTATACATAGCTTTGAAACGTTCCCGAATCGGTCATTATAGGCATGTCCGTTTCCAATAATTCGTGCAGCCCATTTTCCAACGCTTTCTTGCGCAGGGCGGGGTTCTTCCATATGATGTACGAATTGGTGATGACCATCTGTACGCCAAATCGTTCCTGCATTTCCGACGCTGACAAGGTGGATATGTTGGGGTTTATGACGGGTAGGAGTGTCGGCGTTTCCACCGTTCCGTGCTTCGTTTTGAGGCGCCCCAATCGGGCAAATCCCTGGGTCTTGGCAAGTTCGAACACGGTTCCCCATCCGTAGCGGAATATTTCATACTTCTGCCAACCCAATCCCCCCAATCGTTTAATCGTTGGAAGCGATGGCAAATTGATGATTAAGATAGACGGGTCCATGGGCGAAGGCGGAGGACAGATTGTAAGAACGGCACTGGGCCTCTCTTCGGCAACGGGAAAACCCTTCCGCATAGAGAACGTCAGGAAGAATCGGTCAAAGCCCGGTCTTTCCCATCAGCATCTCGCATGCATCAAGGCCATCAACAAGGCCACCGGTTCAAGGACAACCCCTTCCAAAGTGGGCCTTGGCGCTTCTTCGTTCACATTCATCCCAGGTGAAGTGCGGTCCCGGGAAATGGAGATTGACATAGGCACGGCTGGGTCCGTAACCCTGCTGCTCCAAAGCATTTTGCCCCTTTCCTTTGTCCTGGAACGGGAGTTGCATTTCAAAGTCATGGGTGGCACCGACGTTCCGTGGTCCCCTCCCGGAGATTATTTCGAGCATCTATTTTGCCCCCTAATTGCACACCTGGGGATTTCGTGTGAGATTTCATTTGAAAGGAGGGGTTATTTTCCCAAAGGAGGCGGCATCGTTCGGGGAACGCTGCACCCTTTTTCAGAGGCACGGGCGACGGAAGGAGTACCCTGGGAAACCGTGGAGGGTTTGGCAGATGAAGGCCTCCGGGTCTTCTTGAACGCCGGTGCCCTTCCGGGACACGTAATGGATAGGATGACCTCCAAGGCAAGGGAATTGGCCCCGGAAGCCCGAATAAAGGCCGTCACAGGCGAGTCAAAAAGCCCGGGTGCGGGTGCCGTATTCGTTTCATCATCACGGGAAGGTTTTTTCGGTGGTTCCTGCATTGGGAAAAAAGGCATCCGGGCAGAAGACGTTGTAAAAATGGCATTCAAGGACCTTAGTGAGCAGAAGAAACCGACCGCGGATTTGGATGAACACCTGGGTGACCAAGTGCTACCCTACCTTCCTTTTGCGCCTGGGAAAAAAGGTGCATCCTTTTATGTTCCCCGATTGACAAGTCATCTAAAGACCAACGCAGGGGTGGTCGAATCATTCACGGGAACTTCCTTCGATTTCTCAAAAGAGCAGGAGTGCGGTGCCGTAAAGGTCACCATGCGGCGATGATCAACCGTACATTGATGGTCGTGGGGGACTTTTTTCCGCCCTGGCCTGATGCTTCGACTGTTCCCGAATCTTCTTGAGTTGGTCTTCCATCCGCTCCGCCTCTTCCAGAAGGGGCCTGTAATCGATGTCGATGCCTTCCAGAATCTTTGCTATGACGGCGACGACGTTGGAAGCTGCTCGTGCGTCGGGATATTCTGCAGATGCTTCGGCGAGTATTGACAAAACGTCGTAATCCCGCATTTTTCCCTCATTGAGGAGAACGCCGGCAACGCCAGTAATGACGCCATCGGTAAATGGTTTCACGCCACACTGTTTGAGGAGGTCCATGTTTTTCGCATTGGAAGCCAGTCCGTAAACGACATTGTTCTGGTCATCTGCCGTTTCGTCAACGCTTTCCCGGTCGATGACGAGCCCTTCAGGCGATATCACCATGGAGCAACGCTGGTCCTGGGCCCAGTCTATCATGGTTTTGGCTATGGGGCGTATCAATGGCGGAGGCGGTTGGAACTCGGAGATGAATATCGCGATCTTCTCCACTTCGCCATTTTCGCCTTCGCGCTTTCCCGCATAAACCCTGACCGGATTCAATGGTAGTGAATCGCGCACTAGTGATACCGTGGGAAATTCCATCGAGTCCATGACGGCCACCTGTTCCAGCTCAAGGAGTTTTATCAGGTAATTGGCAGCGATTGAACTTACGAGCCCCACGCTGGGGAAACCGTCGATGACCGTGGCTCCACGCAGGTCCATCTTCTTTTGCTCTATAACGACTACGTCTGTCATGTTCAGGCGAGAAATTGATATCTAAATACTTAAAACCTCACCTGTCAATCCCAATTGTTATAATCTATGTGGAGAATGACTTTTTGATGAAAAGTCTCGGAAAGGCGATCAAAGACCAGGTCGAAGGGGGCCGATTGCCCCGGTCGCGAAAAGGCTCCGACGCCCTTAATTCCCGCGTGAAGATAATGATATACAAATCCGTGGTGGAGGACCCTGGCCTCAAGATATCGGACATCGCCCGGAACGTGGAAAAGTCGGAGACTACGGTGAGATGGCATCTTCGCAAGATGAAGGAGAAGGAGCTGATACGCATGGACCGACTTTTCGGAGGCATCCATGTTGTTCCCAGGAACGTCTATTCGGAAGACATCCTGAGAACCTGCATCTTACTCAAGGGGTCCAGAAAAAGGATAATCCAAAGGATTCAGTCAGAACCGGGCATCACCCAAGGAGACCTTTCGGACAAGACGGACATCAGCAGGGGGTCCCTGTCCCGGCATCTTGAACTCCTGGAAGAAGAGGAACTCGTAAGAACGGTCAAGGAGGGGTCGTCGATACGGTATTTTCCTGGAGAGGATTACGCTGCGTTTGAGAAGACCCTTTCGTCGGGGCTAAGGGACGTGAGGGACAAGTTGGCCCAGATACTCAGGAATGAAATACCACAAGTCGTTTCACTTTTCACCAAGGAAACGAGGGTCATGGTGGAAACGCCCAAGGAGATATACACGTTCTCCCCTCTCCATTAATTAATTGTTATAGGGTTTCACACAGTCCCTCTACTTACCTTCATTTTCCTTCTATAAATGGTTTTAAGGATTAAGGCAAAGCCATAATCATCATGAATGATGGCGAAAAGAGCAGAAGCTCTTTCTTGAAAGGACTAGACTTCCTTTCACAAGACCAGCGGGAGAAGCTTTCCTTATCAGGACTGGATAGCCCCGCCGCCATCGATGATTTGGGAAGGAGCGAACTGGCCAAGATGCTGCCGGAGAGAACGGCGGTAAAACTCCTCAAAGAAGCCCGAAGAGCCCTTCTGAGAAGCGAAATTGATGATTTTTGGTACAAGGACGAACCGAACCTCTCCATGTGCCCCCAGTGCGGTGCCTTCATCGCCGCTTCCTCTGAATCTTGCCCCGTTTGCGGCGTTGATTTTGAAGAAGGTGACGAAGAAGAAATTGAAGATGGCGAGGAACCTTCTGCCTCCTTGGATGAGGAGATTGACGGCCACTGGTACAAGGACGAGCCGAACCTCTTCATTTGCCCCCAGTGTTCGAGTTTCGTTTCCATGGGCTCGGACAAATGCCCGTTTTGCGGTGTGGAATTTGAAGAAGGCGAAGAGGAGACATCAGGGGACGAAGAACGTCCATCCGTGGAAATTGGAGACGAAGACAAGGACGGTTTCTGGTACAAGGATTCCGATGGTCTTCTCGTTTGCCCCGTTTGCGGGGGTTTCATTTCAAAATACGCAGAGGAATGTCCCATCTGCGGTGCCGAGTTTGAAGAGGACGAAGAAGAGGTACTTGCGCCGGAAGTTTCAGAAAAGCCCCTCAATCCCGAGATAGATGGCCACTGGTATCGTGACGAGCCCGACCTCTTCATATGCCCCTCTTGCGGGTCCCTTGTTTCGCTGACGGCTTCCCAATGCCCCAATTGCGGCGTGGAATTTGAAGAAGGCGAAGAAGAGACACTAGAAGAAGTTACGGTCCCGGAAAGGGCACCGGACATTGACGGGCATTGGTACAAAGAACAGAAAGGGCTCTTTTTATGCCCCGAATGCGGCAACCTCGTTCCCGAGGACAAACCGGCATGTCCCAGATGCGGCGTGGAATTCGAAGATGGAGAGGAAGGCGAACTGCCTGAGGTCGAGAAGACGGAAGAAACCGATGGATACTGGTACAAGACCCAGGGGTCACTCTTCATGTGCCCTGAGTGCGGGGCCTTTGTCCTAAGTTCCATGGAAAACTGCCCGTCCTGCGGGGCGGACCACGGCGAGGAGGACGAGGTCGAAGTCCGGACCTGCCCCCTATGCAACGCATTCATGGACCCCACAAGCGAGGTATGTCCCGTGTGTGGCATCGACATTTCGGAAGTGGTTGATGTCGAGGAACCTGAGGAATGGGAAAGGGCAACGGACACGACGGTGCTGGAACCGGAAAGAGAGACGAAAATTCAGGATAAGGGTTTCTCGCTTGAATTTGAAGAGGAGGAAGACCTTTCCCCGGAAGACATCAGGCCCGACGAAGAAGAGAAAGACGATTTCACCCTCCGCTTTTTCGAAGAGATGCAGAAAGAAGAAAAGGGCGAGGACGAAGGTCAGCCCGAAGAAGAAACGTTGGATGAGGAACGGTTTCCAGAAATTCACGCCCCCGAAGAGAATTTCGAACTGAAATTTTTAGAGGAACCCGATGAAGAGCCCCTTGAAAAAGGCGAAATCACACCTTCTGAAGAATATGCCGAGGGTCCAGAAGCATGGGAAGAAGGCGGCCCGGAGGAGTATGCCGAGGATGACATGGAAGACGTTGTCCCCTCCGAAGAAGAAAAGGCACTCATTGAAGGCATCGAAGGACCCGGCGGGGACAGGGGCAAAACGTCCGACGAATCAATCACTGAGCACGAAAGCATTTGGGAAGCACGGCTAATTTGCCCTACATGCGGACGGGAAAATCCCGAGTCGGAAGAAAGATGCAGGGATTGCGGCGACCTTCTTCGGGAGGGAGCGGATTACGATGAACCAGAAAGAGAGAAAAAGAGCATCATTTCCGGCTTCAAAAAGCGATGGGAGACCATCGCAGGTGAAGAAGAGAAGGACATCGAAGACCTTCTCCGTCAGTACGACCGACTTCTGGAAATCGACCCAACGCTCACAAAGGTGTGGGAATCCAAAGCGGAACTCCTTGCCAACAAGGGGGACATCGAGGGGGCATGCAACTGCATCGAAAAGGCGATAGAACTGGAACCGCACCGGGAAAGGGAGTTCAAGAAATCCGTGGCAGAGATACTCTCTCAGAGGGTATTTGACGAGGAAGAGAAAGACGTCGATACGGAAAAAGTGCTTGGCCTCTACCAGGAACTCACCAAGCTGGAACCCCGAAATCCCAAGGTGTGGCAGACCCTGGGCGAGATACACCGGAACCGCGGCGAAGACAAGGAGGCCGAACGCGCCTTTGAACGCTCCATAGAACTTTCACTGGAGACAGACGAACAAGACCATGAAACGGCTCTCAGACGGGTCGACGGAATGAAGATTCTTGAAGAGGAAGCCAAACCGGAGAAGGAAGTTGCTGGAAGGGCCAGGCCCAGTTCGCTGATTTCCCGACCCGGCGGACTTGTCAACGGGCTTGTGAACGGCCGTGGCAGAACCAATGGCATAATAAACGGAACGGCGAAGAAACCGGACCGAGGGCTGGTCAATGGAACAAGACCTTCGGGAGAGAGGGGCCTTGTAAACGGCTCGAAGAAAGGCCGGGTCAATGGATTGCGCCCCTCAGGTCTTGTCAATGGCAAGGGTAGGACGAACGGGCTTGTCAATGGCCTTGTTAATGGCCGTGGTAGAACCAATGGACTTGTCAATGGTCTCGTTAACGGCGTGGGCAAGATAAACGGCTTGGCCGGGGGGCAAGGCAGGGTCAAAGGCCGGATACGGGAGATGATGGCTGAAAGAAGTGCTCCCGATGGTTTGATTAACGGCATCGGAACGGTAAAGGAAGACGAAGGCCTGATAAACGGACTCGGAGGTCATTCAAAACTCGGCCTGGTCAATGGCGACGGGCTGGTGAACGGAACGGGAAGATTCCTGAGAAGCCACGGCCCCGTATCCAAAGGACCCAACTGGACCGTCAGGGCCGTTGGCATAATTGCACTCATAGCCATACTAATTGGCGCTCCGCTCATTGCTACTTTCATATACACTTCGGACACGACCCCGGGGGGACTTGCCGTGGACGGATATTTCGACGATTGGCAAGGGATAGAAACGTTTGAGAACCTGGGCCCCGCATTGCGGAACGACCCGTCTTTGGACATACTGCAGGTCCAGCTAACCACGGACGCTGGTTATCTATACGTTCACATGGTCACATCGGCCCCGCTTGCCAACATCGAACACGAATCGGAGATACATGACGTATTCGTCATGATAGACCGGGACTGGGACGAAGAAACGGGGTACGACCTGAACTACGCAGGGGCGGAACAGCTTTTTCACATCAAAATAACCCGGCGTGGCGTTTCATCTGGCGAACTCTGGTTCAACGGAACCAATGACAGGAACGACTGGTACGGTTTCAGACCCGGAGGCGGGTCGGCGACAGTGGCCGTGAACGGCAACCACGTGGAGGGAAGGATAGACATCGGCATCCAGAACACACCTCGGGTGATGGTGATGTCCCACGATTCACTGGGCAACACACACGTGTTCCATTCCCCCGTTTCACCTGGCATGTCGTCGCTCGGTGCTTTTGCACAATGGCTCCACGAAGACGTGTCCAGTGGAGAGAATGATGAACTGATGGAGGTGGGGCTCCGCTCTTCCAGTTCCATCGCCAAGGTCGAATCGGTCCATTTCAGGATTTTGGGAGACCATGCCAATGTGACTGACCCCCGCTTGTCCATACTCGATGAAGACATCGCTGAATACACGGAAATAACGAATGCCTCATCGGGTCGGGACCACATTTTCTCATTCGAACCGGCCCTTGAGGTTGAAGTGACCCGTTCCGTTGCCATTTCGCTGGCGGCAGACCTGTCGCTGCAGCCTGAGACCGCTTTCGGCGTCGAACTGACCGATGTCGTTTTGGAAAACGGCATTGCGTCGGTCTGGAATCCCTCGGGCATGTCTTACTGGAACCGGTCACCCTCTTTGCCAGTCATAGACGGGGCATTCGGCGACTGGGGAAACGCATTGGAGGACCGGGAAGGTGACGTGTCCAAGGAAAATCTGACTGTGTACAATGGGAATGCGGACATGGTGGCATATGGCGTGAATAAAGGTGAACTTCTTTCCTTCTATGCCCGGGTCAACGGAAAAATGCTGGGTGGCGAGGATGTACCGGTCCTGTTATGGCAGGAGAACAGAACCGGCGGCGGGCCATCATACCGTTCACCGGACAAAGACCGCGACGGAATACCGGACATCCGTGATGCTTATCCCAGGGACTTCAATAACGACGGCATCCCCGATGATGAAAGCTTTGTAACGATAAACGGGACGGCTTATCGGGACGTTGACGACGATGGCATTCCCGACCACCCACAAATGACGCCAACGGGACTTACCGATTACTGGCTTGAGAACGAATACACCGGCGCCAAGGTATACATCGGCCCACTCCCCAAGAAGACCGCATTCGGCACGGATCGGGTGGTGGCTCATTTTGACACGGACATGGACCCTTCAACGGGTCACAACCTTGAAGGCCGGGTCGGTTCGGAAGTCATGGTGATAATCGAGGGAAGGCACGGCAAAGTCCTCTCTTCCACGCTTTACCTTTACAATCCCCAGAAAAGGCCCTCTCCCTGGAACGACATGGGCCCGGTGGACTGCACTGTCCGAGGGGATGCCATTGAAGCGGGATTTGATTCAGCAAGGGCCGGAATGGGTCCTGCAGACGACGTGAATGCCGTCATCATCGTGGAAGATTGGAAGGGGACTTGGGACTGGAACGACCAGCCGGTCTCCACCTTTGACCAACCCCAGACGACAAGGCCGAAACCGCCACCTCCACCGCCGGACGTGACCCTGGACCCCGATTATACGCGATACGTTCAGGACAATACCACGGCCATATACAATCACACGCTTACCGTGGGAAGAGCAAAGCAAGACAGATACAACGTTGAACTTGAAATCGCTTCATCAGCAGGTTTCAACGTGTCCATATACGAAAGTGGAAAGCTCGTGGCTACGGACATTGATGGCGACGGAGTATGGGATTACGTGAATCCTGCTTATGACAAGGACAACGATGGGAATCCGGACATTTCAATGAAGGGAGATGAAGTCATCGAACTTCAGGTCTACGTTGAGATCCCCTACAACACCACACTGAACGACACGACCACACTTACTGCCTTCTGGGACCAAGACCCGAGTTATTCGGATTCCGTGACGGACATGAGCATCATACCGGAATACGACCTTATTTTCGCCCTGATGGCTGCGGGAACCGTGGTCGGGGCCGGGTATTTCCACCGCAAGAAGAAGTTGGGCCAGGAAAGGAAGGGAGCAGAGGACTTTGATTCAGCGCAGGCTTCACACGGAAAAGTCGTCTCCGGGAAAACAGGGGGTCCTGAATGAAGGAGGGGCCCGTGGGAGCCGGAGAGGAGCTAGCGGAAATGCTCTCATCGGGAAAAAGGGTTCTTTTCATCGGCCTTGGCAACCCATATCGGTCCGACGACGCTTTCGGGCCGGCGTTACTGGACGCGCTTCTGGAAAGGGATGCAACGGAAAAGTTTCCCAATACAGTTTTCATTTTCGCTGAGAGAAATCTCCTGGACGCCGTGCCTATTATCGAAGAGGAGGAACCCCGGACGATAATACTGGCTGACTCCGCGCAGATGGAAAAAGAGCCGGGGACGGTATTGCTGGCGGAATACGGAAGCTATGAAGGCGCCCCTCTCTCCACCCATGAGAACAATTACCCCATGTTTGCAACCTTCGTGGAAGACGCGGTGCCAGGATGCAAGATAATGCTGCTGCTGGTGCAGTGGGGGTCGGTGGAGATGTCGGATGAAGAGGAACTCACCCCTTCCGTGAAAAAAGCTCTCCAGGAATTGCTAACTCATTTTTCAGCTTGAGGAGAGGTCATTTATTGGATTTCTCGTTTTTCCCGTGTTCTTCATTTGCGTTGTCCCGGAAGCGCTTTACGAGAAAGAAAACCAGGAAGCCAATCCCGGCAAGGACAATGATTATAATGATAACGAATGGCCAAATAGGTCTTTCATCCCACCTTTCCGGGTCATCGGGATAATAATCAATGGTCAGTCCCGTTGTGGAATCACTGCTCGAATATCCTTCGTTCCATTCATCAGGATGACCGTCCCCGTCGGAATCTTTGGAAGCGGCGGCATCTTCAGGAAAAGCATCTGCATTGTTCCCGATGCCGTCCGAATCCGTGTCCATCCATTCGGTCTCATTCTGAGGGAATTCGTCTAGGGAAAGAAATGTGGTGGAATCGTTCTTATCGTATCCTTGATTCCATTCGTCCGGATATCCGTCACCGTCGGTATCGACTGAAGCGGAGGGGTCGGTGGGAAAATCATCTTCCGAATCCGCCATCCCGTCGCCGTCTTCATCGGGGATTACGTCCACGATAAAGGAGTCTGAACCGGTATTCCCTTTTTCATCAAATGCAGTAAGGATAACGGTGAAGTTCCCAGGCGTATCGAAGGAAATGTTGCTGAAAGGGCCAAAATGCAATTGAGAAGATCCTTCTCCGGTAATATTCCAAGTATAATTTACGATGCCCACGTTGTCGGTTGACAGATTGCCATCAAGAATTAACGATTCAAACTGGAAGATGACAACATCTTCCCTTGCAACAGCCGTGGGCGATTCCGTGTCGTTCACCTGAATATTGATTGCAGCAACATCCTGGTTATTCCTGGCGTCTTTCACGATGAGGGAAACGTTGAAACTGCCTACCTTTGGGAAAATGTGTTCCAGATATGGAACATAATAGTAATGAATACCCGTGCCATCGTCAATTTCCCAGGAATAGTTCACTATCCCCACATTGTCGGTGGAAGCATTGGCGGTAAAAGAGATGGTTTCATTTTGTCCGATGACCATGGGACTCGCATTTATCTGCGCATTGGGAGAGTCCGTATCATATACATTTACCATGACTATGTCTTCGTCGAAATTCCCGTGAGCGTCGGACACGTTCAGGACAACGGTGTGGTTTCCGACATCGTGGAAGGTCTTGTTTGCCACCATTCCGTAAAGGGGAGAACCGTCACCGAACGACCAGGTGTAGTTCTCAATTCCTACGTTGTCCATTGACATGTTTCCATTAAGGGTGATTTCCGTATGCTGAGCGATGGTGAAATCGTCCCCGGCGTGTGCTACGGGACTTGTAGCATCGAATACGGTTACATTGACAAAATCGGCATCGCCGTTACCTTCGGCATCGGAAACGTTCAAGGTGAAATTGTACGTCCCGGGAGTCCATAGCGTTAGAGTCGGCTGTTCACCGAACAATGAAATCTGCGTTCCGTTGTAAATGGCAGTCCAGGTGTAATTGAAGATTTCCACGTCGTCAGTTGAAAGACTTCCGTCAAGGGTGAAAACCGTGTTCTGTGCAACGTCAAAGTCAATGCCTGCATCCGCTACCGGTGCAACAGCGTCGAATATCTCCAGGGTGCCGTTGAGGGCAGACCATTGGATTCCATCGAATGCGAGAACCGTAAAATTCACGTTCCCTGGATACAGGTTTTCTTTGGGTATTGCCATGGAATAATTGTTGGAATAACTCATGGTCGCGTTCCAGTTTCCAAGTTCACTTGAATAGTTCAAGAATGCATCCTGAACGACAAAATTGTCATTGATTTCAGCATAGACCGATATGTTCCGGTTATTGGGATATGGTCCACTTCCTGTTAGAATGACAATCTGGGGTTTGTCGTTATCAAGGACATCCTTGGAAAAGTCCATGGAACGTGTGGAGTTCCCTTGTTCGTCATAAGCAGTATAATTGTAATGCAAAGTTGTGGCATTCGAAGGAACAACCATGGAATATTCGTAGAAATTCCCGTTGGAATTGACCATCATGTCCTCATTGACCGCAGACACATCGGTCCAATAGGAAACCCGGACTTCACTGACGTTGGTCGAATCGCTGACGGTGGCATTGAAGACAAAAGAGTCCCCGGTTGTTGGATTCGCCATGGTATTGTCTGAAATTGACGGGCCGGAATTGTTCATGAAAAGAATGTAAACGGCTCCTTTTCCAACTCCCCCATCGCCGTCACCCATTGCCCCAACAGCAATGTCAACAATACCATCTTTGTTCAAATCTCCTATACTATCACAACTACTCCCTAATAAATCGCCATCTTCTAACGAACCAGTAAAATTCCCATGAACATCGTTAATTTTACTGTAATCCTTTACAGTTCCGTTCTTGTTGAGTAATAAGAGCCAGATGGCTCCTTTTCCAGAACCATTTTCACTATCTGCATACGCTCCTACACAAAGATCGGGGACCATATCTCCATTTAAATCACCCACATCAGAAACAGAGGTTCCGAAATTATCTGAAGAACCCAACTTACCATAAAATCCACTTTTATTTTCAGTGATGAGGATTTCATCGAATACCGTTCCATTATTATTCATCAATAGTACATATACTGCACCTTGAGGACTCCAAAAATCATAGTCATAATAACCAAACAATCCTGTTATTAAATCGGGTATTTCATCTCCATTGATATCTCCAATAGATGATAACGAATCTCCAAACATATAGTTATCATCAATATCTCCCTGAAACCCCCCTTGTGTATTGCTAATTTTTTTATGTGATTTCACCGTACCATTGATTTCAAGAGAGAGAAGCCATATTGCTCCACCCCTGTCCGCACCATCATCATCCCCTGAAGCACCGACGGCGATATCCTGAATTCCATCATTATTGATATCATGCATTAAGGCTAAGGAGCATCCGAAATTATCATAAAAATCAAGCTTACCAAAAAAATTACCATGGATTTCGGATATTTTTTGATGGTTTTTAACATTGCCATCATTGGTAAGAAAAAGAATCCACACAGCTCCTTTAAGAGACCCGTTACTGTCATCATAAGGTGCTCCAACTGCAATGTCTTGTATTCCATCTCCATCCAAATCACCAAGACATTCTATAGCCGTCCCAAAATCATCTTGATAATCCAAAGAGCCATTAAAATTTCCTTCAGTATTATTTATCTTCTGTGTACTCTTTACGGTCCCGTTTTTATTCATGAAATTGATGTAAACTGCTCCCGTTCCAGACCCTCCTCCCGGGTCTTGCCACATTGCACCAATCGCAAGGTCTTGTATTCCGTCCCCATCCAAATCCCCGATATTGCATACCGCAGAACCAAAGAGCCCTTCTTCATCCAGTTTTTCCTGGAAATTGCCTTCGAGTTCCGAAATTTTCTGGTGAGATTTTACCTGAGAAATGAAATCACGCGACGAAACATTTGTATTTTCAGGGAAGCCATAAGAATGCGCTTTTTTGTTAATGGCCGAAGCATTCTCAAAGGAGAAGCCATCGGCACTGATACTTTGAGAGGGACAATCAAAGGCCGGCGGGAATGTAAATGCGGAAGTAAAAAGCCCGATTGCAAGTAAAATTATTAGATGTATCCGAAAATCCGACCCCTTTCCCATGCAACGATGATTAGGATGGGGTGTATATTTGATTTTCGTTTTCAATAATAAATTTTTCAAAGCGGTCTGGGCTCTTTGTGGGCTTTATGATTATTTTTCCAGTTCCTTTTCCATGCCCACAACATCCACGAACTTCACCGTGCATCCATTGACCTCCATTTCTCCCTCTTCGCCTTGGTAAGCGACCACGTAAGCCTCTTTCGGCTCATATCGTTCGATGAAGGAGCGCAAACTCCTTGTTATTTTTCCCACATCAGAGCGGATTTTGACTTCCAGGGGAACGACCTTCTTGCCCTTTTTCACGATGAAATCGACCTCGGCTTTGGACTTGCTCCGCCAGTAATTCGGTTGGTGCCCCATTTTGAGAAGTTCCGTCAGAACGTAATTTTCAAAGAGGTCTCCCCCAGGTTCCGAAGGAAAATCGTCAGCGATGATATTTCTCATGCCGGTATCGAGAAAATACACCTTGGGCTGCTTCGTTATCTCCTTGACCTTGTTTGTGAAAAACGGCTTGACCTGATAGACGAGGTAGCTCTTTTCAAGGGCATCAATATACTTTTTCAAAGTGGGGTAAGATACATCCAGCTTGTTGGAAGCATTTTGATATGAGACCACCCCGCTCACCGTTTCTGCAAAATACCTGACGCACTTTTCCAGCGCCTCCATGTCGTCTATGGAAAATGTCCTGGCCACGTCTTTCAAAATCATGGTCTCGTAGAGGCTTTTCAGGAGAATCTGCTTCATTTCGGCTGATTCCGCGAGCACGATTTCAGGGTACCCTCCGTACGTCATGTGTTCCCATGCGAACCTCTCCCGGATTTTACCGGTCATGGTTTTCTGACCCCTGGCCCTACTGTATTCAGCAAAGGAAAAAGGATATAATCTAACTACCGAAACTCTACCCACAAGGTGCGAAAGGACGTCTTTGGCCAGAATGACTTCTGAAGAAGATGTCGCCCACATCTTATGGCCCCTGTCCACAAGGTATTTCAGCTTGGGTCCCGCATTCCTGCAATACTGCACTTCATCCAACACAGCAATTTCATGGCCGTTGACGTATTGGACCTCGAATTTCTTGATGTCCTTTTCAAACATCTCTCTGGCATCGGGGTCGTCGAACATGACGTAATTGGCATCGTACTCCTTCGATTTCTCCTTGAGAAAGGTGGTCTTTCCAGCCTGCCTGGCACCCACCAGGGCGACCATCTTCGACGCCTTGGAAACCGATATGAAGTGCTCTTCCAAGTCCCTTTCAACATACATCAGGTCGAACATCAATCCGCAAAGATTTAAACCTTTCCAATTTCCCGAGAAATTTCAACTCTAACCCTGCCGGAATTAAACTACACTTCAATATTAGCAGGGTTATTCTTTAACTCGACTTTAAGAAAAGTGAGGTAAATGTCCCTGACTAATCGGCCGATTATTTAGTTCAAACAGACGTCAACCAAAGAAGTGCAAGCAAAACTACCAA
>CAZPOY010000019.1:0-24118 GCA_964588345.1 uncultured Thermoplasmata archaeon
GTTGGGATGAGGAAAATTACGAAGTATTTTCCGACTAAAACTGGGCATTTCATTTCAACAAAAAAATGAATGGACCAGTTGGGATGAGGAAAATTACGAAGTATTTTCCGACTAAAACTGGGCATTTCATTTTAACAAAAAAATGAATGGACCAGTTGGGATTTGAACCCAAGACTTCCTGCTTGCAAAGCAGGCATTCTTCCGAGCTGAACTACTGGCCCATTTATGTGGTGTGCCAATATTCAGCTCTCTCGACAAACATTGCTTGCATATTCTTATATTCTGTTCGCCGATCCGTGCTGAACTACTGGCCCATTTGTGATGCTCGCATTTCTTCAACGTGTGAATGCGTCACTTTCTTTTCAGGTGAAATCTTTTTGGATTATTAACGTTTCCATTGAAAATTGATGAATTAGGTTTTGCCATCGACCCATCCCGTAGCCGCGTCAGGTATGCAGTCCAATGCGGGGATGTACGGCTTTATGTCCAGTATCGGAGTCCCGTGGACCAATTCCAGGCTCGTAACGTGTATTTCCGTTCCTTTTATCGCCTTTACCTTGGCAACGGATAACCCGATGGAGTTGGGCCTACTAGGCGAACGAGTGGCAAATACGCCACGCTCTTTCCCGTCCATGGGAGGACGCGCGACCAACGAACCGCTTGAAAGGTGCATGTATGCTAGGACGATTATGTGGGAAAAACCTTCAAGGTCGCTCATTCCTCTCTCGTATTCGGGATATAACATGATGGTAGATTCGATGTCATCGGCAAGATACGACTGGCGCGGTACATCTTTTCTTTCTTTGTATTCCGACCGAATTTCTCCGATGGGCGTGAAATCTATTTTCTCTGGGTCAGCTTCCTTCATTCAATCAACCAGGCGTTTTATCTCTTTTTCGGATTGGTCCATGCAGACGTTGAGCGCATGTTCCACATCTCCGATGCCATTTAATCCCGCAGCCCCGTCATGGCCCCCGCCTTCGCCTCCGATTATGCGTGAAACCTCTTCAAGAATTATGCCGACGTGAAATCCCTTTTCAAGCAATTCTCTGCGGACGCGGGAACTCACCCTGAATTTTTCTTTTCGCTGCGAACCGACGAATGCAACGTCTGCCCCGGCGGACAAAATTGACCGTGCAGCCAACGATTCGAATACCGATACTTCTGAAGAGGCGATTATCCATTTGCCTACCGTGATGTAGCGCATCCTTTGGGCGGCTTTCAATCGGGCAATTCGTCGAGACATGTCATCTTGCTTTTGTTCCTCTAGAATGTCCCTGACTTCGCCGATGGATACGCCACTTTTTTCGACAATGGTGCCTGCACGGAATAATGTTTCATGATTTGAATATCTGAAATTCGACGTGTCAGCGAGGATTCCCATTAAAAGCGCTTTTCCAATGGTCCGGTCAATAACTTTTCCTTCGTTGGCCAAGATTTCGAATACCATTTCACATGAGGAGGAAAACGTTTCGTCGATGAAAGATTTTTCAACATCCCAATCCCCCGAATCATGATGATGGTCTATTACTCCGTCTATCTCACCCTTGAAGTTGTCCGGAAGCATCGATGGCGTTGAGGTATCAATTGCAATGACATGATCATAATCGTCCTCTCCTTGGCTGAATTTTGGTGAAAACTCATGGGCCATGGCGCTTGCCAATCGGTCCATGGAATCAGGCTTAAATATCTCAACCTTAGCGTATGCATTCTGCAACGCTATGCAAGCACCAAGCGAATCAACGTCGGAATTCTCATGGGGTACAAGAAGAATTCTTCCTGACAGGGCAAATGAAATCAAATCAAGAGACATTTTCCGTCTGGAATTCTTCCGTTAGCTTCTTCTGGAGCTTTTCGAATTTTTCCTTGAGTGATTCCTCTTGTTTCTTGAACTTCTTGAGCCGGACTTCCGTCGTCTCCTTCTGGTCTTCCAGCTTGGATTTGATTGAATCCGGGTCTTTGGCCTTTATGAGAATCGCCCCGACGCTTTGGTATACCGTTGGGTCGTCGCCGGCTTTTGAAAGCTCATCAAGGGTTCTCTCGATCTCTTGGAAGCGTGTCTCGGCCTGTATCCTTTGATTCATCACCATCTGCAACTGCTGCTGCATCTGCTGATATTGTACTAACTGGTTCTGCATTCTAGGGGACATTTCCATCTTTACACATCCTGACATTTTCGATTGTTTCTTCCATGGCTTTCAACCACCTCATGTAAGCATTTAGGCCCGCTCGTAGTTGCGATATCTGTCTGGAAGTAAATTCTAACTGGAGAATGTCATCATTACCTGACAATTCTACTTTTCCTTCCAACATCTCGTCTTCGGATTCGGGACGCAATGATTCCATCAACGTTTTTGAATGCTCAGATTTCACTATCACGATGGCTTTTTGTTCCATGTCACAAGGATTTTATCGTCTTTTTTACGTTGGGCCTTGCTTTGTAAAACACCCTGCTTCCGCATCTTCTGCATTGCAACGGCTGATTGGGCGAATATTCGACATAGACCTCTTTGCATCTGGAACATCTTAAGGATTCCCTGGGCAAATCACTCACCTGCCTCTACTATTGCTCCTTCTTCCTCTGCCTCTTCGATCAGTTCCTCTGTTATCTCGTGCTTGTAGGTCTTCTTGGGATTGGGCGAATAGGCCCCACTGGCGAAATTATGCCCACATTTCCTGCAGACGTATATGCCCGTGGAAACCCTTCTGACCTTCATCGCTTCGCATTCGGGACAACGGTGATATGCTGCGGCCCTGGATTCAGCGTCCCTAAGACGGTTTCTTACCTTTACTCCGTATCGGGATTGATACTTCCCTGCGATGCCTACTTTCTTAGTCTTTCGAGCCATGGGAATCGATGTTAAATAAAAGTACTAATTATAGTTTCCGTATATTTTCACGTATATCGCCGGCTATATCCAACGACTTTTCCACGCATCTGTTAATTTCGTCAAATGAAAAAGAGCCCTTGAGTCCCTTTTGAACCGAACAAATTCTACCATCCTCAGTGGTGGTAACGGTCAATCTTGCGTCTGCAACTCTTTCTTCTTCAGCATTGGGGTCAGCAAGGATGGATTCACCCACCTTTACGAAGGTTACCGAAACCGGATGCTTGGATAATTTGAGCGGCATGTCCTTGTCCCCGACCTTGTTTTCTATGAACGGCAACTTCGTGTTCATCAGGGCAAGTAGGGATGCGATGCTTCCAGCGTCGAAAACGTTTCCGTCATAATCAAGAACGTGTATGTCAAGGAACATGATCCAGACTTCTTCCCCCACAACAAGTTCGTTGAAATTTATGGCCCCGGATTCCCTGATTCCCCTGTCAATTACCCTGGAAATCTCAATCGATTCTTGCCTTGGTGGACCGTTTTCGAAATCGGGTGAAGCGAGCGGTTTCAATTCAACGTTGGTAATCAGAACGCCCCCCTCGTCGTTGTCATCGTAGGGTTCTCCGGTATTTACCTTCACTCCCGCCATCACCTTGGTTTTTCCTAGGTCCAACTCTGCTACGCCTTCAGCCGTATCGATTTCGCCTATGCGAGCTTCAAATGAACGCACTTCGAAGGGCTTTCTGCCATCCACCCTCTCTCCAATTTTGGCCAATTGTGATACGTGTCTTTTTCTAAGTTGCGATACGGGGTCATTAGACATTGGAACGACCCCCTTGCTTATATGCACCATCATCGTCGTCTCCTTCATCTTCGGAATAATCCTCTTCCTCAGTGGAGTATTTGTCTTTCAATGCCGCTACCTGAATAGGGTAAATTTTCTCCTTGATGGCTTTTTTGTTCATCTCCATTGCTTTCGAAAATTCATCCGGCGTCAATTGACCGTCCATCTGAAGGAGAACGATTTCTTCGGTGCTCGGTATCAACGCCATGGGAACGTCTGCATTGCCAAGATTGTCTTCTTCTTTGCCCAGGTCTAGCACCATCTTTTCGCTGACTTTTCCACTTGCACAAGCACACACAAGGTCCTTCATGGGAATCCCTGCATCTGCCAATGCCACCGATGCCGCGGTTATGCCTGCACATCGCGTCCCGGCATCCGCCTGAACAACCTCAATGTACACATCTATTGTGGTTCTAGGAAACTGGTCCAGGAAAACTGCTTTGGCAAGAGCTTCGCTGGTCACCTTCGATATCTCCGTACTCCTCCTATTGGGACCTGGCCTTTTCCTGTCGGTAACGGAGAACGAGATCATGTTATAGTACGCCTGAACCACTGCGCCGGTGGGGTCTTGAAGATATCGGGGATGGATCTGTCTTGGACCATAAACAGCGGCGTATATCTTGTTCTTGCCCCATTCAAGATACGATGAACCGTCGGCCTGATTCAAAACGCCTGCTTTGATAGTTATCGGGCGTAGTTCATCAACTCCCCTTCCGTCAATCCTATTTCCATCATTAATGTCAATGTCGTTCATTCATCTCACCAAAAATCCTCGTTATCAAACATCTCCCTGACATCGTCCAGCAACTTCTTTGCCTTCTTGGATTTCTCGATGCGTTCGATGACCTTGACGACATTTCTAATCTTGATTATGTCGCCTTGTATCCATATCATGCCATTTTGACCCACGAATATGTTGCATCCCCCTTTTTCCTTCAAAAGCGAGATCATTTCACCGTTCCTACCGATTATCCTGGGAACCTTGGTATGGGAAACATGGATGATTCTCCCTTCTTCCAATCTCCTTAGACCGGGCCTTTTGAGCGTCAAGTTCACTCTTTTGGTTTCATCCACCTGATTTACCATGGCAAGAAGGGTTTCTCCAACCTCCAGATAGCTTCCCGTATCACCGAATTCTACCCTCCAGGGCACCTCGTTGATGTGAAGGGGAGCATCGTATGGTCCACCTATGTCCACCATCCAGTTTGTTGGGCCTATGTCCGTTATGTTCCCAATGACCTTGTCGCCCTCCCTTGGCATGTACCGTCCTTTGAAAGGAACGACGTTAACATAATTCGCATTGCGGTTGTATTTGACAAAACCCGCACTGGTGGAATAAATTTTCCCGTCTTTTTCATAAGTCCCGTAACCGGACTTCATTCCTTTGTCCTCTATCAATTCTCCAGGGACCACCAGAAGAGATTTCTTGGCATTTTCATCCATTAAATCACGTCGTAAAAATCACTCAACGGATTTTATCTCCACGTTGCCCTTGGTTTTGCTGTTGAGAATCTCTTCAAGGTCTTGACGCATGCCCGCGGGAAGTTCCACGACGCCTATCCAGCTTCCATCGTTCTGCCATTCTTCATTTTGAAGTGTCGCCACTTCGGAAATGTCCCCGTAACAACGTCCGTAATCGGTCCCTGCCAACTTGATTGCAAGTTTAACGCTTTCAAAACTGAGGGGGATGAGATGCCTTATGGCGTCGACTACATCCTTGACCTGTACTTCCGCCGGTTTGAGCGGGTCGATGTTTACCCGTGCTTCATTCATGGCATTCTCGATTCTTGATGGAGGATGGGGCGTTCTCGTCTGAGGGTTTATGGCATTCCTTGCTATGGTCCCAATGACCTTCTTTCTCTTTATCTCCCTCATCTCACGACGCTGTTCCGTCGTAAGCTGGACCTCTCCTTTTAGGATAATCGTTTTTGCAACTTCGGTCACTTCGGTCGTTCCAAAAACCCTTCTAAGGTCTCCTTCGCTAGCCCTGTCTCCTCGTTTGGAATCTTCAAATATCTCATCAATCACCATGTGTTCGATAAGGTCCACTTCCTCATCTTCCCTCACGAGCTTTGCAACCTTCTTGTCAATGAGTATCTCAAAGGTTTTTCCGTGGGATTCGTATCTTGCGATTATTGATTCGTCAAGGTCTACCATTCTACTCCTCTTCGGGTACCTTTTCAATCAGTTCATCCACTTCTTCTTGGGAGAGGGTCTTGAAACCTTCTTCCTCGCTCACGATTCCCACCTCAATGGCCCGGGAATTCAAACCTTCCTCAGTGGCATGGTCCAGGGCTCTAAGGCCAAGAACGGCTCCATCTTCCTTGGTCATCCCATCTTCGTAATGTTCGTCGAAGTATTCGAGAACCTGATTCCTCCCTGCGCCGATGCTTCCAGCCTTGTATTCGACGAGGGCCCCGCTGGGGTCCGTTTCGTAAAGATGGTTTCCTGTTTCATCCACTCCCGCAATGAGAAGTGCCGTACCAAAAGGCCTAACGCCACCATACTGGGTGTAATTCTGCTTGTAATCGCAAACCTTCTTGACAAGTGATTCCACGTCTATCTTTTCGGAATACGTGACCTTGTTTATCTGAGCCGTTACTCTGGCGTAATCCACCAATGAACGAGCGTCGGCCACAAGACCGCTGGTAGCGCATCCGATGTGTTCGTCGATTTGAAACATCTTTTCAATCGATTTGGGTACCACCAGCTTGCTGGCTATCCTCTTGTCAATTATCAATACAACTCCGTCCTCACACATGACGCCAACTGTTGTCGTTCCACGCTTTACTGCTTCTCTGGCGTATTCGACCTGAAATAAACGTCCGTCAGGTGAGAAAACTGTAATAGCTCTGTCATAAGCCATCTGTCCTGCCTGCATTGTTATCTCCAGACTTTCAAAGCCGGTGAGTTATTAAAGGTTTTTGACCGGGAAACCTTGAAAAATGAAAGATTATTCCATTGATCCAATCTATTCATTCATCGAAAACATCACCTTGTTATAACGTGTTTTCATCAGAAATACTTTTTTAGTTTTAGTTTATTGGTCCTTTCGAAATCTGGTTGGTGAACACATGCAGATATTATGGAAGAGATATCTCTCTATATTGGTAATGGTGACCATGCTCATGAGCTCGGTGAACGTTCTGTTCGATACCGGTTCATATGGTTCCACCACGGAAGGAATTAGCAACGTTTCCGACGACTCCGGAAATACATTGAACGATGAAGGACCCTTGCCTTCGAAAGAATATGTCAATCACAGTGTGATTAGGATAAATTCCAATGCCGACTTCGACCAGGCACACGGCGTCGTCAATTGGGATACCGGTAGCGGCAATTTCTCCAATCCGTGGATAATAAGCGGATGGGAAATCAACGGCAACGGACCCGGATATGGGATATACATCGGAAACACCACCGATTATTTCATTTTGGAGAATTGTTATCTGCATAGTGCTGCCGGAACCTACTCTTGGCCAGATGTACTTGAAGCAGGACTCACTCTCAGCAACGTACAATACGGTCTTGTCAGGAACAACGACATTTCTTCGAACAACAAGAGCGGAATAGCCTTTGACTCGAGTACGGACGTTACCGTTTACAACAACACCCTCGATTCAAATTTTCAGGGTCTCATGATTTACGCTTCAAGCAACAATGTATTTGACCAAAACATAATGAGCGGCAATTCCCAGGGAATCTACATGACTTCGTCTGCCAATTGGAACCAGATTTCAAACAACACCATCTTTTCCAATTCGGGTGATGGAGCATACATATACTCGTGCGACAACAACGACATTTTCGGAAACGACATTCTCGACAATACGGGAAACGGCATCTTCTTGTATTCTTCCGAGAACAACACCCTCACGTACAATTTCATCAATAACAACACCAACGGATTTTCCCTGCAGGAATCTAATTCAAACACCTTCCAGTTCAACAACCTGTCGGACAATTTCGATTACGGCGTTGAATTTACCTCTTCCAGATACAATTACATTGAGAATAACACAATGACGAGAAACTACGGAGGAATATCCTTTAGTTCGTCAAACAGCAACACCATTTTTGAAAACGACATCATTCAGAATGTTGACGACGGCTTAATCTTCTCTTCCTGCTACGATAACCTGATTTACCACAACAACATCGTCGGCCAGACCTTCCAGGCATTGGACGGTGGAAACAATTCCTGGGACAACGGATATCCTTCAGGGGGGAACTATTGGTCCGACTGGACGAGCCCTGACAACGACACGGATGGATTCGTTGACGACCCCTATGTCATTGACGCAAACAACCAGGATGATTGGCCATTTGCGCAAGAGAGTGGATGGCTTTATGCTGAAGGCCCTATCAAGAATCTAGATTCAGGAAAGGACTTCTTAACCATCCAAGAGGCCATTGATGACGCCGATACGTATGCGGGAGATACCATTTACATTACAAGTGGCACGTATAATGAACATATTTTTGTCAACAAGAGTTTGTCATTCGTTGGAGAAAGCAAGAATGATACGATTATTGACGGTGAAGGAACGGGCATCGTGGTACAAGTCGTTTCCTCAGGCGTGAGTTTCGAAGAACTGGGATTCAGGAGGTCCGGAGGAGACTTCAATCATCCCTATTACGACTCCTGCATCCATTTCGATTATGCCAGCAATGGCAACATTAGTTCTTGCAGGTTTTTCGATACGAACATTGGCATAATGTTTTATCAATCAGACAACGCCCATGTCCGAGATTGTGATTTTTACAATTATTCAGAAAATGGAATGGTAATTTACCAATCTGATTTTGCAGTCGTAGAAAATAATGATTTTTCGGATGGTTCCGGTGCTGTGAGAATGGATTATTCCAACTATGGTCAGATATTTGAAAATGACATCCACGACCATACTGGTTGGGCGACCTACCTCAATACGTGCTCAGACAATGCCATTTTCCACAATAATTTCTACAGCAATGGCGGATACGACGCCTACGATAGCGGTACCAATTCCTGGGACAACGGATATCCTTCAGGTGGAAATTACTGGGCCAGCTGGACATCGCCTGACGCTGACGGTGACGGATTCGTAGATGACCCAAAGGTCATTACCGGGGGCGCGGGAAACCAGGACAATTATCCTTTCACGGAAATGGACGGATGGGTCGTCGAATATCTTCCGGTTCATAACTTAAACAACGGCATGAATTATTCAACCATCCAGGATGCCATTGACGATGCAACATCAGGAGATACCATTCTTGTGGATGATGGAACGTTCAATGAGAACATTCTGCTTTGGAAGAGGATTCATCTCATGGGAAGCGGAATTTTCAACACGACAATCCTCGAAGGCAATGGCACGGGAACCGGCATCGACATAATCAATGACAACGCCACTGTTTCGGATTTCATCGTCAAGAATTACACCACGGGAATTTATGTAAATTACTCCACGGGAGTGAGAATATATGATGTCAATTGTACGAATAATTATGATGGCATCAAGGCCGATTACGCTCAGTTTTATCTCAATGACAGTTACATATATTCAAACGACAATTATGGATTGTATCTATATCATACGAATTACTCCCGGATTGAGTGGAATGATATAATAAACAACGGCGATGAAGGAATTTATCTTGTATATTCCAATGACAATGACATTAACTACAACTGGATTTCCGACCAGTCAACGGCATTCGGAATCATGTTAGATGCATCTGATGATAATGTCGTATTTGGAAACACCGTTTTAAACAATGTATTCGGCATTGAGGTGTTTGGAAATTCTTCTTTTAATTATCTAGGAGAGAACGACATAAGATACAACACTCGTGGAATTGAGATATATTACAACTGCAACAATACGACTGTCGAAGGATGCACGTTGGTGGGTAACACCAATGAGGGAATCTACATTACAAACAGCGATGGTCATGACATCATTGGCAATTACATTGAAGGCAATTCCGAAGGCCTAAGCATGTACGCGGTTAACCATAGCTATGTTTTCAACAATGAATTCTACAACAACAACAATTGGTATGCAATAGATGGTAAGGAATGTCATCATAACACATTCCAGGGCAACAACCTGTCTAACAACTTCGTGGCCCTGAACATCGAGGATTCAGAATGGAATACAATCATTGAGAACGATATGGTCAACAACGAACACGAAATCAATTTCAACATATTCTGTTCAAACAATAGCATATATCATAACAATTTTATTGGTAATTCAAACACATCCAAAGACCCTGGAGTCAATTTCTGGGACGACGGATATCCTTCGGGTGGCAATTACTGGAGCATTTGGAACTCCCCTGATAATGATTCAGATGGCTTTGTCGATTATCCATACAACATTTCCAGCGGGTCGAATCGGGATAACTGGCCCTTTGCTCAGGAAAGCGGTTGGGACATCGTTGAAAAAACTGTTACAAACCTCAATACCGGAGATACCTTCCATACCATCCAGGAAGCAATCGACGATAGCCATACCCTAAGCTACCATACGATCTACGTAAGCGCCGGAACATATTATGAAAATATAATCGTGGACAAGAGATTAACCATAGTTGGTGAAGACAAGGCCACAACAGTAGTTGACGGCAGGGGGCTTGGCGACGTATTCTACGTGACATCCGACAGAGTCACGATATCCGGCTTTACAATCACAGGTACGGATTCAACGACGTTTGAATATGCCATCGACCTCCAACTTGTCCAGAACTGTACAATCAAAAACAATATCTTTACGAACTCATCGTATCCTATCCGGGTCGACGAATGCAGCGGCATCATCATTCAGGACAATATGTTCACTACGGACATTTACCGTGCGAGCATTTACCTTGATACCTCGGACTACAACATCATCCAGAGGAATACGATTTCGTCCAGAATGGGCATATACCTTTACGATTCATTTTACAACGACATACTGGACAACGAGATATTCGATTGCGTAGAATGGGGGGTCGAACTTGACTACTCGAATAACAACACCATCAGGGACAACAACATTACCAATACCAGCAACGGGACCTATCTCTACGAATCTTATAACAACCTGATATATCACAACAATTTTGTCAGCAATTTCAACCTTCAGGCATTCGACAACGGCATTAACATGTGGGACTACGGCCATCCTTCAGGTGGCAACTACTGGTCCGACTGGACGACCCCGGATAATGATTCGGACGGCTTCGTGGACAATCCTTACAACATTTCCGGCGGGTCCAACTGGGACTACTTGCCGTTTGCCGATGAAAGCGGCTGGGTCGCTGACCCTCTCCCGGTTCACAACTTAAACAACGGACTCAATTACTTGACCATCCAGGCCGCCATCGACGATGCCAATTCCTTCGATTCCATTCTTGTAGATGACGGAACGTTCCTTGAAAATGTGGTCGTTTGGAAACCGATTTATCTGTATGGAAGCGGCATGTCCAACACCACGCTCATTGACGCTCAGGGCGGCGTGGGCATGTATATCAACAGTTCAGATGTCGTCATCCAGGACTTCAAGATTGTTAACGGAAGTTATGGCATTCATGTTCAAGCATCCGACAGGGTGACAATACAGAGGGTGAATGCTTCGGGACACACCAATTCAGGTGTCTGGTTAAACCATACTTATTCGTGCCGCATTTATGATTCGGTCTTCGATGATAACATGTTCGGAGTGCATGTTGAGGATTCGAATACATCGGAATTGGACAACATCTCTGCAGATTGGAACACACGGGGATTATTCCTTCAATACGCCGATTACAATGAAGTTACCAACTTCTCATCCCATTTTAACACAAATGAAGGAATATTCGTGTTATATTCCAATGACAACTTACTTCAATCAAACGAGATTTCTTACAGCGCAGATGGCATCAAGACACTATTTTCAGATTGGAACAGATTATACGGCAACTACCTATTCAACAATACTAATCGCGGAATATTCATAGACACTTCAATGGGAACCGTCGTTGAAAACAATTACATGGAATCCAACCAGGATGGCATGGACGCGGATGAATGTTTCAATCTAACGGTAATCGGTAATACCTTCTTTGAAAATTCGTTTGCCTTGTATTCACAGGTTGTTAATTACTCAACATATTCCAATAATGTTATGGAGTTCAATGATTACGGTTTCTACTTTTCGGGTGTGGACAACAACACAATAACCGAGAACAACGTAAAACATTGCGTTATGGAAGGCATTACTTTCTGGAATAGCGATGACAATAGCATATACCATAATAATCTGGTCAACAACAGCGTTCAGGCCTACGACAACGGCATCAACATGTGGGACAACGGCTACCCCTCCGGCGGAAACTACTGGTCCGACTGGACGACCCCGGATAATGATTCAGACGGTTTTGTGGACAATCCTTACAACATTTCCGGCGGGTCCAACTGGGACTACTTGCCGTTTGCCGATGAAAGCGGCTGGGTCAATGAAACAAGCGAATACACATCCCACGCACCCATCAGAATCGACTCAAACGCTGATTTCGACCAGGCACACGGTATCGTTAACTGGGATACCGGCAACGGCTCAGCAAGCAACCCCTGGATCATCGAAGGATGGGAGATAGACGGAACGGGATACGGATACGGCATCTACGTCGGGAATACTACTGATTACTTCATGATAAGAAATTGCCATATTCATGATGCCAACGGTGTAAGCATGTGGCCCCATTACATGGATTCAGGAATTATCCTTGTCAATCAGACCAACGGATGGGTCCAGGGTAACTTGATCGAATATAACGACGTTTCCGGACTGCTGATGTACCAATCCTATGAGAATATGATATTCAATAATTCAATATCCAACAATATCTATGGTACATATCTTGAAAACTCCCAGGATAATGCCTTCTTTGAGAATGATTTCATTGCGAATTCAGACAATGGCTTGTATCTATATGGTGATTGTTCCAGGAATCATATACAGGAAAACAACATTTCCTCCAATGGAAACGGTGTCTCTTTGGACTCAGGCACCAGCAAAAACACTTTCCAGAATAACGATGTGTCGAATAATTTGGGTTACGGTTTTTACTTACTTCAAGTAAACAACGAAAGCATTACGGGCAACACAATATCCAACAACAATGATACGGGCATTGACATTACCCGTTCGGATAATGTATCCATAACGAATAACACGATAGAATCCAACAATGGTGAAGGCATCGAAGCGTACCAATCCTCATATCATTGGATTGAGGGAAATTTCATTTCCACCAATTACAGAGGAGTCAGGCTCTGGTCAAGTTGCCACTACAACCAGATATTAAACAACACAATGACGAACAATTGGCATGGCCTTACTCTATATGCCTCTGATTTCAACACGATTTACAACAACAACCTGTCATTGAACTCGGAAAACGGCCTGTTAATGCATACCTCTGATGACAATGTGGTATTTGACAACGAATTTAACGGTAATTACAACGGTATTACATTAAACAACTCTTTGAGAAATACACTTTGGTCAAACCTTGTCACACTCAGCGACCAGTACGGAATCATGCTATCGGACTATTGCGACTGGAACACGGTTGAATTCAACAACATAAGTTGGAATTCCAACTATGGAATTATTTTGCAATACTGGAGTGAAAACAATACCATAAAAGGAAACGATGTAGTCTCGAATAACAACGGGATTTCCTTTAGCAATACTGACAGAAACCTGGTCTTCCACAACAATCTCATCGGAAACAACATCCAGGCATCAGATAACGGGAACAATACCTGGCATGACGGCTACCCCTCCGGCGGCAACTACTGGTCTGATTACGCAGGGCTGGACAATTACTCCGGTCCGGGTCAGAACCTCACCGGAAGCGACGGTATCGGCGATACGCCTTATTCATTCGCAACCGGACAAGACGATTATCCGCTCATGGAACCGTGGGCCCCGGAATACGTCGAGCACACACCCATCAGAATCGACTCCAACGCTGATTTCGACCAGGCACACGGCATAGTGAACTGGGATACCGGCAACGGCTCAGCAAGCAACCCCTGGATCATCGAAGGATGGGAGATAGACGGAACGGGATACGGAGACGCCATTTATGTTGGCAATACGACTGACCACTTTGTCATCAGGAACTGCCATCTGCACAACGGAAGCGGAATCGATGCCTGGCCGTATTACATCAATTCGGGAATTCATTTCATGGATGCAAGCAACGGTTCAATCGAAGACAATGTGATCGTTGACAACCTTTTCGTTGGCATTGTATTCTATCGGGCAGACGGACATGCAATATCGGGCAACGAGATATCTCACAGTGACATGGGCCTTTATGTTGCCTCCTCACAGAACAACCATATTTTCAATAATGCCTTTACAGAAAATCCCTTTAGGGGAATCAGAGTTGTTCAGGCCGACATCGGTTTGCCTTCCAGCTACAATGTCATAGAGAACAATTCGTTTGCCCATAATGGTGAAAGCATAATCCTTGACCCGAGAAACGACTACAATGACATCATTGGCAACACGATATATGCAAGCTCCGACTACGGCATCCGCGTACGTGCATCTAACAATGTGACAATAAGGGGAAACACCGTTTACGACGGAAACACAAGCGGCATCTGTCTATATCGGTCTGAATACTGCCTTGTCGAGGACAACTCGGTTGAGAACAATACTGAAAACGGAATCTTCATGGACGAATGGAACGATTTCAATGAAATCCAGAACAACACTGTCTATTATAACGGAAATTCGGGCATTCACCTCTACGATTCCAATAACAACGTCGTCTGGAACAATGACATATGGGACAACGGGAATGGAATCACGCTAAACCTGTCCTCTCAAAATCAGATAATCGGCAACTGGCTGGCTTCCAATACGGATTTTGGCATTCATGCGTATGATTACTCCGATTTCAACTACTTCGGTGGAAACGACATCCTCTGGAACAACCACGGAATTGCCATACAGGACTTCTCGGATTATTCAACGGTGGAATACAATCTGATAGAACAACAATTCGATTTCGGTGCGATTATCGAGGATGACAGCAACACGGATTTCTCCAACAACACGCTTACGGACAATTTCAGAGGGGCGTGGTTCTACAATTCCGTCAACCTGACGGCCAACGGGAACCACATCGAAGGAACGGTATTCGTCGGCATCAATCTCGATTACGTCTTTAACGCTTCTTTGAACGATAACGCCATCCAGGACAATGGTTACACGGGCATAGCCATGGGGGGGTCCGAATTCGTCCGACTGTCAGATAATAATTTGGTCAACAACAGCATTTTCCTCTCAGGAGACCTCCTGCAGCATTGGAATACGCACCAAATCGACACAACCAATACCGTGAATGGAAAGCCGGTCTTTTACTGGAAAGATGCTGTTTCAGGAAGTATTCCCAACGAAGCAGGAGAAGTAATCCTGGCAAACTGCACTAACGTGACCGTTGAAAGACTAAACATAAGTGGTTCGAATGTAGGCATAATTATCGGATTTTCGACGTTCAATCAGATATCGGATAATGCGGTAAGCGATATGGACTACGGCGGAATATTCTTGAGATACTCCGATTGGAACACCCTTTCAGCAAATGAAATCACGAGCACATATCGCGGCATATCCTTGGAGTATTCAGAGAACAACATGATTTTCAGCAATAATATTTCGTCATGCTCCTACAGAGGCCTGACAATCGGTTCTTCTTACAATCAGATATACCACAACAATTTCCTGGGCAACAATGTACAAGCACACGACTCGGGAACCAACAACACCTGGCACGACGGTTACCCAAGCGGAGGCAATTACTGGTCTGATTATATTGGAGCAGACAATTATTCAGGACCCGGCCAGAATGTCACGGGAAGCGATGGAATCGGCGACACGCCTTATACATTCACAAGCGGACAGGATGATTATCCCTTGATGGAAATATGGACGGGGCAAGCTAATCCCGACATGTGGGAATGGCCCCATGGCTTCAACTTCAATGTCACCGAAGAAGGAGTTTATTACGATACGCTTGCAATCGGTAACATGGAAGGAGCCGTGGATGGCCTTTTCTATGATGTTTCTGTTTCTCCAATATTATTCTTCGAGAACTTCTCAACCTATCCTGACGACTGGACGATAACAAACCTCAATGGAACAGCTTGGGAACATCTAAACGGCAGGATGGAGAACAATTACGGTTATCCTGAACCCAATCATGGGTACCTTGATTCACCGGTCATCGACTGCACGGGAAGCACCAATACTACTCTTTCGCTTTGGCAGGAATGGAATTCCACATATCCGTTAGGAAATCAACAAGGATACATTCTAGGAAGCATTGACGGTGGAATGACATGGACGTTTTTGATAGACAATTTTCAAAACGGAACCTACGAAGAGGGAAACTTTTCCTACGATGTCTCATGGGCGGACGGCGAATCAGATGTAAGGTTTAGGTTCGACGTTTACAACCTGGACAACTGGTACTGGTACATTGACAACGTGACCGTTGAAGGAGGCGTCCCCTCATGGTTATCCCTATCTGGAAATACCAGCGGAATGCTCTCACCGGGCACATGGACCGAGATTCAGTTAGAGGTCAATACAACGGGTCTCCTTCCAGGGCAATACCGTGCATACCTCGTAAAGGAATTCAACGACCCAGACCATCCGTACGTCCTGGTTCCTGTGAATTTGACCATTGAAACCCATGAACCGATTATGTGGGAGTGGCCTCACAGCTTCGACTTCAATGTAACAAATGGAGGATTCTATTACGATACGCTAACCATTGGAAACGATGCCAACGCTACGGATGACCTTGAATACAATCTTAGTGTAAATGGGTCATGGGTCCAATTGGGTTACGACGATGGAACCGGAGGTACCAACGAAACCATTTATTCGGAAAACTTCACCACGAATCCAACGGACTGGAACATCACCCATCTTGAAGGAGCAGCATGGACATATGACAACTCGAGCGGATATATGGAGAATTCTTTCGGGCCAACACCCAACGTCGGATATCTCGATTCACCCATAATCGATTGCACGAACTACGAAAACATGTCTCTTGCGGTGTGGCATGACTGGGATTCGAGTTACCTCAATGGAGGAAACCAGGAAGGATATGTACGCGGAAGCATCGACGGTGGTGCCACTTGGCCTTACCAAATCGATTACTTTGGTTATAATGAAATTTACATGGGAACGAAGGAATACAATCTTTCATGGGCTTCAGGACATTCCGATGTCCAATTCCGTTTCGATGTGTATAACGATGACAACAACTGGTGGCGAGTCGATAATTTCGTATTGACGGGAACTACCACAAGCATGTTAATTACCGATAATTTAAATGGAACCCTGACCCCTGGAGAAAGCACCGAAATCACCATCCGCGTGGATACTACTGGAATGCAGGGCGGAGATTACACCTCTTACATCATCAAGGAGTTCAACGACCCGGACGATTCCTACGTTCTTGTTCCAGTGAATCTAACCGTATGGGCTCCTGCCATGTGGGAAAATCCGCATGAATACAACCTTTCCATGTCGGTCAACGATACGAAGCAGTTCAACCTGGAAATCGGCAATGACGATGGAGCATACCAAGACCTTGAGTACAACCTCTCCGTCGAACAGATTTCACCTGCTGGAGGTGCGACCATCCTTCTATCGGAAGACTTCAACAGCGACCCCTTCGACTGGACAATTACGGATTATTCGGGAACAAGCTGGTTCTGGACCGGTGCAGAGATGCTAAACCAGGACCAGGACATGTCATACCCCGACGAAGGAACGCTTACAAGCCCGGTCATAGACTGTTCCGATTCTACCAACGTCACCCTGGAATTCTACGAAGAATGGGATGCATCAAACATCAACTACGACTCATTCCAGGAAGCATATATTTTAGGAAGCAAAGACGGTGGAATAACATGGAATTACACCATCGATTACTATGCCAATGGAACCTGGCATTCCGGCACAAAGTCATATGACATCTCAGCGTGGGCCGACGGCCAATCCGACGTCAGGATTCAGTTCTACGTATACAACCACAACAACAGTTACTGGGTATTAGATGACATCCTTGTGACGGGAGAAGGTGGTGAAGGTTGGCTCACGCTTTCAAACCATTCAGGCATCATAAGTCCTGGAAACAGCAACAACATCACCCTTACCGTGAACACCTCTTTGCTGGTGCCGGGCTTCTACCAGTGCATAATATGGAAGGAATTCAACGACCCGATTTATCCTCTTGTTGAAGTTCCGGTGTATCTCACCGTTTACGGTGCTGAAGTGGACATTGAAAAGAAGGTCTGGGACCCGGTCAACGTAAGCTGGGAGGATTACGTCCTTGTCAACAAGTCGGATGTCGTGCGCTTCAACATATCTTGTACGAACACCGGCACTACGACGCTTACTTATCTCAACGTTACGGATCACCTTCCGTTTGGACTAACATATGCAGGCAATGCAACCTTCAATGGCATGGCAGTACCTCCTCATTGGAACACGTCCCAGTACGTTACATTCAGATATTACTCTGAGATATTCGTAGGCGAGACGATATTTTACGAATTCGACGTGCTTGTCGAAGGCAATGATTCTTACATGAATTTCGCCTTCAGTTGGGGAGAAAGTTCCGGAAACGGTACTTCGCAACTTGTAAACGACACCTGCTTTGTGGACGTATTCATTCCGAATCCTAGTCTCACCATAGACAAATGGGTCTACAACGGAACAGTCCTCGTGGAGGAAAAAGAGACCATCTATGGAGCGGTTGAGAGATTCAACATCACGATTTACAACGACGGCGACCTTCTCCTTGACTTCATCAACATAACGGACTACCTTTCCAAAGAACTCGAATACCTAAACAACGCAACCGTAAATGGCGTCCCCGCTCCACCCAGCCATTGGAGCAACGACTTCCCATCATGGTGGATATACGACCTTCATCCTGGCAACTACGCATACATTGAATTCGACGTTAGGGTGAATGCAACAATGCCCATTACCAACCTAGCTGAGGCCTTTGGCATCAATTATACACATGGTAATACGGGATGGCATTACGATGAAGCGAACCTTACATTCCCGGCGCCGGACCCGGACATAACCCTCGACAAAACCTTCTGGAACGGTACTTCGGGGGCATGGGAGAAATACATAATCACGGACCCGGGCAATGTCGAAAGGATAAACCTGACCGTCAGGAACACGGGCAACACGGAATTGTGGAATGTCAACATCACGGACTATCTCGGTGCTGATTTCATTTACCTGGGCAACGAATACTGCAACTACCCCATCAACGGCCCATATTTCTTCGGCAACAACAGCGTTTACGGAATAATCAATGCATCGATTTTCCCTGGTGACTACGTTTATCTCGAGTTTGACGTCCAACTAGTGGATTACGGCTGGTACAACAATACGGCCATGGCTTCGGGATTTGATATGATGTCCGGCATGGAAGTTTTCAACACGAGTTTTGCTCACATTGAAGCGTTACTTCCCTCCTTGAACACGACATTTGAAAAATTCATCTGGGACGAAGATTCCGGCTCCTGGTCAGATAGTGCTACCGTATACGAAGGAGTAATCTTCCGCTTTAACATATCATTCCAGAACACCGGTGAAGCAGAATTATCGTACGTCAACATAACCGACGTGCTTCCACCGGAACTCAGTTACGGCGGGAATCCGACCTATAATGGAATGGTCAGAAACGCTCAATGGGACTCCTCAGGCAATCCTTACTGGAACATTTCAGGACCCATCGAACAGGGTGCGGTGATTAACATAGAATTCGACGCCTGGGCCACAACTTCGGGAAACATTACCAATTATGCATTTTTCACGGCATATTCACCAGCGTGGAAGATGATTATCAGCAGCAATGACACCGCCCTGGTCCATTCGGTAACGCCAAATCCTTCCGTGACCATTGACAAGTACGTCTGGAACAATACAATCGGCAACTGGTCGAAACATGCTGATGGTGAAATCAATACGGATCATTCGTACATGATAATCGTAACCAATACCGGCGACGGAGCCCTTGAGAACATATTCATCGAAGAGAGTTTCGTGAACGGAATTAGCTACGTAACCGGCTCATCAACGGTCAATGGCTCTGCCTTGGAACCGGTGAATTTCACGCCGGGTGCTTGGCGTTGGGAAATACCAGGAACGCTTTCTGAAGGCGACAGCATCGTTATCACATTCCTGGCACATGTTGAGGAATATGGCGAAATAGAGAACGAGGCAAGAGTCCTTGCGGATTCATCACTTATACACCAAAATTTCAACTTATTTGACTACGCATGGTTGATGGTCAGTTCTCCACCGCCAGAAATTGTAGTGGAAAAGACCGCGTGGAACAATCTGACTGGAACGTGGAACGATACTGTTGAAAGCACCCTTGGTTCCTTTGGAAGGTTCAATATAACGGTTACAAACAACGGAAGCACCGTGGTCGATTACATCAACATAACCGACATTTTGCCCTCGGGTGTTGAATATGAGGCAGGCAACGTAACTCTGAACGGCAATCCCTTTTCAGAACCGATTTTCGACATGACGGGACAGATTCTCTACTGGGAATTCTCATACTTGCTTGGTAGCGGTGACGTCCTTTACCTCGAATTCGATGTTTTCCTGGTTGATACGGGCCTCAAGACCAACAATGCCACAGTCATGGCTTTCAATACAACCCATTCCGTTGACTCGGGCTGGCAATCCGCCTACGCCAGTTACGACATACCGTTGCCCGATGCTCTTCCAGTCGCTGATGCCGGACCCGACCAGACCGTACCTCAGTTTACAACGGTAACTTTCGACGGAACGGGAAGTTCCGACGACGGCAACATCACTTCGTATGATTGGTCCTTCATCTACAACGGCACGGAAGAACACCTTTCAGGCCCCGCGCCTTCGTTTGATTTCAATCTGGCTGGCAACTATGCCGTGATTCTCACTGTAACAGACGACATCGGCCAGAACGATACGGACATCATGTGGGTCAATGTAACAGACGCAGAACCGCCTGTCGCAGACGCAGGAACGGACCAGTATGTGCAACAGCACACGCTTGTGACCTTCGATGGCTCGAACTCTTATGATAATTTGGCCGTGGTGAACTACACATGGGAATTCGTCTACAACAGTACCAACATAACCCTTTACAACGCAACGCCGACCTTCACCTTCCACATACCGGGGAACTATTTGGTGACCCTCACAGTAAGAGATGATGTGGGAATCACTGATGCGGATACCATGTGGGTTAATGTCACTGGTCTTCCAGAGATTACGATAGAGAAGGTCTCCGAGGAAGGTACACCGCATCCCGGGCAGATATTCGAGTACACCATATTCTACAACAATACCGGGTCCGGTCCTGCTACGATAGTCTGGGTGAATGACACTTTGCCGTGGGAAATAACATTCATTTCTTCTGTCCCAGTACCAACAAATCAGGATGGTCAAAATATTGGTTGGGTGTTTACAGATGTCCCGCAAGGAAATCATTCGATAACTCTAGAGGTTGGAGTAAGTGTTGGAGTTCCTGGAGACACGATTCTTGATAACCATGTAACATGTGAATATGAACCACAAGGCACGTTCACTGAAGCATTCGCAACCGTTATTGTGGAAATGCCTGTTGCAGATGCAGGACCGGACCAGTGGGCAGATGAGGATACTCCTGTACTGTTTGATGGTCAGGACTCCTACGGCGAGATATATAATTGGACTTGGACCTTCGATGATGCTGGACCGGTCACACTGTACGGGTCCACGGAGAGCTATGTGTTCTCCGAACCTGGAACATATCTCGTGACGCTTGAAGTATCTGATTCATGGGGTAACACGGACACGGACAACTTGACCGTCCAAGTGAATGATACAACTCCACCGATTGCGGATGCAGGCCCGGACCAGTCCGTCGACCAGCATAACCTTGTAAATTTCGACGCATCCGGTTCAACGGACAACACGGGAATTGTCAATTACACATGGACTTTCCTCTACAACAGCACCCTGCAGACCCTTTACGGTGCAACGCCTACATTCTACTTCGATACGGCCGGAACATACGTTCTCAACCTCACAGTAACAGACACGGTTAATCTCACGGACAAGGACAACGTAGCCGTGACTGTCAACGACATAACCCCGCCTGACGGAGACTTGGTCGGTGACCCTGCCTCTCCGGTTGACCAATTCACAACAGTGGCATTCTCCGCCAATGGTTCCTCAGACAACGTCGGAATAACGGAATATGAGTGGTTCATCAATGCCATTTCACAGGGAATAGGTAATTCCTGGATGGTCGTGTCGTTCGATGAAGCGGGAATGCACGAGGTGGCCGTCAGGGTTACCGATTCAGCCGGAAACTGGGACAACATTTCCATCATATACGAAGTGATTGACACTGAACCTCCTGTGCCGGTAATCGACTCCTACGACTCTACGGACCAGTTTACCAACTATACCTTCGACGCTACCGCATCTTATGACAACGTCGGCATCACCAATTATACGTGGATGTTCACCTACAACGGTTCCCCAATAACTCTTTACGGTGGCACGCCCACCTTCTACTTCGGAATCGTCGGGAATTACTCCGTGACTTTGCTCCTGGAAGACGAAGCAGGAAACGCCAATCAAACCGAGATGTACCTGGAAGTGGTCGACAAAGAGAATCCAATTGCAAATGCTGGAATTAACGACGACATCCCCGATGGCACCATCTACACGTTCAACGGGTCTGCTTCTTCCGACAACGTCGGCATCGTTTCATACCAATGGACTTTCATCGACGTCGTGGAAATATCGCTTACGGGGGTTACTCCTGAATACACCTTCGAAAACGTTGGAGTTTTCAACGTCACGCTCAACGTATCCGATGCTCAGGGCAACTGGGACACGGATGTTGTTAAAATCACGGTATTCGATGATACGCCACCTGTGGCCAACATCACTGGACCCTACGGAATCCTAAACGGCACGGAACTTCATCTCGACGGAAGCGGTTCTTACGACAATGTAGGCATCGTCAATTACACGTGGGAATTCGTATACAACGGAAGCACCGTCTATCAATATGGCATCATGATGAACTTCACGTTTGAGTTATCAGGCAACTATAGCATTACTCTCACGGTCATGGACGCTTCGTCGTTCAAAGATTCTGAAACGCGCAACATCATCGTCACGGACTCACCTCCGCCAACAGCTGATGCGGGGCCTGACCAAGTAGTCCCCCAACACACCAGCGTCATACTCAACGGAAGCAATTCCTACGATGACGATGCCATTGTCAACTGGACCTGGGAATACTTCGACCCATTCATGGGCTTTTCCACATTCCTTTACGGGGAGGTGGTCGAACATACGTTCCACGAGGCATGGAACTACTCTGTGACACTGACCGTTAGAAACACATATGGCCTTGAAGACAGCGACGTCATGTGGGTAAATGTGACAGACTCAGAACCCCCAATGGCAGATGCAGGTCCCGATGATGCAATTCCCTGGGGCCAGACTTACACCTTCGATGGGAGCTGGTCGTTCGACAATGTTGGAATAGTCAACTGGACCTGGTCGTACTTCTACAACGAAACGGTTCACGTTCTTTACGGAATGACGCCAAACTCGGACCACGATTTCAACATACTCGGAACCTACGACGTGCATCTGGAAGTGAGGGATGGAGCCGGGCATGCCGATACCGACACCATGAATCTGACGATATTCGATGACGTGGCACCCATTGCAGATGCGGGACCTGACGGCGAGGCCGGTCTAGCTGAACCCTATCAATTCAATGGCACAGGCAGTTACGACGATTACGGCATAAGCGATTACAACTGGTCCTTCTCGTACAACGGTAGCATTGTTTACCTGAACGGTGAAACACCGTCATTCACATTCTATACTAGTGGAACATACGTTGTTACGCTGACCGTTACCGATTACGGAGGCAACAAGGACTCCGATACGATGGTTGTCATGACGGGCCCCACCTTCATACTGACGCTTGAACCGGGATGGAACCTAATTTCGATACCGACGCTGGAAAGCGACTGGAATTTGGAAGCCGTTCTTTTCCCCATTGAAGGACAATACGATTCCGTCCAGACCTACGACGCGGCCACCAAGGAATGGTACCTTTACAACACCAATTATCCTTCATGGCTGAACTCCCTTACGACGATGGATGAAAAGCATGGTTACTGGATAAACATCACGGCAAGCACGAATGTGGAACTCCCGCTTACTGGACTTGCCAGAACGGAATCGACGACCATTCAGCTATACGAAGGATGGAACCTAATCGGTTATCCGACGCTTGCAGAAGGAAGGACCATCAATAATGTCTTTGTAGGCAT
>CAZPOY010000020.1:0-1297 GCA_964588345.1 uncultured Thermoplasmata archaeon
ACAATGAGCAAGCGGCTACGGTTGCTCATGTGAAGACTAGACGAAGTCTGGTCGAAGTCTGGTCGAAGTCTGGATGGGCCCATCTTTTCTCGGTAAGACCTTTGCCAGCTCCCTTTCGATACTGCCCTTCTTCATGGGATGGAAAATAACCGGGAACCTACATGGATTTTTTTCAAGAAGCACTTGACCGCTTACCTGCATCTTTGCCAACCCTTTTTATCTCAAACCGTTTTCCCATCAAAAAGGCGAACCCAATGATATGGATTATCGACGTCATCCTACATCTTGACAAATATCTCGGCGAAATCCTCAACCAGTTCGGCATTTGGACATATGTTATTCTCTTTGCCATCATCTTTTTTGAAACCGGTGTTGTGGTTACGCCCTTTCTTCCCGGTGACTCCTTGATTTTTGCTGCTGGTACCTTGGCAGGCCTTGGCCACATCAATCCCTTCATTCTCTTCTTTACCATGACAACGGCTGCCATCATCGGAGACGGGGTCAACTACTGGATAGGAAATTTCGTAGGACCCAAAATTTTCCACAAGGAGGTCTGGTTCATTAAAAGGAAGCATCTGGTCAAGACCCAGAACTTCTACGAAAAGCACGGCCGGAAGACAATATTCCTGGCAAGGTTCGTGCCCATAGTCAGGACCTTCGCTCCTTTCGTTGCAGGCATCGGGGAGATGCATTACAGGGATTTTCTGGCATGGAACGTCTTTGGGGCCATCGTCTGGGTAGGACTCTTCCTCACCGTTGGTTATTTCTTTGGCAACCTGCCCGTGGTTAAGAACAACTTTTCTCTGGTGATAATTGCAATCATATTCGTATCGTTCATTCCCATCATGGTGGACCTCTTCCGGGCATGGAGAAAAGAAAGAATCCAAGGTGCCCAATGAGGGGATTAAAAAGCCCGTTCAATGGATAATGATTTATGCCTCCTTTTTGATTAGGTGTTCGGTATGAAATGATGCGATTGAAGGCCGCTTGCGTGGTTTCAATGATGATTTTGCTGAGTGCTTCGTTTTCCATGTGCCTCTCTTTCGAGGAGGGAGGCCCGGATGAGGGGGAGAAAATTGAGAGAATTCGGCTCTCTTTCGTTTCTGAAAACCCCATTGACGGCATCGCCATCACTTGGGAAACAGGCGGTGCGTCCCCTGATGAAGTTAGGGTCGGGCTCACTGAAGATTACGGACTCGGCATCCACGTAGGAAACCGCCTCCTCGACCCATGGGGGGAGAAATGGATTCACACCGTAGTATTGTCCGGGCTCGAACCCGGTGAAAAACATCATTAT
>CAZPOY010000020.1:1307-23879 GCA_964588345.1 uncultured Thermoplasmata archaeon
CACCAACCAAATTCAGAATCAAGAAGAGAAGCCTACAAAGCAAACATCACTTTTGGTACAAACAATGAGTTTGGTTTTGATTATTTACGCGACAATAGGTCAAGTGACATAGAAAGTCTCGTTCAGAAAAAACATCATTATGCCATCAGAACCGGCCCTGGCAACGACCAATGGACGAGGGACATGAGTTTTGAGACGCCACCTCAAGGCGGAACGGATTATACCTTCTTGGTGGCAGGCGATTCTCGCACGTACTACAATGACTGGGGGCATGTGGCCGATGCCATGGCCGCCGAAAAAGCCGATTTTGCCCTGTTCTCCGGCGACGCCATGACGAACTTCGATGCGAGAAGCGAATGGGATTCGTGGACCCATTATGGAGCAGGGCTTCTGAACAGCACCTTCGTCATGACGGCTCTTGGCAATCACGAAGACCCTTATGCCAACTACCTGCAGTGCTTTGCCTTGCCAGGGAACGAGCGTTACTATTCGTTCAATTATTCTTCCGCCCACGTCGTGGTCCTTGATTCCGAAGTACCCGACGATTATGCCCAACTCAGGTGGGTTGAAAAAGACCTGGCATATGTCAAAAACGACCCGTCCGTTGAGTGGACGTTCGTAATGTTCCACAGGCCCGCATATGGGTCCGGTGCGCATTTCCATGACGAAGTGACTAGGCAAAATTTCATGCCCGTTCTCAAGAATTTCAGCATCGACCTCTATTTCTATGGCCACAATCACTTCTACCAACGAACGTTTCCGATAAACGTCAGCATGCCTGACAGCCCCCGGGTCACCAATTGGAACAAAAGCCGGTACGTCGACCCGGACCCGATTCACATAACGGCAGGAAGGGCCGGCGCTCCCGGATACGAACCGACCAATGAGACGGGGTACATGGTGGGGTCACGCATGAGCGGTGAGCTGCATTATGTAGAAATCAATGTCCTTCAAAACCACTCTGTTCACGTGAAGGCAAAATACACCGACGGGACACCCTTTGACGATTTCTGGATAGAAACGCGACTTTGACATTTAATATGCTATTTTGTCAAAGTCGAGTGAAAACTAATCTTGACCTGTCAAGATTAGGATAGAAAACGGGCATGTAACCCTTTTGCACCTTGGCAGAAGACGTTTCTGGAATGCTCTTCTAATCCCAGGACAAGGAGAATCTCAACCGGCCAGGCACCCCTTCTTGAAGAATTTCGGCCTTCACCCTGCCATTTTTCATCTTGAGAATGGTTAGCATGTGGGCTACGCCTCCTTTTAAAAGATGCAGATACAATTCGCTTCCAGGAAAACCTTCGAGGATGACCACGACGCCTTTCTTGCCCGATTCCGATACGAATACGTCAAGGGGGCGGTAGAGCACCATCAGGTTGTCCTTCATCTTCTTGGCAACGGTTTTGACCTTTAGGAAGCGCAATACGAAGGCGAACTGGGTTATCTTTTCTATGCCATATGCCCCGACCTCCTCTAGGACCTCTGGGTCCCCGTCTCCAAACTCATCGCGGATGGTCGCGAGTATATCGTGCTGAAGCTTGGCGGGATACCACTCGTTCCCGTTTAGGTCCGCATAGTCTAGCTTTTGGCTGTCGGGAACGCCTTCGTTGAGCTCTTTGAACACCTTGTCTAGCCCGTTAACGCCTTTCTTGTGCTTGACCCAGCCGAGTTCGGACAGTATTGCCTCTCCTTTTACAAATTCGACCTGCTTCATCCTGCTTCACTTATCCCTTCCTTCAATCCCATCGGATTACGTATATGCATTCGAGCTTTCCCTCGACGGCGCACTCGGTTTCATCTACGCTTCCGTTTTCTAACTTGAGAAATTCGAGTATCTGCTCTATCCCGCCTTCCATTAGCTTGCAAAAAACCTTGTCCTTGGGGAAACCTTGGATGGACATCTCAATCATGTTCTCCTCTTCCTTTCTCAAATTTACGTCAACGGACCGATAAAGCAGAAGCAGATTCTCGCGCATCTTTTTGGCGACGGTGTGAACTTTCATGAACCGCAGAAAGAACTTGAAGTTGGTAATGTTTTGAACCCCGTAGGCACCCACTTCTTTCAGTATTTCCGGGTCGCCATCGCCAAAGTTGTCCCTGATCGATTTCAATATGGACTCCTGGTTGTCCACGGGATACCAATCATTGGGGTTGAAATCTTCCAATGAAACCTTCAGATGGTCCGGCCTATCGGCGTTGAGGTCTTCCATTACCTTGTCAATCCCTATCAGGCCCTTTTTGTGCTTGACCCATCCGAGTTCGGACAATATCGCCTCGCCCTTTACAAATTCCACTTTTTGTTCCGACATGTTCCTCATTTAGAACTATGTAGTCCATTGTAGTTTAACTTTTTGTTAATCCAATCCCAAGGACATCTCTTCCCAAATGGAACGGAACGATTCGACCAGATCATGACTTCCTATGTCGTAATCAATTATCAGGGCGGCAACATTTTCTGGTTCCTCCAGAACGTATTTTTGCGTGCCTTTGTCCTTGGTCACAAGACCCTCTTTTTCCAAACGGCCCAGGTGATAAGAAGACGTGGACGGGGCGATGTCCACCTCCTTTGACACTTCTCCGCTCTTCCCCCCTTCGTTCACTATGAGCCATATGATTATTTCGAGCAGGCGTTGATTTCGGAGAAGAAGGAGAATCTTCCTTTCTTTGGCTGTAAGAGGCATCTTCTCCCCGCTTCTGTCCAAAGGAAAAAAACCCTTCCTTCCGCTCTTTTCCACCGATGTGACCTTCCCCCCTTTCTCAAGAACACGGAGATGATAGTCCACGAGATTCACATGGCAGTCGAGTTTTCGTGCCAACTTTCGCATGTGGATGCCCGGCTCCTTTTGAACTATGGCGAGAATTTTCGCTCTTGTCTTGCCGTCCGTTGCCTGAGGTCCCATGCGGTCATTACCTCTTCAAAATCCCAAAATACAGCAGAAGGAGTGCTAGCCCGTCTAGAGCCGCGATGCTTATTATCAAGAATGTCGGGCCGACCAGGTCCACGAAAAGATGGCCTGCTAGGAACAGCGCTTTTACCAAGAATGCAGTGAAGGCCAGGGATACGAGTGCCATGCGTTTGCTTCTGCTTCTTCCAAAAGCCGTCCAGGCCACGATGGCCAGGAACAGCGATATGGCCAACATGAACGCGATGACGATGCTCTCAAGGTTCATTTTTCCAACCGGGCAGTAAATTGCATGGTGGGTTTAAAGATATCCTGTCAGCGTCGTCCAATCTTTCTGATGAGAAGGAAAGCCACCATGGAGACCATGAGCGTTATGGCGAAAACCACGACGCTCCCCTGCAGCAACCGCGAGTCGTTTATGCCTACGTCGTAAAAATCGGCGTGCTGGTCAAATATTCCCAGTTCCGGGTCGTGAATGACTACGTCACCCCTTTCATAGGAGAACGAAAACGCAAAGGCGTTCTCGTAGCCCATGTTGCTCAGTGAAAAATTGACGCAGGTTCCGTTTCCATCAACGGAAGCGTTCTTTGCCCATGAAAAAAAGCCCCTGCGCACGCCTTCGCTGTCGTTGAGTTCCATTCCACTGGAGGAGGGGCCTGCTTGGTCCCATCCGTGCCTATAGGAAAATTCATTCCTTATCATATGCTTCTGCATGATGCCTTGAAGGGCTAGGCGGGTGTCGTTTCCTTCAAAAGGATAATGGTGTATCTCAAAGTCCATTTTCACCTTGTGCATGTTTAGATAATTTCCGTCGAACGAGGCGTTGTCCATGGTATGATAAAGGACCAAACGGAAATGTCCGTCCAGGGTCGTCACTTCCACAATTTTGACCGTCTTCCCGTCTTCCATAGTCTTTTCCCGGGTCTCAAGCGGGGCGAAAAGAGACTCTCCCTCATTGGAATACAAGGGTATTTCCGAAACCGTTTCGTCGGCGTCCGGGTCGAACATTCCGTTATTGTTTTCATCGCGATATTCTATGAGAGCACTGAGTTGCAATTTCATGTTGAACGAAAACTCTTTGCCCGATTCGCCGAGGCCCTCCTCAAGGTTCAACACGAGGTTTTCTTTCGCCATCAAGGAAAAATGAACAAATCTGTTCCGGTTGTTTTGTCTTTCATTTCGAAAAATGTGAAAAGCGCCGTTTTCTTCTTCGGTCCAGCCCCTTTTGTCAAAGTTCCTCTTCTCCTCATTTACTAGGTCCTTCCACCTGTGCTTGGCCTCTTTTTCCGTTTTGATGGAATCAGGGTCGAAATCGCCACTGGGATTTCCAAAGCCGTTTTCCATGGCTTCAGGGGGCACGTCGTTGTCAAAGTTGGGGTTCGCATCGACCCCAAGGGATAGGAAAAACGATGTCAGAAGCAATGCACCCAATAATGCGGACATCAGCTTTGCGGTTCCCAACGGTCTCTCGTTCATGCTTTAATGATATGCGGGGGTTATTAAATTGCTTTTTGGACAAAAATCGAAAAGACCTCTGACTATTTCTCAAATTGCGGGAATCCCCCGGTGCAGACGTCCAATCCCAACTTATTCAAATGCTTTGAAAGAGCTTCGAGAGGAAGCCCCACGACATTGGTATAAGACCCCCGTACGTCGCTGACGAGTTTTCTTCCCCTTCCTTGAATGGCGTATCCCCCTGCTTTCCCTTTCCATTCTCCAGATGAAACGTATTCTTCTATCATTTCGTCGGACAAAACCTTAAAAGTGACCTCGGAACGCTCCACTTCGGCTATGCTGTCCACGTCGCTGATGATGCAGTAACCCGTTACGACCCCATGAACTCTTCCCGAAAAATCATTCAAGGTCGTTCTTTCCTCCGCCTTGCTGCGAGGTTTTCCACATACCCTACCTTTGAAAGAGATTAGGGTATCGGCACCCACGATGATGTCCTTGGGGTGTTTGTTTCTTGCCCAGGACGCCTTTGCGATGGCATTCTCCATTGCAATGACTTCTGGCAATCCCGCATTCGCCTCTTTGACATCCGGTTCGACCTGGATGAAGGGGTGCTCAAGCTTCTCCATTAGGTCCCTTCTTCTTTTTGACGAGGAAGCAAGCACTAGCACCATTCACAACCACCTTTTGTAACGAAAATAAATGAGCATGACTCCGGTCATGCACATCATGAGCAGTAGGGCGAAGGGATAGCCGAAATACCAATTGAGTTCGGGCATGTTGAAGGGGCTCGCCTGGGGGTTGAAATTCATCCCATAAAGCCCCGTTATGAAGCTAAGGGGGATGAATATGGTGGCAATGATGGTGAGCACTTTCATCACCTCGTTCATGCGGTTTGACATGCTGTTCATGTAAAGGTCTTGAAGACCGCTCCCCAGGTCCCTGTAAGTATCTATGATGTCCATTATTTGAATGGCGTGGTCATATGTGTCTTTGAGATAGAGACGGGTTTCCTTTGTTATGATGGGACGTTCTTCCCTCATGAGACTGCTTAATATCGTACGCATGGGCCAGATGCCCTTCCTCAATAGCATCAGCTCCCTCTTGACCTTGTGTATGCTTTGCAGCGTTCCCTTTTTGGGATGTCCGATGATTTCGTCTTCGATCTCTTCCAATATGTCTCCAAATGCCTCTAAAAGGGGGAATATGTTGTCGATGAGCAGGTCGATGACGGCATATGCAAGATAGTCCCCGCCACTAGTCCTCAACCTTCCCTTCCTGCTTCTAATCCGCTCCCTTATGGGTCTGAAGCTGTCTCCAGGGCGCTCCTGAAAAGTTATGACGAAATTGTCGCCAACGTACATCGAAACCTGCTTCATTACCAATTTCTCCCGAAGATGAAACCATTTTCCCACGATGAAGAGGCCATCGGCATATTCGTCGATTTTTGGCCTTTGGCCGATGGTGACCACATCTTCCAATGCAAGGGGATGCATCCGCTTTTTCTCTTCGAGGGTTTCCAGCATTTCATTGTCCGGAGTCCCCAAAATATCTATCCAAGTCATCCACCCTTCCTCGATTGCCCCAAGAGCTTCGGACATGTCATCAACGGTTTTATCCTGGAGTTCGTCGGGATTGTACTTCATGAACCTGATTACGGGTTCTTCTTCCGGTTTTTTATATAATTCGTAGGTCCCGGGAGGAACGCCAGGCGTGTCATACTCTCGCTTGAAAACCCAATCTGCGTCGCTGCCTTTCCATAGGGACGTGGTCTTCTTGTAGACTTTGTTGAAGCCCCTCTGAACGGGGGCCATTCCCCTGTTTTTTTTCGACCGGGTCATGCGATTTACCGGCAATTAAAAGGGGCAGTTCGGATAAAAATGTTCTCATTTCATTGGTCACTTTTTTATAATACCGAAACGTGGCATGATTCATGCCCAAAGGTCAGAAAATGAAATGCACGATATGCGGATGGATATACGACCCCTCGGTGGGTGACCGCGAATATGGACTCGACCAGGGGATTCCCTTCGAGGAACTAGACGATGAATTCCGTTGCCCGAAATGCGGTGCCATGAAGAAATGGTTCCAGCCGGTTTGAACGGGAATTTCATGAAACCGATAAAACTTGGCGACCTTCGCTTCGAAAATCCCATCATCCCCTCCCCTCTTGCCGGTTACACTGATTCGGGCTTTCGCGTATTGATGAAAAAGTACGGCGCTTCCCTGGTCTTTACCGAAATGATAAGCAGTGGTGCAGCGGTGCACAATCCCGAAGGCACTAAGAATTATACAAAGAGAAGAAAAAGCGAAGGCATTGTGGGATATCAAATAGTAGGTACCGACCCGGAGGAAATGGTGGAGGCCGCAAAATTCTGCCAGACCTGCGGTGCGGACCTCATTGACGTTAACATGGGTTGCACCGACCACAACATCACCAAAACCGGCGCCGGCGCTTCCCTTTTGAACGATTTTGACAATGCCACCTCCGTTGTTGAAAACGTGGTCCGGTCCACGAATCTTCCCGTTACCTGCAAGATACGCATCCCTCCCGCTGGCAACGACGCTCTTTTAACATTCGGCCGGATGCTGCAGGATGCGGGTGCTGGGTGGATTACGCTGCATGGTAGAACGCCTGAAACCCGGTTCGGCTCCCAAGCGGATTGGGGTGCCATACGGCTACTAAAAGAGGAACTGGACATCCCTGTCATCGGCAACGGCGATGTTTGGAGTGCCGATGATGCGAAGAAGATGTTCGACGAAACGGGGTGCGACGGCGTCATGATAGGCCGTGCTCTCATGGGTTCACCATGGTTGCCAGGGAATATCTATCGACAGATGAATGGTGAAAAAACCGTAGAGATAGACCGGAAACAGCTACTTGATGCCATCTTCTACCACGCAGAAATGAAGCTCGAAGACAAAGGGGAACGCATGACGGCACTTGAGATGAGGCGTTCGTTCAGCAAATACCTGAAAGGATGGGGCGTCAGCCAGGAGGTCTGGAACGATGCCCACCGGGTTTCCAACTATCGCGACATCTTGAGCATCATCGACCGGCTGGAAAAAGACCTTGCCTGATGCTTCGTCCATGCATCATTTTGAGCGATGGGTACCTACTGCGGTCATGTAAACCACCGCTTCCTTTTCTCCATCCAATCCGAGAATGGCATTGACTTCATCGTCGTAGAAGGCACCTATCTGGCAGGTTCCCAGCCCCATCCCTGAACATGCCAGGGCAACGGCGTGTGCGATGTGTCCCGCGTCAAGATGGACGTATCGGTATCCCCTATCTCCGTATTTCCCTGTGCATCGTGAAAACGCGGCGCTCCAGATGAATACCACCGGAACGTCCTTAACCATGCCTTGAGACAGGGCCGCATCACACAATGGGTTCGAAAAATCGCCGGATTTTCTCTGCATCAATGCATGTTCCTCCGGGAGATATCCGTACAAACCTGGCTCAATGCCATCCACGTTCTTTATCGAAAGCCACGTGTCAATGGGATAAAGTGCGCCTGCGGAAGGCGAAGCCCTGAAGGAACGGTTTCCCCTCCTTCTCGTGATGCCCTGGGACGCCCATAGAATCTGGGAAACGGTGCTCTCTGCCAATGCCTCTTGTGAAAAGTTGCGGATGCTCCTACGGCTTGCTATGGCATGATATAGGGGTGTACCACCCGTGCATTCAGGCTTGGAAAGTTCCACGCGCTTCCCATCCTGGGCAAAACCGCTCTTTGCAACCCCGACCGTCTTGCTTTTTTCTCCCGCCATCTTCGTGGCTTGAAAAAAATCTCTTCCGTCCATATCAATCATTGCCGAATAAGCCCCCTCTTGTTGAAAATCTTTTCCAAAAACCCCTCTCTTCGCTCTTCCATAAGACAACGGCAATGGCAAAAAGGGAGATTATGGCCAAAAGTTGAACACCATCCACCAGGAGTATTTGGGTGATTTTTGGATTTTCAAGGGGCAAAAGAAGGTTGACCATGTTGAATGCGCCATGGACAAAACCCAGAGAAGCAACGGAGAGGATGAATAGGAAAATCCGGTCCTTTGAACGTTGAATGCCCAAGGAAAAAACCGCAAGTGACGTAAGAACGGCATGAATCGATGCTCCGAACAAAATCCGCCAGATGACCAGGTCAATGGTCTGAAATCCCGGGTCCGTAAGGAGATTGCTGATGCCGATGAAGGAATACATCATTGCTTCGATGAAACCGAAACCCGCTCCGACCACGGCCCCGGCGAACATGGCTTTTCTAACCCCTGCTTCCTTTTTCCCGTAGAACCACCAGAGGAAAATGAGGAGTGCGGCTCCCAATGCCTTGAAAAGTTCTTCCACGGGGCCCGCTGCAAAAAGCATGGCCACCATGACGTCTCCGCCCAGAATATACACCGTGATGAGGATGATGAACTCGACCACTCCCGAAAGGAACAGCGCCACCATGCAGGTGAAAATTATCGCTCCTGCCCACAATGAACCATAAAGTACGCCTTTCCCTTTTGGCAACAGGTCCCAAGCTATCTCTTCACGCACATATTTCTGAGACAAAAGGACGGCGAAGACCAACCCCAAACTAATTGAAGCGGCGACGACGGCAAGTGGTATGCTGCACAGAAGAGCGGTGATTTGGTCCATTGACATGCAATGCCCGTCGAATTAAATAATCCACCGGTCAGAGGACCATGCCGGCACTTCCGTAAGAGTGGAACGCTTTGAAGAATATCAGCGCTTGGGCCCGGGCTTCTGCCGTGATTGCGTGCTTCGTATCCTCGCCCACATCGTAAATCCGGTCGAAATGATGTGCGATGGCCTTCTTGCCCATCTTGCCAAATATCTCCTCATCCGTCTTGCCCGGCATCATATCCTTGTAATGGTCCAACGTCCATTCATAAATGTCTTTGTAGAGGCCCGGCTCGTACACCTTGAAAATGTCGAATGCGAGATTCTGCCAGAAAGTGCCCACGTTCCCCTTTATTATGTCACCATGGGGGAATTCCGTTCTTATGAGGGCCCTGGGGGTGCCGGTGATGCCGTGCTGTGCGATTCTCACAGGGCTTCCCATGTCCTTGAGACCTTGGGCAACGGCCCTGGTCTGGGGTATGTTGATGTTGATCTGCTTTATGAGATTGCCCTTTTCGTCGTAGATGTTGCCGTGGGCGGACCCGTTGGCAATGGCGAGCACCTGGGGTTCCACGCCTTCTTGGTTGAGCGCTTTGATGAAGGTGACGGCTTCATCGGGGCTGGTGAGAACCATCCCGTCCTGATTCTCCCGCCCAATCTCGCCAACCTCCACTTCCAGTCCGAATTCATCCGACCCGTATCTGTCACGTATGTGTCTGGCGATGTCCACGGTAACGTCGATGTTCATGGATAGTTCTTCACGGAGGTTGCCACCTTGAAAATTGAAAAGGTGCGATGCGTCTATGGCGAAACTCGTGTAGCCGGCGTTTATCTGGGCATCTATGAGTTTTTTTACATCGGAAATCTCTTCTTGGGTGCCCTTTTTCACCGTTAAATGGTCCGCGTGGAGGCACCAGGCCGAAAAGCCCACCTTCTCCGCTGCTTCCCTGGTCCTTTCGGCCAACATTTTTGGTGTAAGGCCCGTGTACCCATCTTTCAGATTCGATTCGCTCTTTGCCAGTTCGACCATCACGGCGGAACCGGCTTCCTTGGCCGCCTGGAATATGCCTTCGGTGACGAGGGTCATCCTCGTGTTGGCCGCCATTATTATCATTTTCTTGTCCAAAACGCCATTGAAAAATTTTCTTCCCGGTATAGGTTCCATCAGATATCACTCCCGTGCGATTCTAAGACGAGTTCAACTAAATTAATGCTGCCCACATAAACCGGCGTTCGCTGGTGAATTTTTTCAGGCAGGATGTCCATTATCTCCGCGTTTCCATCAACCCCCTTTCCATTGGCCCTCTCGGCGATGAAACTCATGGGGTTTGCCTCGAACAACAATCGGATTTTGCCCTGAGGCTTCCCGCGCAGTGCTGGATAAGAGTACAGACCCCCTTTTTTGAGGGCCCTGTGAAAATCCGCGACCATGCTGGCTATGTTCCGTGCCTTGTAACCCCTGGAGTAGCAATCCGAGATGTACTTCTTGTATTGATACGTCCATTTCTCCCGTGAGCCCGAAACGACGAAATCCTTTCCATTGGGAAATGACAATGCCTCGTTTTTTAGCAACCATGCCCCGTTGGAAAGGACGTATTCGTCAACCCGGTCATCCCATGCAAGGACTAGTACGGTCAGCGGTCCGTAAAGGAAATATCCCGCGCAGACCATTTCGCGCCCCCTCTTCAAGACGCCCTCTCCACGGAACACGCCGAATATCGTTCCCACGGGCAGATTGACTTCGATGTTGGAAGACCCGTCCAGTGGGTCGCATACGACGCTGAACCCTTCGCCTCCAAGGGGCACGATGGTCTCCCTCTCTTCGCTGGCATAGGATGAGACCTTGCCCGATTCCCGGAGCATTTTCTCGATGACTCCGTCGGACCATACGTCCATGGCTTCCTGCTTCTCACCGCTCACGTTCTCGGTGCCGGCCTTCCCCCTTTCTCCATACTTGAGAAAGCCCTGCTGAATCTCCATTGCGGCATCGGCCATTTTTCCCACTACCAAACCCCACCGCTGCCCTTCCAAAAATCGGTCAAGTCCATTTTTCATTGTTTCACTCAAGGAGAAGAGGAACCGTTTTATTAATATTGTTTTTTGCCCGAAAAGAAACGTTTTTAATGTATCGACAATATGCGAATCGCATGTCGTCAATCGTCGAACCGGAAAGATTGTTGAAGTTGATTCGTCAGGAAAAGCCGCTGATACACCACATCACCAACTGGGTCACCATATCCGAATGTGCGTCCATGACCAGGGCTACTGGGGCCCTTCCCGTGATGGCCCACGCCGTGGAAGAAGTCGGGGACATGACAGCCATCTCATCGGCTCTCGTTTTGAACATCGGAACCCTCACTAAAGAACTAGTCGATGCCATGGTCAAAGCGGGAAAAAAAGCCAACGAAAAAGGCATCCCGATTGTGCTGGACGCTGTGGGTGCCGGGGCAACCCCCTTCAGGACTCAGATGTCAAAGAAGCTGCTCTCGGAAATTAACATCGCCGTCATCAAGGGCAACCACGGTGAAATCGCCGTTCTGGCTGGCGCGGCAGCGGAAGTCAAGGGCGTCGAATCGATTTCCCTCGAAGGAGACATCGTAGAACTTACATCAAAACTAGCAACGATGACGGAAAGCGTCGTTGCTGCAACAGGCAAGACCGACGTGGTTTCCAACGGGGCGCAAACGGTTCAGGTCAAGAACGGTCATGAAATGATGAGCCGGGTTGTAGGAACGGGATGCATGGCGGGAAGCGTCATAGGTTCCTTCTGTGCCGTTGAACGGGACGTTCTCAAAGCAACTTCGTCGGCCCTCTGTGCCTATGGCATAGCAGGTGAAATCGCTGCCGAGAATGAAGACGTGCGAGGAGCAATGACATACAAGGAGTCGTTCTTCGACGCCGTTGAAAACCTTGATGACGTGCTCATCTCGGGACGGGTCCGGGTTGAAATCGTATGAACGATTGGAACTTTTACTTCATAACCGATGAGAAACTCACGCTAAATAACCCCCTTGAGGATGCGAGGGCGGCCATTCAAGGCGGAACAAGGGTGGTCCAATATCGGAAAAAGAGGGGTGAGACGTTGGACATGTACCTGGAGGCCAAGGAACTTCGGGAACTTACCAGGCAAAAGGGGGTGGACCTCATCATCAACGATAGGATGGACATCGCTTTGGCCGTGGGTGCCGACGGCATCCATTTGGGACAAAAAGACCTACCCCTGAAACAAGCAAGAAAGCATTTCAACGGCATCATAGGCGTTTCCATCGGTTCGCTTGAAGATTTGAGGGTCGCTGAAGAATTTGGTGCGGATTACGTTGCCGTTAGCCCGGTGTGGGCAACGCCCACTAAAGAAGACGCAGGTCCAGGGCTGGGGGCCAATTTCGTTGAAAAGGTGAGAAAAGAGACCGACCTCCACGTGACGGTCATCGGTGGGGTGAAGATGGAAAACGTAAGAGACCTTGTAAAGAAAGGCGCGGATTCCGCATGCGCCATCTCGGCCACCGTGGTCACCCAGGACGTTGCCCAGGCCGTTTCCCAGTTTGAAAAAGCGGTTGCAGGGGCAAAAAAGGAAAGAAAAGAATAAACCCTTCAACCGTTTATGCTGGGGCAGACATGAAAATCGAAGACATCGGAGGAGAATTCGGGCTCATCGACCGGCTTACTTCGCGAGAAGCGGTCGAGGGCGTCAAAAGAGGCGTCGGTGACGATGCCGCCGTCATTGATTACAACGAAGAATACGACCTTCTCGTCACTACGGACATGCTTGTGGAGGACGTCCATTTCCGCTTCGACTGGTCCGCTCCATTTCAGGTAGGAGTCAAAGCCATGGAAAGCAACGTTTCTGACATTGCAGCGATGGGGGGATTTCCGCGCTGGGCCTTTGTTTCCTTGGGCCTGAAAAGAGGAGGTGGCGTTGAACTGGCCGATGCCCTTTACAAAGGATTTAACAATTCATGCAAGAGGAATGAATTTCACATCGTCGGGGGGGATACTACAAGAAGCAACCGAACGACCCTCTCCATTACGATGCTCGGGTTCGTGGAGAAAGACCAGGCCGTCCTTCGTTCCAACGCCAATCCCGGAGACAACGTGGCGGTCACGGGAAATCTTGGTAAAGCCGAAGCAGGGCTTCAATCCTTCATTTCAGGCAAGGTTTCTTCATGCAGAAAAGACCACTCCGAACCCGTCTCCCGGCTGGAATGGGGACGCATCCTGCGAAGATACGCAACTAGCATGATAGACGTTTCCGACGGTTTGGCCGGAGACGTGGGTCACATCTGCCAAGAGAGTGGCGTTGGCGTGGTAATAGACGGGGACAGCATCCCCATTTCAAAAGAGGTGTCAAAATTCGCAGAATCGTTAAGGCGGTCGGCGCTGAAATGGGCACTAACGGGGGGCGAGGACTTTGAACTCGTATTCACCTATCATCCAGACCAGGAAGAAGACATCCGCCGTTCAGGAGTAGAATTCACCAACGTCGGCAAGACGATGAAGGAAAAGAAGAGAACCCTCATAATTGGAGAAAAGAGGGTTTCTCTGAAAGGCGGTTTCGACCACTTCGGCTGAATGGTCGGACGCTTATTCTTCCACTACTTCTCCGGCATCTGTTTCGGACGTGTCGCCTTCTTCCTTGACGGGTGGTTTTAGGAATATTCCAATGACCATGGCTACCAAGCATGCAATGCCGGCCGGGATGAAGGCCCAGAGCCATATTTCGTGGTCACCCATGTATCCTCCCAGCAATGGCCCAATGATGCCACCGATGCCGTATGCGCTGAATACCCAACCGTAATTGAGCCCCACCGTCTTGTCTCCGAAGAAATCCGCCGTGGCTGCAGGGAACAGGGCAAAGTTGCCCCCGAAATTGAATCCCACGACGAGTGCACCAATGTAAAGGAGATATTCGTTTCCGCCTACGAAATAAAATGCAATCATCATAAGGCCCTGCAGGCCGAACATCACGATGAGCGATGTCTTCCTGCCTATCTTATCCGATATGGCCCCCCAAGCAATTCTGCCAATCCCGTTGCTCAATGAATAAAACAGGGCCATGGCGGTTCCAGCAATTGTCGCTGCCTCGGCAGTTGTGTATCCCGAATCCTTCAGGGCTGAAATGCCAAAAAGGGCGATGATGCCAATGACCATTAGTCCGGCAAGGGCGCCAAATACGAACATTGTCCACAGTCCGTAGAATTGCGGCGTTTTCAACATCTCCTTTGCTGTGAAATTTACGCTTCCCGAAGCGTCTTTTTCCGTGGCCTTGGGAGGTTCCCAGCCCTCGGGTTTCCAATCTTCAGGGGGATTGACCATCACAAGTCCCCCTAAAACCACGGCTACCAGGAATGCAATTCCGTAAATGAGGAATACCTGAGAAACACTAAAGGTCTCAAAAAGGCCGCCCCAGTCACCCGAAAGACTCACGGGGCCAAAGACGAAGCCGGTTGCCAATTTTATCCAGAGAAGGGCACCAAAACCGAAGCCAGCCACGGCCAATCCAGAGATGAGTCCCTTTTTGTCGGGGAACCATTTCACGCCCACGGCAATGGGGACGACGTATGCAAGGCCTATGCCCGCACCGCCGAGTATTCCGATGGTGAGCAAAAGACCGATGAAAGAAGTGCCGACGAAGGACCCGGCGATGTATCCAAGGCCCAGCACGGCACCGCCTAGAAGGGCAATGGTACGGGGTCCGAATTTTGCCTGAAGCCTTCCGGCTATTATCATGACGAATGCAAAGGTGGCCAGTCCCGCCGAGAATACGGCCTGGGTCTGGGTCTTGGAGAATCCGAATTTGCCCGTTCCGACCTTTTCAAGGACGTCGAAGTTCTGGGTCAATTCCGTTCCGTTATATTCGGCTGAAACGACGTAATGCCAGTTTCCCGCTTCTTCCACTTCAACGTTGAAGGTGTAGCTGTCCCCCGAGGGGGTGGCCTCAATCGGATCAAGACTTTTGATGTCGTCGCCGTTCTCATCTCTAAGCTCCATCGTCACGGTAACGTTGTCCATGGAAACGGTGGCATCATTATGTTGGAAAGTGAGGAGAATGGTGCTCTCTTCATTGACCACGAGGTCATCGCCGCCAACGATGAGGTCTATGCCGTCAACAGTATTGACGTCGTTGAAATTTTCAGGCAGTGGCGCCGCCAGGGCCGGGGTGAAAACGGACCAGGCGTATATGGCTCCGAGACAAAGCTGTATCAACATCGCTCCGACGACTATCATCCATCGGTTCTTTGGTTTCTTTCCCATTGATATCCCACCGTGGAACCCCTTGATGAATTGCGAGTCTTTGAGACCGTTTTTTGGCCAAAGATGAGAGGAACGCCTGTTCCACATTTCAAAGACCCCATCACCGGAGTTCATCAGTTGTCTTTGCGTCGAAAAAACATACAGTATATAATGGTTGGGGAAAAGAGAGCCAATAAATATTTTATGCATGCCCCTTTCCGCTAATTCGTGCTCCTTGAAGTGGAATCCATTGCAAAATCGTACGGCCCCAAAGACGTTCTAAAAGGGGCGGACATACATCTCAGACGTGGCGAATCAATAGGGCTGGTGGGAGCCAACGGCACGGGCAAATCGACCCTTCTAAAAATGGTCATCGGCGAGGAGACGCCTGATTCTGGCGAGGTGCGGCTCGAATCCAGAAAGATCGGCTATCTTCCCCAACATTCGGATTTTGGTGGCCGGTCCGTGGTTTCCAAGGTCGTGGGAACCCCCTTCGGAAGAATCAGCAAGATAAAGGACGAGATTACCCACTTGGAAGGGCTGATGGCCTCTCCTGAAAAGATGGAGGGGAGGGACTGGTCAGAGGTGGCAGGCGAATATTCGCGACTTCAGGAAGAATACGGCGAATCAGGTGCACACGCCTTGTCGTCAAAAGGGGTGGAAGCGCTTTCCAAAGTGGGCCTCTCTCCAGAGGTCGCAAGTAGAACCATGGGCGAACTGAGCGGTGGAGAAAAGACAAAGGTTATGCTGGCCAGGGTGCTTGTTCAGGCCGAGGACACGGACCTTCTTCTCATGGACGAACCAACGAGCCATCTGGACATCGGAACCGTCGAATGGCTGGAGAACTACCTCTCGCGATACAAAGGGGGCATCATCGTCGTATCCCACGACCGGTATTTCCTTGACAACATCGCCAAGCGCATCGTGGAAATCGAAGATGGAAGGACCACCACGTATTCGGGCAATTACACGGAATTCGTAGAGAAGAAGGAGGAAGAGCGGAAGAGGAGGATGCTGGCCCGGGAAAAATACGAATCGGAAAAGGAGAGGCAAGAGCGCATCGCCCGTGAAATGTACAGCAAGAACAGCTTCGGTTCGACCCACAAGACCCGGCAGAAGATGATCGAAAGGATGGACGCACCGGAAGAGGTTTTCGAGAAGAATGAGATGGCCCTTTCAATCGACTCGGCTCATAAATCAGGAAGAAACGTCATCATGGGAAAGGGCATAAGGTGTTCCCGTGGCGGGAGGACGGTCCTGAACGGCGCTGACATAGACCTTGAAAGTGATGATAAAATGGGCATCATCGGACCCAACGGTTCGGGAAAATCCACCCTTTTGAAGGTCATCACCGGAGAACTGGGTTGCCAGGGCGAATTGTGGGTAGCGCCCGGCGCAAAGATTGGTTATTACGACCAAGAACACTGCGACCTGGATGTGGAAAGGGGCGTGGAGGAACAGCTATTGGAAGTTTTGGGACCGGACCAGAAACAGAAGGTCAGGGCGCTCCTGGCCCGATTCCTTCTTCGGGGAGAAGCGGTGGAGAGACCCGTGAGCACGCTTTCGGGGGGCGAAAGGGCCAGGGCCACCTTTGCAATGATGATAGCACGGAAGAACAACTTGCTCATAATGGACGAGCCCACCAATTACCTTGACATCGATTCCAAACACGCCGTTGAAAGGGCTCTTTCCGATTATCCGGGAACCCTGCTGATAGTTACCCATGACCGCTATTTCCTCGACAGCGTATGCAACAAAACGGGTGTGCTCAAGGACGGCGAACTAGACACCTATGCCGGCAACTACTCGCAGATGAAAAAGGGAAAGCCCGTGGCCAAGCCCGGGAAGGTCGAGGATGCCACAAGCTACCGGGTCGTATCCGGTTTCAAGGACTGGGCGACAAAGAGAAAATATTCGCCGGGGGACCGGGTCCTGGTCGCCGACAGTGAATCCAAGCGCTTCGAATGGGCCATCAAGACGGGCAAGATGAGAAAGATTCGCGACGGAGAGAAAAAGAACGTTGTTCAAGGGCAAGGATAAAAATCCATAAGGTCATTCCCATCTGATTAGGATGCCCAACGAGGATAAATACCAGGAGTTTTTCGCCGTTTTCGAAGATGAGAACAAAGATGCCTGCGTTGAGATGGCCGTTTCATGGCTTGAAAAGGGAGAACTCACCGTAGTGGAACTCTACACCGACATCCTCATGCCTTCCTTGAACGACAACACGTGCAGGCTGGAAGACCACGTCTGCATCTGGAAGGAGCATCTGAGAACCTCCATCGTCCGAACCATCATCGAATGCGCGTATCCCTTCATCATCAAGGAGCGTAAGAAATTTTCCGAATCCAAAGGAAGAGTGCTGGTCGTATGCCCCAGCGAGGAATATCACGAAATAGGTGCCAGAATGGTTGCCGACTTCTTTTCTCTCAACGGTTACGACGTTTCTTTCGTCGGGGCAAATACGCCACAGGACGAAATCATAAGCGCCACATCCCACACCCGCCCGAAATACGTCGTTCTGAGCGTCACGAACCACTACAATCTCATATCCGCAAAAAGGACCATTGAAAAGATAAGAAAAGTGACGGAAGGTAAAGACTGGCCCAAAATAATCGTAAGGGGCCAGGCATTCAAGTCGAACCCCGGATTCTGCGAGGAAGCGGGAGCCGACCTTCTTTTGCAGACTTATGAAGATATATCCAAATTGGATTTGGCGAAAGAATGCAGAAGGGAGGCATGAATTTGCTTCCGTTCAAAATCGCATACAAATTCCTCAAGTCCGACAAGGCCCAGACGGTTCTCATAGTCCTGGGCATCGCCATTGGCATATCCGTTCAGATTTACGTCGGGAGCTTGATAGGAAGCCTCCAGGTGGGGCTTGTGGAAGACACCATCGGGTCCACGTCACACATCACAATTTCGTCAACCAACGATACCGGCACAATTTCAGATTGGGAACCAACGGTTGCAGAGCTGGACGGTTATTCGAAAATCATCAATGTGAATCCCGTGATATCCCAAGGGGGGTACGTCGTGGCTTCCAACAACCGCACCAAGCCCGTGACGCTGAGGGGGATGGAACTGTCCCGGGCAGACGGCATATACGGCATATCGAATTCAATCATCGAGGGCAGGCCTTACCAGGACGACGGCGAAATCCTTCTTGGAGAGGGGTTATGCGAAGTACTTTCACTGTCTGTGGGGGATGCCGTGACGATTTCCATTCCCTCCGGTTCTTCTTATGAAATGAATCTAACAGGCATTTTCGACCTCGGGACAAGCGGACAGAACATGCGATGGTGCCTTTCGACCATCTCCAGCATCCAGGAGCTTTTGGGCCAAGAGGGCCGGATAACTTCCGTTGAGATGCAGGTGAGGGACGTTTTCGAAGCCAGCTCCATCAAAAAAGGGGTTGAGGAGAGGACGACCATGGACATGGTGGGGATTACCAGTTGGGAAGAGGAAAACGAGGACCTTCTCAACGCCCTTTCCGCACAGAGCACCTCAAGTCTCATGATACAGGTGTTCATCGTAATTTCCGTTGTAATCGCCATCGCGAGCGTTCTGGCAATCACGGTGATACAGAAAAGAAAGCAGATAGGCATCCTCAAGGCCATGGGCATTAACGACAGAGATGCCAGTTTGGTCTTTCTCACGGAGGGATTTCTCCTGGGAACCATTGGAACCGTACTAGGCGTTTTTCTGGGCATTTTTCTTTTCTATGCATTCGTCCAGTTGGTTAGAAATCCAGACGGGTCGCAGATTGTTCCCCTCGTTTTCGATTATGGCTTCATCGCCATTTCAGCTGTAATTGCTGTCATCTCCGCCACCGTGGCATCGTTCATTCCTGCGAGAAAATCCTCCAAACTCGACCCCATCGAGGTGATTCGTGATGGGTGACGTGCTGAAGCTTGTCAAGGTGAACAAGAGCTATTTTACAAATGTGGAGACGAAAGTGCTCTTCGACGTGGACATGGAATTCGAAGAAGGATCCTTCAATTCGCTTGTGGGTGAATCGGGGAGCGGAAAATCCACGCTTCTGAACATCATGGGAACCCTGGACAGGCCCACGTCGGGAGAAGTATACGTGGGTTCGGTCCGCACCGACACCATGAAGAAGAACGAACTCGCTCGTCTGAGAAACGAAACCCTGGGGTTCGTGTTCCAGTTCCACTATCTTCTTCCTGAATTCACCGCATTGGAAAACGTGATGATGCCGTTTCTGATAAGCAAGAAGAAACCTACGCCGGAAATATACAAAAGGGCCGAGGAGCTTCTCGAAATAATGGGCATCGGCCAAGTTAAGGACAATCTCGCCACGAATATGTCTGGGGGCCAGCAACAGAGGACGGCCATTGCAAGGGCACTCATGAACAACCCGAAGCTGATTTTAGCCGACGAACCCACGGGCAATCTCGACACCAAGACGACCCGCAACGTCTACGACGCTTTCCGCGAGATAAACAAAAAGTTCGGAACGACCTTCATCATCGTCACCCACGACAGAAAGATTGCCGAGGAGACGGACCGCATCGTGGAAATCGAAGACGGACGGATAGTCACGGACATCAGGAAATGAGCTAATCCCGCTTGAAACCGGCAAGACGACTTCCCTTTTTCATTTTCCATTCCGCCATGTACCAGAAGGTGATGCCCATGAGGAACACGAGGTTGAAAAGAAGTTCGCCCGTGAATGCGATGATGAACTGGTAATCCTTTACGTCCGTAAAAAGGGAGATGCCGATGAAAAGATTTCTTGCAAGAAGGACCAGCAAAGCGAATACAATGCCCCTCGTCCCTTCATTGCCCGATTGTTTTGACAACGTTATGAAGATAAGAAGCGGAAGGGAATATTTGAGAACGATTACGCCCACGGCCCAGGGAAAGAAAAAACCCGACATGCCGACGCTGGTAACCCTGACGTCAAGCGAAGTGAATCCGTACGTGTTGCCAAGAGAGAAGAACGACAGGACGGTGACGGACAGGAAGAGAAACACGAATCCAGGAAGTCTGAGTTTATCAGGGACTTCAAGGTCCCCCCATCCCTTGAAAATGAATACGGTAAACATCAGTATAAATGCGAAAACCAGGGACTGCCCCGGGTCGGCCAACAGCACGAAAAGTCCAAACGCCGAAAGGAGAACGCAGTCGGTTTTTTCTTGATATAACCAGACCAATAGAGACGATATGCCTGCGAAAATGACGAACCTCGCCGTCCAATCGCGTGCCAGGGTAATTTCCATCGGAATGAATTGAAAAACCAGGGCAAGAAGAATGATGGCGGCCGACAAGGCCAATCCCCCCTTCCCAACGCTCCCGGACCGTCGAATCTTGAACGCCATGAAAACGGAAAAAACCGCAACGGCGGTGGGATAGCATAAAATCGACCAGTTCTGGAGGGTGACGTGTGTCCAGTGGGTAATGTGCTCGTAGGCGATGTCCGGGACGGCTATGAGTGCCATGACGATGAAGGAAACGATTCCCGCAGCAACGGCAACCTTATCCCAAATGCCCCCATTTTCTTTATTCCTAGCTCCGCGTGCCACAAAACCCGCCAGTACGGCCAGATAACCCAGTCCCAGGAGGGCAAATATGCGGATGTATATGGCGGATAGAAGAACGGTGATTCCCGTGATAATTAAGAACAATGTCCTGTAGTTTTCCTTGTTGATGGCGCGCCTTGCACTGTAGACAACGGCCCCAATTGCGGCTACGCCCACGATGGAACCTCCTAGATAAAGAACGGTTTTTCCGTATCCAGAAAGGTCGAATACCCAGTGCAAAACATACGTGTGCAACATAAGAACCGTCAATGCGGTTAATATGGCAACGAGAATCGACCCGCTGACAAGGCGAATATTGTTGCAAACCCAATCCACTACGTTAGACCGGGAAAACCTTAGACCGATACCCGTGAAAAGTCCGGTGATACCCAGGGTGAAGATGGAAAGTCCCCAACGCCAATAAGGTTCCCTTGCCACGCCGTTTTGATACAATCCCAGGGCGAAATCGGCCAGTCCCGTTAGGAGGATAACGATGGGAAGAACCCACCGGACCACCATAAACGCCTTGGATGAATAACCGATTTTCGATGAGACGAAAACGAGCAAACCTATGAAGAAGAAAGAGAGGAAAACGGGAATAAGCGAAAACTCATCCATTTCGGTGACCGAGTGATATTCGACGTACATTTCTTCAAGCGTACTTTCCGAAAGAAAGATGGAATCGGCGTATCTCCCCGTCATGATGAGCGATTCCGCCTCTACAACCCTGTAAGTCCAATCGGTCATGTCCTCGCCGCTTGCATTTTCGAATTTTTGGAGAAAGCGATTTCTCGTCTTAACGGCGTGAACCAATATTTCGGCCCTTCGCTCCTCGGTCAAATTGAAAACGGAAACCCGGGGGACCCCCTGGCTCGATGCTGGTATGGGTAGTCCCATGAGAACGGAGGTGGTTGATGCAACGTCTCTGGTCCTCATGTCGACTTCGACACCTTCTGCTATGCCTTTGCCCCAGTACAACGCCACGACGTCCCGGGATTCGTAGTTGCCGAAACCGTGCATGCCCGAATCCGTCTGGGCGTGGTCGCCCACAAGGAGAAGCGTATCGTTTTCTCCCAGCGTGTTCATGAGGAAACCAACTTTTTCGTCAATCTCCTTGGCCTTGGCCAGGAATTCCGGACTTCTGACCGTGTAGACGTGCCCGGCGTGGTCCAGACCGCAGGTGTGGAAATTTATGATGTCCAGGGATTCGTTTTCCAGCATTTCCGTGGCGTGGTCCCAGACCTTCTCGTCGGATTCGTTGATGTTCATGATTCCGCCGAAGGCCTCGAGCTTCTGGTAGTCGGCCCATTTTCCGAACTGGTTGCCAAGGGACTGGTCCCCCAACATGGCTATCTTATAGCCCGCCTCATGTGCCTGCAGGTAAAAATTGTCCTCCTCCACCATGGGTGGGTCCCAGTTTTGGATGATGGAGAGGATGTCCGGTTCAATGCCCGTCCACATGGTCTTTATGCATATCGACGTCATGACTATGTCGGGCGTGAGGCACTGCCCGCCGGCACCCTCGTTTCTCATTTTGGTGACGTTGGGCATGACCGATGGGTCAAAGGCAAAATCCCTTCGCAGGCCGTCGACCTGAAGGATGATAAGCCGGTCCGTTAGCGGGTCTCCCACGGGTTGGGTGGATGTCATGTCTGGAGTGTCTGGGACAGAAAAAAACGTATTGACGGCGGCCCCTGTGAGAACGATGTTGAAGGATAGAATGAGCAGTACCGCGAAAGCAAAACCCGTTTTCTCTTCAGGCACGGCTAACAACGCCTCCCATGAAGGAGGGATAATGGTCATTTTACTTAAG